>CAYUZF010000024.1:11373-14031 GCA_964449615.1 uncultured Aureispira sp.
CTTTTCTGCCTGTGACAGCTCTTTCTTTTCTCCCTTGTCTATGGTCTGGTCGTTTGCCTGTTTCTTAGTTTTTTTAACGGCTTCCGATTTATTGATAATGGTTTCTATGTCTTGGTTGAGGGAGCGAAAGCCCTCTATAGACATAAGCGCGTCTATTGCCTGCTGGTTGTTGAGCAAGCGTTGCAGCGTTTGGTTGTCCACATTGACAAGCAGCGCACTTTCCCATTTTCTGGCCAGTAGCGTAGCCGTGGTGCCACTCATAGCCATGTCCAAAATTCCCGCTGCATTGATGCGTTCCATAGAACTGCCGTCGTAAGCCAAGACAGGCAAAAAGTGGATAAATTCCGCTACTTTAATTTCAGGGTTTGTTTCGTTTACGTTCAACCGACAACTGTAATCGGCAATTTGTCGCAAGGCCCTTGTAGGAGCGAAATCAAAAACATAGCATTCTTCCTTCAAAATAGTTTCCTCGTCTGGAGAGCGGCCATCCCTATTTTTGATGGTCCAGGGCGATTGTACTCTAAAAGCGGCTTGAAAATAGGTTTCGGGACTGGAGGAATTTCTGAGCATAAAAATCCCTGTCCAGGGTTTGACCGTTACCCCTGTTGTAAGTTTCCCACAAGATAGAGTAATCGACTTCGATTCTAAAGGCGCTTTCATAGCGGCCAGTACAGGCGGCAGCGCTTTTGCCCCAATACCTGCTTTGGTTCCTGCGGCTACTACTATTTCGTAATCGCGGTAAAAAAGATTGTTGCGCTCGTGCATCAAATTGCGCATGGCATAACAGGAGGCGACCGAAGGCAAAAACCAAAACGTATGGTTTAGAACGGTCAACAAACGCGCATCCGAATAGGGCATTGGCGGCTTGCTAGCGCCTAATTTTAAATTGTCCACCGTCATTGGGGCATAGGCTCCGCGGATCAAATCCAACCATTTTTGCACTTCGCTTTTGTAAACAAACTCCGCTTGCGCTTCTTCGCCCGTTGCTCTAAAAAAAGTATTGAGATCAAACTCATTGTACTCGCCGTCCATTGCAATCTCGGTAATGGCGTCGGGCAGTTGGTACGTTAGCATCACCATTCTCGGCAACGCTGCATAAGGATTGTCCTCCCCTTTCCAATTTTCTTTGGCTTTTTGCTCATCGGAGTAAGTCCAATTGTATACTTGTTCTTCTATAAATTCTCCAGAAGTCAAGGCGCGAAAAGGCGTGCCCGACAAATACAAATAGTGGTCGGTGGTGATGGGCATAATCCCTGCATCAAAATAAGCGCGTCCAATTCCATCCCCAAATTCCTGCTCTTGCTGCTCTTCCGAAGCAAACAAATCTTTGGCACTCTCGCGCCAAGCACCAAAGTGGTATTCGTCAAAAACCACACAATCCCACGGGATGGCATGCACCCATTCGTTTTTTGTTTTGATCCCGCCTGTGCTTTTATTTCTACCCAAATAATCTTGAAAAGAGCCAAAGCATACAAAAGGCCGCTCTTGGTCTACTTGCTCATAATTGAGGGTATCGGGGTGGTTGGATACAAATTGCCAGCCTTCAAAATCTACGTGGCGCAGCAGGTCTTCCTCCCAAGCGCTGTGTACCGCAGGCTTGAAGGTGAGCACCAACACTTTTTTCCAGTTGCTCCGTTTTGCCAATTGGTAAGTTGTAAACGTTTTGCCAAAGCGCATTTTACAATTCCACAAAAATTGGGGCGCCTGTTCCTCGTTCTCGGGATCTGCGTTAAAACTGTTAAAATAAGCCGTTGTTTTTTCTATAGCGGCGGCTTGCTCTGGACGCATGGCAAAAGTCCACGCTCGGTTCTCTTCGTTGGCGCCCCTATTTTCTACCGCCACTATTGCCGCTTTCAAATCGTCCAACGTACAGGCAAACCACTCCCCATCGGGATTGGTAAAACCCTGATGCCGCAAATACTGGTGTACCTCGTGGTCACTAAAAGCACTGCCGTCGTTGCGCATGGCACTGCATTCGTATTCTATGGTATAATCTACCCCACTCGTCCGCAACTGCTCTGCCACCCGCGTGGCCACCTCCCGCGCCGTATAACCGATTTTTAACAACCCGCGCCTGTTGGGCGCCTTGATCGAATACGCGTATATCTTTGGACTGGCCTCCGACCGCTTTGGGAAAAATTCTTTGCTCATGGTTATTTGATTTTAGAATCTATAAATTCCCATTCTTCATCCGTGATGTTCCACCGCGCTCTCAATAATTCATCTGTAAATAATTGATCGTACTTCGGTAAATTGGGTATAAATGCAAATTTTTCTCTTGTGACGTGCTGAGAAACTACACTTTGTAGAAGGAGGAATCGGACAACTTTAGTAAGTAGGTAGGATTTAAAGTACTCAACATCTTCTTTTGTATCAGATGAGTATGCAACCAACCATGATTCTGTACAACATTCCCCTGGCTTTGCAATCCTCGTATTACTTTCATAATAGAATGCTATAGGCTTAGAAAAGTCTGTTTGTCCTGCTATTGGTGCAGGCGGTATTAGTAACTTCCACTTGTTTAGTATGTCGTAGTTATCTTGAACGTCATCAGGTTTGGCATGTTGTACTCCTATTCTTTGTGTAAAATGACAAGGTATTCCTTCTTTGAAAGGTTTATAGTTAGTTGCCATTCCAAAAGGCTTTCTCGAAGAAACT
>CAYUZF010000024.1:14041-16309 GCA_964449615.1 uncultured Aureispira sp.
CCTTATTTAAGAAAGAGTTTGAGGCTTCATTTTTTATCACTTTACGAATAATGGGAACTGCTTGACCATGTCTGATTAGAATACTAAATTCATTTAATTTTCTAGTTGACAATACTTGTTCACCCTTATATTGATTAAGTATCTCACAATCCCCTCTATTATCTCTATCCCACAGAAAGTAACAAATCCCACCAGCAACATCTACACCTGGAAAAACTTCGTTTGAATTTTCAAAGTCAACCAACTTGCGCACCCGATCATCGTTTAGCATTTCGGCGCGAAAACTATCCAATCCTTTTCCGCCTGCATACCACCGAGCGGGAATAATCATTGTTAAATATCGAGGATTCAGCTTTTTTGCTTGTTCTACAAACGTGTGGTAAATAGGGCCAGCACTTCTTCCGTGTCCCCCGTCACTCAACTGGTAAGGGGGGTTGCCTACGATGACATCAAATTTCATATTAAAAATTGTTTCTGGTTGGTTGGTATGAATAAATTGGTAAGCGTGTGTTTCTAGGGCGGCATCGCGGTCGTATTCTTGTTCGCTGGCGCCGCAATAGATGCATTTGCCTTTTTTCCAGGTGTGTTCGATGCGTTCGAACAGGATGTTTCCTTGTTCGTCTGTAAATGTGTCTACGATAGAATAGGTGCCGTTGGCCAATTTGGAGCAGTAGACAGAGCGGCGCGAGAGCAGGGCGGTCAGTTCGGTGATGGCGATGCCGTAGAGTTGTTGGGTAAAAATATGGTTGATGCGGGTTTGCAAGTCAGGAATTTCGGTTTCCAAGCCTTTCATCAAACGTTTGGCTATTTCTCTTAAGAACACGCCCGATTTGCTCACTGGATCTAAAAAGGTAACGGTTTGATCGGTCCAAAGTTCTGCGGGCAATAAGTCCAACAGTTGATTGACCAAACTGGGCGGGGTAAACACCTCGTCGTTGCTTAAATTAGCCAAGCAGGACAATACATCGGGGTTGTAGTTGATGTTAAACATGCTGGTTTAATTTTAGAAAGTGGGTCAACGGAAATTCTGCTTCGGGTTTTGGAATGAATGCCTCTTGTCCCAAGTCCGAAAACAAGTTGGGCCCTTCTACGGGTTGGTTGTTTAACAATCGAGCTAGGGTGTAATCTTTTCTTTTAATCATACTGCCGTTCACAGCCGACCATTCTGAAAATAAAATAGGGGCATCGCTGTCTACTTTCTGTAGGGTTAGCGCATCGCCCTGCATGATGTTTTTACTCAAAATAAATTGCACCGACAACAGACAGGCTTCTTTTGCTTGTTCTTTGTACAACTTCCAGTATTGTTGTTCAAATAGTTGATACAATCTATTTCTGCATTCTTCCACGTTGTCGAGCAGCAAATCTATTCCGTAGATACTACCGACCGCAATGACGGCATACCGTTCGTATTCGAGTTGACTTTTTTTGTAACGGCGTTTGACGACCTCCAATTTTCGTCGAAGCACTTCCACCATAAAATTCCCCGTGCCACAAGCAGGTTCTAAAAAGCGGGAATCTATTCGTTCGGTTTCCTGTTTTACCAAGTCTAGCATCGCATTGACTTCTCTCTCGTTGGTAAATACTTCCCCGTGGTCGGTAACGCGTTGTTTTGTTTTGACTTGTTTGGTGTTTTTCGGCTCCTGCATGGACTATTTATACAATTGATCACTTTTAAAAATTATAGTTTTTACCCCGTCTATTCGCTTTTTTGCTAAACTAAAAAGTAAACGGTGCGATTTATAAAGATAGTGAATAAGTCAAACTATCTTCTTATCTAAGCTCATTTATTCCCGCGCTATTGCGAAGGACAACAGGCGAATATATTCCCCTCCCCCCCCCAACTCAAACCCCCTCAATCCCTTACTTATTCCTCTTTTAGTACTTCCATAACAAAACTTAACGCCTCAGCTACTTATATTTGTATCCTATTTGTAAGTTAGTAAGCGAACATTTTAAGGGGGCGTTGTTTGGATTAGAACAAGAGCAACTTTTGAAACAACAAATGCGGATATTGGTAGTAAGCCTGTTGTTGTTGTGGAGCGCGGGCATGTGGGCACAGCCCCATAATGTATTGGTAACGGGCACGGTACGCAACGATGTGGTGGGCAATGTCGTTTTGGAAATCAACAAACGGTACATCAACAACACCACCGAAGAAATTAGCGCGCAGGTCAACGAAAGCAACCATTTTGGCTTGACTTGTCGCATCGAAGTGCCGCAATTGGTAACGCTGCGCTACGGCAAACAGCAATGCGAGTTGTTTTTGCA
>CAYUZF010000024.1:16430-24531 GCA_964449615.1 uncultured Aureispira sp.
TTTGGGCAGCGGGCGCAGCACAACAACTATTTTTGGCAGCGCTATCGGGCGGCGTTTCCTACCGATGGCAATATTTTTAATTACCGCCAGTACCGCAAAGGCTTTCATTATTACAGCGTCCACAATGAGTTGGACAAAAAAATGCAGGCGATGCCACCTTCGGAATTTATGGATTGGACGGATGCCGAGTGGCGCAAAAAACAAAGCTTGTACCAGTTGTTTACCGCAGATTTGTACCAACCGCTGTCGCCTGAATTTAAAGCGTTTGTAGAAGCAGAGTTTGATTATGGCAAATGGTTGCAACTCTTGACCTACGGCGATGTGTATGGTGCCCGCCACCGTTTGGCCCCTCAATTTCTCAATTTTGCCGATAGTGTCCTCGCTAAGGAAAAAGGCGCGCTGGGCAACAGCCACTACCGCGATTTTATGATTGCGGTGCTGCATTACCAATGTCGAAAGCAGGAGCAAGTTTTGGACGAGAGTATTTACGAACGGCTGTATGCGTACAGCAAAATCCATTTAGATGGGCGTACCAAGTACTTTATGATGGCGCATTTTGTCGCCAAAGCGCTGCGCAAGGAAAACCCGCAAGAGGTGTTGCCGATGTACGAAGATTTTATCGAAGAAAATCCTTACTACGAGTTGGACCGCTTGGTTTTAGATCCTTTTCAGAAAGCCAGTAGAATGAGGGCGGGTATGCCTGCGCCCGACTTTGTGTTGGAAAATTTGGAGGGCGAGGCGGTGCGCTTGTCGCAATTTAAGGGCAAGGTGGTGTACCTGGATTTTTGGGCTACTTGGTGCCGTCCTTGCATTGAAAAAATACAGCTGTTGCAGCAGTTTGAACCCAAGTTTCAAGAGGAGGAAGTGGTTTTTATTCACATTTCTCTCGACCGAACCCCTGCCCAATGGCGCGCTACCATTGAAAAAAAGCAACTGCAAGGCCGCCATTTGTTTTTTGATCCGACGCGCTCTACCATTACCAAAGATTACGACATTGTATCGGTGCCCAAGTTTTTCTTGATTACCAAAGAGGGAAATTTTGCCTATACGCCCAGTTCTTTTGATTCCAATGAATTAGAATTGACCTTGTTGAAGTTGTTGCAGGATAATTAGCAGTCGTAGACGACCGACCGACGGCACATTCGGACATTGTTTCTACAAACGTGTCCCAAACATTACGTTATTTTGTAGCGCTATGCCCAACCTTGCTGCCAATGCTTTGTTTACTCAAGCGTTGAATTTTTATTAAAACACAGAAATTACGAGAAACTACCAATGGCCGATACTAATTTTTATTCGTTGAAGGTGAAAAATGTAGAACAGGAAACCCCCAATGCGGTGGTACTGAGCTTTGATATTCCCCAAAACTTACAAGATACGTTTGCTTACCAACACGGTCAATATGTGACGTTGAAGTTTATGTTCCAAGGCAAACAAGAGCGTCGCGCCTATTCTATTTGCTCCAGTCCTAGTATGGACAAAGACCTCAAAATTGCCGTCAAGCGCGTACACAAAGGCTTGGTATCCAACCACATCAACGACAACCTTCAAGCAGGGCAAGAAATTGAAGTTATGCCGCCGCAGGGACATTTCACAACGCCGCTGGATGCCAACCAATCCAAAGATTACTTTTTATTTTGTTCGGGGTCGGGCATTACGCCTATGTTGTCGATTCTAAAATCGGTCTTAGAGGAAGAGCCCAAAAGCCAGGTGTGTTTGTTGTACGGCAATCGCAGCGAGGACAGCATGATGTTAAAGGTCTTGCACACGCTTTCTCGCCCCAAAGAGCGCAAAGAAGGCGGTGTATTTGGCCTTTTTGCCAAGCGGGTAGTGGATTGGACAGGCAAAAAAGGACGCATCGACGCGTTGGCAATCAAAGAAGTATTCACTGGCAACCGCCGAGGCAACAACCCTGTAGAGTGCTTTATGTGTGGCCCCGAGGGCATGATGCGCACCGCCGAAGATACCTTAAAAGTGTTGGGCGTAGACGAGAAAAACATCCACATTGAGTGGTTTGTAGTCGAGGACAAACGCAGCAGCAGCGCGGGCAATGGTGCAGGTGCCAAAGCACACGTAACCATGAACGGCAAAAAAATAGAGTTGGCTTTACAGCCCAACGAAACTATTTTAGATGGCTTATTGCGCATCGACGAAGACCCTCCGTATTCTTGCATGAGTGGCGCTTGTTCTACTTGTACCTGTAAAGTGATCAGCGGAGCAGTGGAAATGGAGCGCTGTTTGGCGTTGAGCGACGACGAAGTGAAAAAAGGGTATATTTTAAGCTGCTCGGCGGTACCGACTACTGCGGAGGTAGAGGTTAGTTTTGACGTGTAGGTATTTGTGTTGCAGGGGCGTATGGCTATACGCCCCTGCAACACAAATACGCCCTTACTCAATCAACCCCTGTTTCAACGCGTAGCGAATCAGCGCCGCTACCTTGTTGATGCCCAATTTGGAAAAGATATTTTTGCGGTGGGTTTCTACGGTGAGGGGGCTTAAAAACAACCGCTGGGCGATTTCTTTGGTGTTGAGGCCATCGGCAATCAGCTGTACAATTTCCTTCTCGCGTTTGGTCAATTCCACGGGCTGCGGGCTTCTTTTTTTATTAAAATTATCCATAATAACCCCAACTACCTTTTCATCGTAATAGGTATTGCCGCGCATAATTTCGTCAATAGCTCGGAGCAATTCCTCCCGTCCAGATCCTTTGAGGAGGTAGCCGTCTACCCCTGCTTGTAGTCCTTTTTTAATTTTGTAGGCATCGCTGTGGGTGGTACAGATCAAAATCCGAATATTGGGAAACTGCTCTTTAAGGCGCGCCGAAGCTTCTATCCCGTTCACAACAGGCATTTCAATATCCATCAATACAAGGTCGGGTTGTAGCGCCCTCGCTTTTCGTACTGCTTGTGCGCCATCGTTGGCTTCGCCCACTACCTCCACGCGTTCTACGGTTCTCAACAAGGCCTTGAGGCCATCAATAACAATCTGGTGGTCGTCTGCAATCAGTAGTTTTATCATGCTGTTTGGTTGTAAATAGTAGAAAATAAGGCCGCACTAGACGCGTTCACAGGGAATGGTCAATACAAGGGTTGTTCCCCTTCCCAAATGGCTGTCTATTTCTAAATGGCCCTGCAGTTCTTCGATGCGTTCGGCCACGCTTTTTAGTCCCAAACCAGAAGTCTTGGCCGCCGCTGCAAACCCCTTGCCGTTGTCCTCTACTACGATGGTCCATTCCGTTTCGCTTTGATTGATTTGTAGGGTCGCTTGGTCGGCTTCGGCGTGTTTTAGAATATTGGAAAACAGTTCTTGTAGGATGCGGTACAGCAACAATTCTTGGGACTGCGACAGTTCGGGTCCTTGCCCAAAGTAGTGAAATTCAATGTCAAACTGCTGGGTTCTTTTGATGCGTTCTATTAATTCTTCCAACGCCTGCATCAAGTCAAAACTCAAGCGCTCGCCCGTTGCCATTTGGTGGGCGATGGAACGCACTTCGGCACAGGCCTCCTCAATCAACCCCTCCATAATTTTATATTGAGCATCGGTAGAATTATGGGTAGGACTTTTCCCTGCTTCGTGCTGGTATTTGATGGTCGCTAAGAAACTGCCTAAGGTATCGTGAATTTCTTTGGCCAACTGTTGGCGTTCCCGTTGCTGTGCAGACAGCACCGCATTCAACGTGTGCAAGGCCTGTTTGTCCATCAATTGGTTGACTTTTTCTTTGTGCAACACCTTTTCCTGCGCCAATACTATTTTTTGTTGGCGTTGCCGATACCAGACAAACAGCGAGAGCAGCAGCAAAAGCGCTCCCACAAAAAAACCCAACAGCACCAGCAAATTGATCCGTTTAGCTTGCAAGGCGTTTTCCAACTCTATGTTTCTATTTGATACTTGTAAGCGCTCAATTTGTTGCTCCTTCTGTTGGGCATCGTATTTTTCTTGCAAATCCAACAATTGTTGGTTGGTCTGTAAATAGTGGATGCTGTCGTTGATGCTGTTGTAGGTTTCCAACCAATCCAAAGAAGCTTGGTAATTGCCCTGCGCACGAGCGGTGCGGTACAAGCCAAACAAAGCGATGTGCTGCTCGGTCAGCACCTCCAATTCTTGCCCCAGTTGCCAAGCTTCTCGGTAGGCGGTTAGCGCTTCGCCGTAGGCTTCCAGCGCCCAGTAACAATGGCCGTATAAATTGGCAATGTTAACTTTAGCGTACCAATCGCCCTGTTCGTGTGCTTCTTGCTCTGCCGTTTGTAAATAATTGAGCGCCAATTGGTACTTTTCTAAATTCTTATAAGCCAACGCCATATTGATGTGTAGTACCAAGCGCGTTGCGGCATCCTGCGCCTCGTTCACAATAGGCAATGCGCGCCGCAACAACTCTATACCTTTCTCAAAATCTTTTAATAAAATCTTGATGACCGCTGTATTGATCCAAGTTTTGGCCAATTCTAACGTATCCCCCTTGCTTTCGTAATACAAACGGCTTTTCTCATAATACTCCAAACTTTCTTGGTAGCGTTCTTGGTCTTTGTAAATGGCGGCAATGTTGTTGTGCAGAATCGCTAAACCTTTCTCATCGCCCAATTTTTTTTTCAGCGCTCCGCTGCTCGTATAAGAAGCAATGGCCTGTTTCCAGCGGCCCTCGATCAAGTGGATGTTGCCTATATTGAGGGCAGCGCGGCTTTCGCGCTCGTAATCTTGCCGCCGATGCGCCAGCGACAAACTTTGTTTGTAATAGTACAGCGCAGCTGCATACTGCTGTTGCCGCGCTTGCAGCGTTCCCAATTTGCTGAATACAATGGTGCTATCTTCGCCTGTTTGGAGTGCCAGCCGCGCCCAGAGATAAGGCTCGACTTCGGCTGTTCGGTTGCTGCGTTGCAGGGTTTTGGCCATGTAGCTCAATAAATTTCTTTGAAGAGCGACAGCGGAGGCAGGGCAGCTTTCTAATCCTTTTTGAAACCATTCGGCGGCGGGTTCGTACTGTTTTTGGGCATAAGCCACTTTCCCTTTTACCAAAAAAAAATGCGTAGTAGTCTTATGATCCGTAGTATTTTTGAGTAATTGTTTGGCTACAGCCAGTTGCTCCTCGGCCGCAGAGAACTGCTGTTGGGTACGCCAAACATCCGCCAGTTGTAGGTGCGCGATCAACAACGGCGCTGGTAGTTGTGCCTCTTGCGCAAACGCCAGGGCAACCGTGGCATACTGTGGAGCCGTTTCGGGCGCGTCGTGCAGCGCCACCCAAGTAAGCTGGTTGTGCAAAGCGGCTTTTTCTAAGACAGAACTGCTGCGCTGTAAGGCTTGTTGCAGGCTGTCTAGCTGCTGTGCCTGTCCCCATACGGGCAACAGCAACAGCCCTATCAACCATCCATACTTGCTTATTTGCTGTCCCATCCCCATTGTCTGCCAAGTGTTTAAGAACGATTGGGCAAAGACCCTGGATCTTCTTCAAAAATAATAATTGTTTTTCCTTTGCTCACTGGATTTCCTTTCACGGGGCCCCCAACGGGTTTGGTATCGGTCGCGGCAAAAGGCAACGCGCCTTCTATAGAAATGTGGTCGCCGTGGGCTAACCCCTGCAAGGTTAGGGCATTTGTCAGATGACTGTTGCCCCCTTCGGTAATTTTTATGGTGTAGAGTTGATACGATTGATCGCCTTCGTTAATCGTCGTTGGCGAGTCGGGGGCAAGCGCTGCTTGATAATAGGCATTTCTAGCAGTGTAGTTAATCTGTATTTTTCTTTCGTTTTCCTCTTCGTATAAGAAAATAATAGGTGTTGCTTCCATGTTTCGGTTGCTTATTTGTTGAATAAAATAGATTGGGCACAAGTACATTGTTGTACAGCAACTACAAATTTACAGGTACGGCCCTGTTTTTTTATACCTACAAAACAGGATTTTTATTCTACCCTGAAACAGGTAGACGATGCAAGTCCTGAGCTATACGTTGTTGGACTTAATATACATCAATTTATTACAACCACAATTGCTCTGCTCTTTGTTTTTTTATACGAGTTGTTTAAAAATAGGTCTTCGCGGGAGCCCGAGCGCGCCCTGCGATTCACGACCGCAAGGAGTAACAAAAGGCTGCACAAAAAGGTGGCCCCCAAACGCGAAGTTTTTTCCTGCCCTATATCGGGCTAGAACTTTTGAAATAAGCACAAAGTAAAAACTGTCTATAAGGCTAAATTCTACTTTGATACGTGTACAATTCGTAATACCGCCCTTGTTTGGCAATCAAGCTGTTGTGGGTGCCGCGCTCTACAATATGCCCTTGCTCGACTACCAAAATCTGATCGGCTTGGCGAATGGTGCTGAGGCGGTGCGCAATGACAAAGGTCGTGCGGTTTTTCATTAGAATGTCCAAACTTTTCTGAATAAGGACTTCGCTTTGCGTGTCTAAATTGGAGGTGGCTTCATCCAGAATGATAATTTGTGGATCGGCCAAAAGGGCGCGGGCAATGGAAATGCGCTGTTTTTGTCCGCCAGAAAGTTTAACGCCGCGCTCGCCAATGACGGTATCTAGGCCGTCTTCAAAACGGTCGGTAAATTCGTGGACATAGGCATTTTGCACGGCGGCCAATAAATCGGCTTCGCTGGCGTCGGGACGTGGAAAAAGGATGTTTTCTCGAATACTGCCCTCAAATAGAAAATCATCCTGCAACACCACGCCCAAATGCTGGCGGTAGCTGCGCAGGTTTACTTTAGACAAATCTTTTCCGTCAATGCTTACCGCTCCCGCTTGGGGCATCAAAAACGAAGCCGCCAAACTAGCAATAGTGGATTTGCCCGACCCTGAAGAGCCCACCAAAGCGGTCACAGAACCCGCAGGCGCTTCAAAACTCACGCCGTGCAGTACTTCTTTTTCTTCTTCGTAAGCAAAATGTACGTTGTCAAAAATAATATCTCCTCTAATAATCGGGGTGGTCAAGGTACGCACATCTGGGTCGTCCTCTTCGGCCATCTGCATAATTTCTTCGGTGCGGTCAAGTCCCGCTAGGGCTTCTGTCAATTGGCTGCCGATGTTGCTCATTTGTACAATGGGCGAAATCATTAGACCCAAATACAGCGTAAAAGAAAGAAAATCTCCAAAAGTCATTTGATCTTGAATCATCAAATAACCGCCAATACCCATAATACCTGCACTGGCCAAGCCCAACAGAAACGTGGAAGAACTGGTGACCAAAGCCGTAGAAGTCATGCTTTTCTTAATGTTCTCAAACAACTCCTCCACTCCGCGCTCAAAGGTCTGGTTCTCTTGCTCCTCGGCATTAAACCCCTTAATAACTCGCACCCCGTTTAGGGTTTCGACCAAACGCCCTGTTACCGCCGCGCTGATTTTGCCCCGCGTTCTAAAAATAGGCCGAATGTAGCCAAAGGCTTTGAGAGCAATAAAGGCAAAGACGCCCACAGGAATCAGGACAAAGGCCGTCATAGTAGCGTTGATGTTAAGCAGTAAAAAGAAAGAAACAACGGCGGTAAAACTTCCGCCCACCAATTGTACCAATCCCGTCCCGACCAAGTTGCGTACGCCTTCCACATCCCGCATAATGCGCGATACCAACGCCCCTGATTTGGTGTTGTCGAAAAAACGAATGGGCAAGGACAAAACCTTTTTTTGTACCCGCACCCTAAATTTAGCGATCAAATGTTGCGCCTCTACGCTCAAAATACGCGTCAGCAAAAAGGAAGTAATGGCCTGTATCGTAACCGCTGCCACTACGTAAAACAACAGCAAGCGCAACCCCGCCGTATCTTCCGAAGGAATGATGTTGTCTACCAAATCCTTGCTGGCCCAGGGCAAGACCAAGCTCGCCAAACGGCTGATGATGATTAAGACCAACCCCACCGCAATAGTATTGCGGCGTGGCCATACAATGGTTGCCAGCGCCCAACGCAAACTTACATTTTTACGATCACTCATGTTGTTGTTTCTTTTTGAAAGGTTTGTTTGTAGGCCCTATTCTTTGCGGATGAAACGCCCGATTTTGGCGGCGCGCTGAGCGGGAATCCAAGCGGCAGCGGTTCCGATACTTAGCACGGTAGCGATGATTAGAATAAAATCTCCCCAGCGCATTTCTACAGGATAAGCATCAATGATAAATTCCCCC
>CAYUZF010000024.1:24541-25460 GCA_964449615.1 uncultured Aureispira sp.
GCACCAACCCGTATTCCTGTTGCAATACACAAAGCACAACGGCCAATACACAGCCTATGCTCAAGCCGATAAACGAGAGCAGGAAACCTTCGGCCAGAAAAATTTGGCGAATGAGTTGGTTGGTCGCCCCCATAGATTTAAGGGTTGCAATGTCTTTTTTCTTATCCAAAACCAGCATCCACAATGCCCCAACCATGTTAAAAGCGACTAGAACGAGGGTGAAGGCAAAGATGAGGTAAGCGACGTATTTTTCCAGTTGTGTGATGTTGTACAGGGCTTCGTCCTGTTGGTAGCGATTTCTAACTACAAAGCCTGGCCCCATAATTTCGCGAATGGCTGCGAGGGTTGGGTTGGGGTTGGTATTGGTTTGCAAGCGCAGTTCTAAGGCGGATATTTCGCCGTTTTTGTAAGAGGTTAAATCTTGTACAAAGGGCAGGTTGCTGATGGCGTAGTTGTCGTATTCCGATTGTTGAATCGCATAAATCGCAGCGGGGTAGACTTGCCGTTTTTTAAACGGTTTTTTGGTGGGGCTGGTACTCATACGGCCTGTGCGCTTGGGCATGTATACAATGAGGGGTTTGTTGAATACTTGCCCTACGTTGATGTTGATGCTGTATTCCAGTCCCGCTCCAACAACGGCGTAGTGGGTTTGTGTTTCCTCATCGTACACCTTGTATTGCTGGCCACTTTTAAGACAGGTATCAATCGCCGTCACTTGGTTATAATAAGCGTCGACTCCTTTGACGTGTCCAATCGTTTGCGCGCCTTCGTATTCAAACAAAGCAATTTCTTCTAGTGTTTTGGAAACGGCCAACACCCCTTGTACCGCTTGCAAGCGCACAATTAAACGGTCGTTGGGAACAAAAACTTTGCCCGTCGCCGCCGTGATCTTCACATCGGGTTTGAAACTACCGATCAA
>CAYUZF010000024.1:25470-32817 GCA_964449615.1 uncultured Aureispira sp.
ACTCAAAAAGCCTTCAAAACCGTTAAAAACGGATAAGATGACGATAAGCGCCATGCTTCCGATGGCAATCCCGAGAACGGCAATGCTGGAAATGATGTTGATGGCGTTGGTCGATTTTTTGGAAAAGATGTAGCGACGGGCAAATTTAAACGGTAAGTTCATGCTTGTGCATTGACGGCAGTAGTTATTCTTCCTCTTCGGCGGAGGCCTCTTCCTGTTGCCGTTCTTGTTCTTCTAATTTTTTTCGAGCATCCATCGCATCTTTCATAGAGCGGTGTTGCGTATTCTGTTGGGAATGTATTCGTGTAAACAAGTTGTCTAGGTGTTCCACTTCATCCAAAGTATCGTCGATGAAGAATTTTAGTAATGGAATGCGGCGCACTTGTTTGCGAATGCGTTTGCCCAACTGTCCACGAAGATAAGAAAGGTTTTCCCAAAGTTCCTTGACGACTTCTTGTTTGTAAGGAACATTGTAAACACTGACGTAAATGTAAGCAATACCCAAGTCCGAACTCATGCGTACATTCGTTACGGTTACTAGGGCTTCGCTTCCATATAAAAAAGACCCTTCTATTTGTAGAATGGTACTAAATTCCTGTTTGATGAGGTTGCCAACTTGGCGTTGTTTTTTTGTTTGTTCCAATGCTGTTCTATGTTTATACAATTGTCCATTCCCCGAAAGGGACAAAGCCAATTACCAAAAATTATTTTTAAAAATAGCCTAAAAAAATAGAAAACGCTAAATTCTGGCCTTCCGTTCCTTCTTGCACTCAAAAGAAGTAGCTCAACCGCTTCCAAAAAATTCAACAAAGCCCGTACAACCTTGCTTGGCCGTGCACAAACGCAGCAAGCTACAAAATCGACCAAAAGCATCACCAATAAAAAATAGCTATTTTTTAGCGCCTATTTATTTTTGTTTGCTTATTAAGTACAGTGTAACAACCATTCCCGCCAAAAATGGTTGTTTAGGCTTCAAACTGATTGCTCTATGACAAGCTCTTCTACTACTCCCACCTCCCTTTTTTCTTGGCTGATGCCCCTACTGGTAGCCCTGCTGTGCTGGTTGTTGTGGTGGGGCGAATTAACGTATTGGGTTCCCCAACAGCCCTATGCCTGGACACAACACCACTGGTACAGTGTTTACCCTATTATTGTACTAATTATTGGGGTGTTTTTGTGGCCGTTGCAACGCGCTTTTGACATGCCCTGGCGGTGGTTGTTATTTTATGGGCTGTTGCTGGCATTGGTGAGCGGAAGTGCCTATTGGGTTATTCATAGTATTTTTCAAAATTTATACTTGGATTTTTTTTTGGGAGATCCAGCCACGAATCTGATGGCTTGGAGCATCTGGAAATTACTAGCCTTAGCTCTAGTGGTTGCCTTGTTTTATTTCTTACCGCTTTGGCATTTTCATACCACAACCGACGGCATGCACATTCTCACCTTGCTCGAAGTCTTTATTCTAGTAGTGCCTTGTAGTTTGATTAGTTTGGAATGCTTCCCAATGGGCAGTACGTCCATTTCTTTTATCAATGCGGTAAAATTGGGCTACCCCGTGTTTTGGCTCCCCATAGGATTGGGGTATTTGTCGAGAGCAGTAGCTTGGGAATGGTTGTAAAAATGCGTAAAAGGCTATGCCCGTTCAAAAAATAACTTTAGCACATGTACGCCTTCTACCGTATCGTAGGCATCCTGCTCTAACAATTGCCGAAATACTTGCCGTTCGCTAGCACCGCCCTCTGTAAGAAACTTGACAGGGTCAGCGTCCAAATCTCTATACGCCATTTGCCAACTCGGAAAAATACGTTCTTCTATAGGAACGTGGTAGAGCATCGTGACGTAGTAATGGCGTTTGTCTTTTTCGATTTGTCTGTACAAGGCCATGATGGTATCCTTATCCCCTTCTAAGTATTGCAGAAAACGGTTGTCAGAATACAACAGTACACCCGTGATTGCTTGGCTGGCATTCCGCTGTCGGCTGCTACTTAAAATAGATTTGAGTTCTGGTGTCGTGCAAGTAGTCGCTCTAGTACTCACATAAACCAAATTGTACAACAAAGCCATAAACATTAACATTAATTTTTTTAAAAAAACACCCCTCCCCCTACTATTGCAACACTTGTCTATTGTACAAGAATACAAACTCCCCTTCTTTTTTATAATTGCTCTACAATTTTCTTTGTAAAATTTAGGTTAATACAAAGAACAACTTCACAATGTGCAGCCCTTCTACCTCTGCATGGGCATTCTGTTCTATCAGTTGCTGAAACAATTTGTAGTCTTCTTGTCCAGCAGCAGTTGGGAAATAGTAATCGTCATCTATGTATTTGTAGCCCATTTGCCAATTGGGGAAAACACGTTTAGCAATAGGAACGTTGTACAACAGTCGGCATTGGCTATGGCGCTTGTCTTTTTTTATAAGCTCAAAAAGGGCGTTAATTTTAGCTTGATCACCTTCTATGTACTGCATAAAACGGTTATCTGTACACAACAACAAACCCGTAATGTCGTTGCGCAGGTTATTCTCTCGACTATTCTTTAAAATATTTTCAACGGCAGTATTGTCACAATGGGCAGGTCGGTGGCTTACGTAAACTAAGTTGTATAAATCGGACATAAAGGTAGTAGTGTCGAGGATGAAACTAAGTAGGAATATGCAGCAATAAATGTATAATAACAGAATTAACAGCAAAAATAACTACGGCACTGCTCTATTTTACCATTAAAATAAAATGCTTGTCTATATGATCTAAAGATGGTATGTAATAAACCGTATCAAACAATGCGTCCAATACGGTTATTTTTTCGAATCGGTAAAGTTGGCAATTTAAGCCATTTCAAAGAAAAGCTTCAAAATCCGCACGCCCTCGGTTTCGTTGTACTCCTCGTCGGTAATTAGCTGGTTGAAGATTTCTTGATCTGAAGTAGAAATAGAAGTTTGGAAATCAAGCTGTTGATCTAAGTCTTTGTAGCCCATTTGCCAACTTGGAAAAATGCGTTCATCTATTGGTGAATAATAGCGCATATTAACTCCACCGTGGCGATTGTCTTGCTTAATATAATTAAATAATTCCATTAATTCGTCTTTCTCGCCTTCTAAATATTGTAAAAATCGCTTTTTTGAATGCAACAAAATGCCTGTAACGTCTTTACCTGGATTGTTTCTACGACAAGCATCCAAAATATTCTGAATCTCTTGCTCGTCGCAATGTGGGCGCCTGCTACTGGTGTAAACTAACTTGTATAAATTGGACATAGTAGGTGGTTGAATTTTATAAGGTTTAATAATTAGCCAAATTCATATTCTTCAAGGCCATTCCTCAGAATCACTTTTTTAGTATTTTACCTATTGATTATCAACACAGTTAACAAATAATTGGCCTAGGGGAAAAATCGAAAAATAACTGTTGCCTATTTGAAATACCAACAACTCAAAACACGAAAAGTTTACAAAGGCTTTCCATTGAACATGAAAACAGCTACCTGTATTGATTTTAGTTTATCTCCACTGCCCTTTCAAATTTCCAAAAGTAAAATTAATAAAAACTTAACCCTTGTTGGTTGTCGAAGTAAGCTGAAATTCAGAACTTTGTACTACCCTTGACGCACCCATAGTATTACAAGTAGTTTTCCTAACGTACACAATCCTTCTGCTATGCGTTACTATTTTTTGTTTTTTTGCTGTGGTTGGTTCTTAAGTTGTTCTACTACTAGAGTTTCTGAAATGGAAACTGCGGCTCCCTCTGTTTTTGAAACGGCTTATTATCAAGCGCTACAGAAAAATATTATCCGTCTGCACCATTTGATGCAAGGCACGTTTACCGCCTATGCAGAGAACCAAGATGCTTGGACGGTATCGGAGGGGGACAGCGTAGTGCTGTGCAATGTGCCATTGGGAGACCCCAATAAAGACGGTTATTGGATTTATAGTTATGAATTTATGACGTCGTTGCCAGACGCGCCAATTTATACCTCCATCAAACGCCTAGAACAGCTTTCTAGAGACACCATAGATGTTTATTATTACCATCCCAAACAGCCCGTAGACATTCAGCTAGACGATGTTTTGAACGCCTCTAAGCTCAATGCCAAGATTAATTTGGAACAACTGGTAAAACGGGACAAACGCGTGCGTTACGTCCGCCATTCTGCCGCAAATTTTATAGGTAAGTCCTTGCTATACGAAGACCCTGACCGCCACTGTCTGCGCCAAAATAGTTACGACTTATCGCCCAAATATTACCAAGTAGAAACTACTTTTTACGACAAACAAGACCGCCGACCACTCACCATCAAAAAACGTCCTAATTTATTAGTAAGGCGCAACATTGATTTTAGCCTACTAAAAAAGCTCGCCAATGAGAGCTAGCCGCCCACGCGTTTGGTTTGGCTGTAGCCCATATCTTTGAGCAACGCAACGACTTTATCTACCCAATTGCCTTGTAGAATAATTTCGCCGTTTTTGCTGCTGCCCCCTACACCACACTTGGATTTGAGGGTTTTGCCCAACTCTTTGAGGTCGTCCTCTTGGCCTACAAACCCCGTTACTAAGGTTACTTCTTTGCCTTTGCGTTGTTTGCGGTCGCGTTGTACGCGTAGTTTTTGTTGCTGTACAGGAAGCGTGTCTAGGTTCTGGTCGTCTTCTTCCTCCCAATACGTGTCGGGATCGGTAGAGTAAAACGTGCGTTTTTTATTTTTCTTAGCCATAATAGTAGTAACAAGGATTTACAAAGGTTGAAAAGAACGTACAATGCGCTCAATGGCGCTGCTGTATTGTTGGATGTCTTCTAACGCCCCCCAAAAATACAACACATAAGTGCGGTTGTTATCAGGCGCTTGGCCTACAAATCGCAAGACAACTTCTTTAGGCGATTGTTTCCAAGTAGAAATACTTTCTTGAAATAAAATGTTTTCTAGGACGATTTGTTTGGGCGGGCTGTCTGTTTCTACAAATTCATAATTCCAAATGGGCTGTTTCAGAAAATCGGCGTCGGTGTCCTCCCCTACTACCACCATCATCCCCAATGCCCCTTCAGAAGAACTATTAACCGCTGCTCCAATACATACACAAGCTTTCTGGCGCGCATGCCCGCCCACATACCACGCTTGTGGCAAATCATAGCTCACTCCCAAAGAGGCTTGCTCGATGCCGTTCCACTGCTGCGCTATTCCTACGTTTAGGCCAAGTCCCAAAAAGAGAAGAACAAAAAGAAGCTTCATATGCGCGGTTTTTAGTACATTTAGACCAATATTAACAACTGTACTAAGGTACAAAAAATCTAGCGTTTTTGTTGTTGGCAGATTCATCAAGACAATTCTTCTTGCCATACACAACAGCAACCTCAACGCTTATTTCAACCAATCTCAGACAATTGTATGAACAAAGAAACAGCTACCGATAACTACGAACAAGCCTTGCAACAGCTCAAAACCATCTTGCAGCAAATGGAACAGGGCGAGCGCAACATGGACAATTTACTGGCTCAAGTGCAGCAAGCCAACACCCTAGTAGAACACTGCAAAAACCGCCTCAGAGGGCTGGAAAATGACGTCCGCAGTATTTTATAATTCCTTTAACTAAAAATTTAGTTAAAATAGTTTATCTTTGATTCAGCCAAAAAATCAACTATACATTTCCGTGAACCAGACCACTACTTTTGAACAATATTTGAGGGAGACCAGCGCTTGTCGGGCGTTATTTTTGAAAAAAAATCAAGACTACGGAACGGCTTGGCGCATTTTGCGCCCTACATCGTTGACGGATCAACTGTTTATCAAAGCCAAGCGCATTCGCAGCATCGAGACGAAGGAGGAAATGAAAATCCAAGAAGGGGTGCGCAGCGAATATGTGGGCTTGGTCAATTACTGTTTGATGGCTCTAATTCAGTTGGACATAGGCGAAGATGCCCCGTTGGAACTAGACACGCCAATCTTGACACGTCTATACGACCAACACCAGAAAGCGACGTTTGAGTTGATGAAAGCCAAAAACCACGATTATGGAGAGGCTTGGCGCGACATGCGCATCAGTTCCCTCACGGATTTAATTTTAATGAAATTGCTGCGTGTCAAGCAAATTGAAGACAACCGAGGTAAAACGTTGGTATCCGAAGGTTTGGACGCCAATTATCAAGATATTATTAATTATGCGGTCTTTGCCCTCATCAAGTTGACGGAGGCTGAAACTGCTGAAAAGACTCTATAGTTCTGAGCTAAAACACGATAAAACATGAACGTATACACCTTATTTGGGAGCATCGGCTTGGTGGCCATCATCCTAACGGTAGCCTTGGGCGTTGCCCCTGCCAAGCTCAAAAAACAACCTGTTATTCATCCTTTTGTATGGTTGGTGCAGTACTTTTTGGGTTCTTTGTTGATTTTTTCTGGGCTGGTCAAAGGGGTAGATCCTTTGGGTACGGCTTACAAAATGAAGGATTATTTTACAGAATTTGCCGTGCAGGGCTTGCCTTTTATGGACACTATGCAGGAGTTGGCCTTACCGTTCACACTGGTCATGTTGGTGCTGGAGTTGGCGCTGGGGGTGTTTTTAATTTTGGGCTTGGGCCAACGCAAAACTACTTGGACAACGCTCTTAATTATGTTGTTCTTCACGCTGCTAACG
This sequence comes from uncultured Aureispira sp., assembly GCA_964449615.1. Lineage (GTDB taxonomy): Bacteria > Bacteroidota > Bacteroidia > Chitinophagales > Saprospiraceae > Aureispira. Next base: position 32,093 of record CAYUZF010000024.1, read on the forward strand.
GGCTTCAATTACCTAACAGGCTACACCTCCAAAGGCGACCAAGTTGCGTTTTTAGATTTCGATAATTGGGAAGTTTTTAGCGACGACAACATTCGAATTACCGACTGCGGTTGTTTTGGCGATTTCTTAAAATTAGCGCCTATTGAAACCTTTGTTAAGGATATTATTTTAACCATCTTGGGCATTGTATTGGTTCTTAATACAGGCAACCTCAAGGAACTCTTTCCTAGAGAAAAGAGCATTTTGGGGGTTAATTTGCGTACACTAGTGGGCGGGTTGGTCATTGCCGCCTCTACGTTTTTCTGCTTTCAAAACTTCTATTTGGATCGTCCTTATGTCGATTTTCGTCCCTTCGCAGAGGGCTTAGACCTGCGGACGGCTAAGGCAGCATGTATGGCCAATGCACCTGTTGTAGAAACGGTTTTTGTGTATAAAAACAAAGAAACGGGAGAAGAAAAAGAGATCAATTCCAAAGAATTGGCCAAGCATCCTTATCTCTGGGAAACTAAAGACGCCGCAGGCGAAACGGTTTGGGAAAACCAACCCGACAAGCGCCGCAGCAAAACCATAGAGAAAGGCTGCGATTCTCAAATTCAGTATTTTGATTTTCCAGAAGTTTTGGACAATCCCGAATATAATTTCTTAGTCGTAGGCGGAGATTTGGACAAAGCCGACAAACAAGCGTTTAAGAAGATTTCGGTACTGGCCGAAAAAGCAGAAAAAGA
>CAYUZF010000024.1:32875-34695 GCA_964449615.1 uncultured Aureispira sp.
GCTACCAAACAATGGCGTTGTATTACTACACAGGCAAACAAACCATCGACGAATTCCGCCAAGAGGTCAATGGCGCTTACGAATTTCGCACTGCCGATGACAAACTGCTGAAAACTATTGTGCGCGCCAATCCTGGACTGCTGTTGCTCAAAGATGGTAAAGTGGTCAAAAAATGGCACCACCGCAAAATTCCCGTCTACGAAGAAGTACAGAATAAATATCTGAAATAGTTGGTTTATTGTGGTCGCGGTCGTAGGGTGCAACGGCAGTTGCACCCTACGACCGCCCAACGGCCCCGTTTTCACCTTCCTGCCATCCAAATTTGGCTATCCCGCCAATATTCCTTATATATGTTGTCCACTGTCTTAACAGCGTGTTAAACACACACCGTTAGACAGCTTATCATCCCCTACAAAGTCTCTAAACTAGTTCGATTATTCATCTAATTTTCTCTAGGGGAATGGTGTGCCTACAGGGCGGCTAGGCTCCTTCAAACCATCATTAAAACATGAGACAAAACTTACATTATTGCGGCAGTTTACTGTTGGCGTTGCTTTTTTTAGTGCCTTCGGCCAATGCACAACTGGTTAATTACGAAGAAACTTGGCAGGAATTTTTGAAAAATCCCAAAACATCCGCCATTAGTAAACTCACGGAGCCGAGCAAGGAACAGGTCGCCAATTACCTCAAATACTCCTTAATGTACGCCAATTCGTATTTCTGTGCCGACGATTTGAGCCAGTCCGAAAAAATGTTGCGCGAAGTGGCTTCTATCGACCAAGAACGCCATGATAAAATTCCTGGTTTTACAGCAAAATACGAAGAATTAAAACAGAAAGTAAAAGCGTACAAAGCCGCTGATAAAGCTTGGGGGAGTTTCGTAGGCGGCACGCCTGTTACCGCTTCGGAATTGAACGAAGGCGTTTTGCAGGATGCCAAAACCGTTTGCGAAAAAGGCACTTTAGCCAAGTATTTTTACATGACTTCTATGGATTACTATTGCGCTGGCGATCTTGTTAAATCCAAAGGCCACTTTGTCAACCGCGTTCAAAAACTCGTAGACAAAACTTCCTTTGAACCTTCGCAGGTGCCTGGCATGGAGGAACGGGTCAACAAAATGAAAACAGTATGGGCGGCAATGGCCAAACTTGATCCCGCTTGGGCCACTTTGGTAGAAACCGATGTATCGCCTGGTTTTGATACCGAAATGCCTGTGGTAGAATGCTATTCTATTCCCAATATGAAAGCCTACATTCTACGCGCTACCGCAGATGTCTGCACCGTTGGCGATGAAATGTTGAAAAAAATCAACGCACTCAAAAAGACCAACACCCACACCATTCCCGCCGACGTAGCTGCCAAAATTAAATGGCTGGAAGAGGCTGTTGCCGAAAACAACAATGGTTTGGCGGGCTTGAACAAAGCTTGGAAAAAGTTCTTACCTGAAAATAAAGTGAGCAATACCGATTATGGCCACGAATTTGAATGCGACCGCAGTGCCGAGGTCAAAGCCTATATTATGGATGGTTTTGCAGACCCTTGCGGCGGTGGCAGCGATGCGCTGAAGGAAATTGCCCGCGTTCAAAAAGAACACAACCCCACACTGGACAACGAAACCACAACCAAGCTCAAAGCCCTCCAAGCACGTGTAGGCAAAGAAAAGTCCAATATGACCAAACTCAACGAAGCTTGGGAGGATTTTCTACCCGACGACAAAATTAGCGGCAAATTGGATTTTCCATACGAATATTGTGATAAAGAAGCCCAAATCAAGGCGTACATCATGGATGGCACCATAAATTTTTGTGAGAAAGGCAAAA
>CAYUZF010000025.1:0-645 GCA_964449615.1 uncultured Aureispira sp.
GCAGAACTGGGATCAAAATCTACCGTATCTCTAAAATACCCCGTACAATAAACCGCGCCTGCGGCATCCACCGCTACACCTCTTCCGAGGTCGTTGTCGGCAGCCCCAAAGCTGGTCACCCAAAGCAGATTGGCGTTGCTGTCTATTTTTTGTATAAAAATATCATAAGCACCCTTAGAAGTTAAGTCTACGACGCCACTGCCTAAATCAAAGTCGACCACATCGCTAAAGTATCCCACCAAATACAGCGCTCCCGTCGCATCCAAAACCATCGAACGCCCATCGTCAAAACCACTGCCGCCAAAACCTCTAGCCCAAACAAGATCACCATTTGCGCTAAGCTTCTGAATAAATACATCGTCGTCGCCGTTAGAGGTGATTAAAGTACTACCAACACCAGGATCAAAATCTACCACATCTCTAAAACGGCCAAAAGTATACACTTGACCCTGTGCATCAGCAACAATCGAATGCCCTTCGTCCAGCGTAGAGCTGCCAAAACCTCTAGCCCAAAGTAAATTCCCATTGGGGTTCAATTTATGAACAAAAATATCCGAACCACCAGTAGCCGTCAAGAGGTTGACACCCGTATTGGGATCAAAATCCACCGTCCCCGAAAAATCGCCTGTGGTCAAGACATTGCCA
>CAYUZF010000025.1:655-1220 GCA_964449615.1 uncultured Aureispira sp.
TCAAGCGCAATACCAAAAGCCTCACACGTACTGCCCACAAAACTTTTTACCCACACCAAGTTGCCATTCGCATCCAGTTTCTGCACAAAAGTGTTGGTCGTAGAGGTGGTTGCTTGAAGAAAGACACCCGTACTGGGGTCAAAATCTACCGTGTCGCCAAATCGCCCAGCGGTGTACACATTACCCGCGGAATCGGTCGTCAGCGCGTTGCCTTCTTCGGTGCGGGCACCGCCCATTTGAGCAAACCAGAGCAAGTCGCCATTGGCATTCATTTTCAAAACAAACGCATCGGCACCACCTTCGGCAATAAAAGTTCTTGGCAAATTGTTGATGATTAGCGAAAGCGTATCTCTAAAACTACCCGTCACAAATACATTGCCCGCCAAATCGGTAGCGATGGCATTGGCGTCTTCGGTGCCCGTACTGCCCAAGCTCCGCGCCCATATCAATTGTCCTGTTTCATCTAGTTTCTGAACAAACACGTCGTTTCTCCCTTCAGAAATTAAGGGAAAGACTCCCGTTCCAGGGTCAAAATCTACCGTATCTTGAAAGGTGCCAGTAGTAT
>CAYUZF010000025.1:1233-14079 GCA_964449615.1 uncultured Aureispira sp.
AAGGGGAGTATAAAATTTTTCATAGAGGGGATGTTGTACGAGAAATAAGGGAAACACTACCAGAAGGGGCGTTTCTGAAAGCAGCACAAAGGTACTATTTTTTTACGATACCGTTGAGGTAGAAGAATTGGAAGTTCTACAACACAGCGCTCCCCTGCCATTGCGCCTCTATTGCTGCCACCATTGTCCCAATTTTCAAATCACGCATGCACTTAAAATGACCTTTTGGACATTCCGCACGGCCAATTTTTGTACAAGGGCGGCAAGAAAGAGCTTCGTTTGCCACGTGTAGGGGCGCAGGTGCGCCTTTCGGCAAATAAGGAAAGAGGCCAAACGCAGGGTGGGTGCTGCCCCACAACACCACCAACGGACGCTCAAACGCTGCGGCTATGTGCATCAGTCCCGTATCGTGCGCCACAACCACCCTTGCCTGCGCCACAACGGAAGCCGATTGGTTGATCGACAACTGTCCACAAGTATTGATAACGTGGTCGCCAGCTTGTTCTATTTCGGCAGCAGCAGCCCGATCGCTAGGCCCACCCAACAACACAATCAGATGATGAGGAAGGGCCGCGCAAAGCGCTTTTAGGCGTTCGGTAGGGAGGCGCTTGGTGGCGTGGGCAGCACCAATAACCAAGCCGAGGTAGTTCTCTTGGGCTAAACGGGCGTCCAAGGTCGCGGGGTCGATTTGTGCTTGGTTAGGAATAAAATGGTCTAAAGCAAGGCCGTCATTTTTTAGCCGCAAAGGCGCTAGCCCCAAGCGGTAGCGCTCGGAAAGGTGTATTGGAGGCAGCGTATCCCAATGCCAACGCGTCAGCAGCCACTTTTTAAAACTCAGTTTATCGTAGGATAAGACAGGTTTGCGCAGCGCCAACCGAACCCGCAGCGTGCGCCAATTTTTATGCAAATCCAACACCCAATCATAATTTTCGGCTTTTAGCTGTGGCAACACTTGGGCGAGGGGCTCCTGCTCTTTGTCAAAAGCGATCACTCGATCAACATGGGGATTGGCAACCAGCAGCGCCGCAAACTGGCGCTTGACCAAATAATGTACTTCGGCATGGGGAATTTGTTGTTTAAGCCAACGCGGCACGGGGCTCGTCGCCACCAAATCACCGATAGAACTGAACCGTAGAATTAGAAATTTAGGCATAGAGGAAGATTATAACAAAACAATAGATTGCGTATACGCTTGCCCATCGACCCAAAAAACCGCTCGGTACAGACCACTCGGCAAGGTGGGAAAAGACAGCGGAAAACGCAGGTCGTCTCCTTGCCACAAACACTGCCCTAAAGCGTTGTACAAGAGGAGTTTTTCGGGCGGTGCTGTTGTTGCCTTACAATTCAAAGCCTGGCCTCGCGGGAGGGGGTTAGGAAAAAAAGCCACTGTAATTACTGGCAATTTTACCAAATTGTTGTGTATGCCTTCATGAATAACGCCCACGGCATCCAAATCAAAACCACTGGATGCAAACGGCGTCGGCCACGGGTCGTTGACGGGGTGGCCGCGACTATCGCGCGAAGCATACGCCGCTTGTATGCTCCCAACCGCATCCACTAGGCGCACATGCGTCACGGCTTGCAGATTGAGCACCGCAGAGTCAGCGCGCAGTTCTTCCAAGTCGAAGGGCGTCCCAAAGCGTGCACGGTACTTGCCCGCCAAGTTGTACAAATGCCGTGGATTGACGGCTCCGAAAGTTCCAATTTGTGTACTAGTATCGCTGTTAGAAACAGCGGGAAAGCGTACAAAGTGCTGCCCGTCCGAACTGACTTCTACAAAAGCTAATTCTAAAAAAGTATTGCTAAATCCATTTTCGAACACGGCAAAATCAGCGCCTACTCCATTGCGAATAGGCCGCGCAAAGACCAGTGTCGCGCTGCCTCCATCGCCCAAACTCACCGTAAAACCATCGCCTGCCGCACCTGTCGCTTGTTGCGCCGTACCTGCATTAACCGCCCCCAAATTGGGCTGGCTGTTGTCCATTGGGCCGCGCTGTACCGTACAACCCGTCGCCCAAGCTACCAAAATACTCGAATCGTGCGCAATAGCCGTGCTGCCAACCTCACCTGCTGCTGGCGCAAATTGGCCTAATGCAAACAAAGGAAGCCACCAAAAAGCTAATAAAATAGATGAATTTTTAGTACATGACGTATTCATAGCAGTAGGTTGTGCGTATACTTCTAAAATAAAAATCAAAACAGATTGTTGCAATTTGGCGAACTTTTTTGTTTTTTCGATTAAATATAATATATTGCAACAGCACACAAAAGTACAAGAAAAGGCTAAGAAAGACGAACCGTGTAGGGTTCTGTTATTTTATAATGAAATAACAATAAGTGCGATTGCACGAATCAATTTTACTGCCTATCTTGTATAAGGTATAGACGCCGTGATAATCATATAATAGGTGTGCTAGAATTTACAACTGACAAGCGTTAAGAAACATGCAAATTAAGAACATTCAACAGTTTCGTACCAATTGGCGAAACGCACAGGGCTACGATATGCCCAATTGGGACGAGAATTTTATTGGAAGCAGCCACGAGCAAAACAGTGGTTTCTACAAAATGGTCAATGGTATTGTAGGCAATATTCGGGCAGACTTAACTCCGAAGTTGCAAAATGCCCAAGATGAGCAGGCCATTTACGAGTTTTTGCAGAATGCCGCAGATAGCCAATCTACTGAATGTGCCGTCGTTTACAACGACACTTATTTCATGGTGATTAACAACGGCAAAGCTTTTACAGAAAAAGACCTGAAAGCGCTGCTCAATTCTTTTCAGGGCACCAAAGCCGATAAAACCAAAGAAGAGAACTGCGGCAAAATTGGCCGCTACGGAATTGGATTTAAATTGGCATACCGCCTAATGGGCAAATCCGATGGGGCAGAAGAGTTGTTGCGCGATTTGGCTGGGCCGCTGTTGTTTAGTTGGCACAACAACGAGCAGTTTCAGCAATTGATGAATTACGCGGGCGATGGGCTTCGTTTAGAAGACGCCATAGATGCAGATACGGCACCGTGGTTGTTGAAAATTATTTTGGCTTGCTTCCCTACGGCACCCGAAGAGCAGGTAAAAGACTTAGACTACCAAGACCAGACCTTGTTTAAACAAGAGGAATTAAAGGAATTGGTCGATTTTTTACAAGAACAAAAAGAGCTGCTGGAGCAATTTTCGTTGGAACAAGGCTCGCTGTTTTTCTTGCGCTTTGGTCCCAAAAAACACGAAAAATTAAAGGCGTCTTTGCTCAACATCCAGTCGGGCATTGGTTATGCCATGAACAACCTCAAAACACTGGAAAAGGTCGCGTTGCAAGATACAGTTATTGAACAGCACGATACCCTACTAGAGCGCTACGCCGTTTTGCCAGGCACCGATGATTTCAAACGCATTGACCCAGAATTTCCCAATTGTCCAATCGAAATTTCTTTGGGTTTCCCAAAATCAAAGGCGCAATTGTTGGCGTTGAAAAAAGCGCCGAGTTTGTACCAGTTTTTTCCCATGCGCAACGAGCGCCACAGCATGGCGTATTTTATACACAGCTCTTCCTTTGCCAAAATTACCGACCGCACCCGCTTGGACGACCAGGGCGAGGCCAATGTCGAGACCTTTCAATACATCACCAAAGCACTGAAACGCAATTTGGATCGTTACAAACAAGACGACCAAGAGCGCTACATACAGCTTTACCGCGCTTTGCTCTTGACCGACCGTTCGACCGAATACGACGCGGCGTTGATCAATAAATATTTGTACGAACCCTTATTGGACTACATCCGAGAAAATATCCCTACCAACAAAGGTAATTTTTATTCTAAAGACATCATCATTGCCAAAGATACTGCTCTGCCCATTGAACCGATGGAATTGGGTATTGCTTGCGAATGGTTGTACTGGACCGATGTAGAAAACGACCGTCCTTTGCTCAAAGCAGCCAGTAACAGCGCCAAATTGGATCTCAAAAGAATGGGACTCAAAGAGCTGATTTTAGAAGCGAAAATGAGCCTGCTCAACAGCCGCATCCAACAACTTAATGAGCAGGACTACCAGCAGTTTGTGACCGAGTTAAAGGAAGTGGAATTTGACAAAGCTTTTGAAGAGCGCTTTGCGGAGCTCAAAGGGTTTAAGTTTAGCAACAGCCAGGGCGGTGCTCGCTTTTATGCGCTGAACGATTTGCAGGAGCAAGAAGATATTTTCTTAATGAGTGAGCGCTTATTGCCCATCAAATCAGCAATCAAAGGTTTAGGGTTTTCGGTCTTAGAATTTGATGTTTCTGATTATTCGGTAATTCTACAAAGTCTAAAATCGCAGTTGGCTTATTTGACCAAAGACAAAGCACTGTTTGAAAAACTAACCGCTCGCTTGGAGGGAGCCAACCTGAGCCCCAGCCAAAAGCAAGAACTCTTGGCCTTTTTCCAGGACTTAAACAGCGTGGACGACCAGCAAGTGCGCAGCATTGCTTTGTTCAACAACCAACAGGGCAACGCCGTAGGGTTGAACGCTCTATTAGCGGCCAATTTAGAAGTAGAAAATTGGTTGGAACCTTATAAAATTCAAGCCGAAGAGGACAGCCCCGCTTTGGAGGAGCAGTATATTAGCGAGCGCGATAATTGGGAGATTTACAGCCATATTATCGTACCGTTTTGGAGTGAAATCGTAGCGCATGCAGCGACCAGCGCACCGTTGACGGATTTTTATGAGCAAGTGGCGTATTACTACAGCCTAAAAAGTGGCCAACCGAAGCTAGAAGACGCTCCTTACATTTATACCGATGAAGAGCAAGGTTTTTTGCGGCCTGATCAAGTTTTTTACCACCCTTGTTTAGAGCAATTGGAGGTAGATGATGAGGCGTTGAACCGCGCTGTGCAACAAGTATTCAACCGACCATTGCCCGCTCCAGCGGTTTTGCCATTTTTGAGCAAACACCCGTTCAAAACTTCGGCCACAACTGCCAGCAAGGATTGGAAGAAAATGCTAGGGCAGGTATTGGAGCAATGCCAAGAAGCAGCTTTGTCGCCCGAAGAGAAAAAAGCCCTATACGCTCTATTTACGCAAATTCTATCCACCAAAGACTTGGCAAAATTGGCTTTGTTTGCCAACCAGAATGGCCAGTGCGTCACGTTGGAACAGCTGCTGCCTGCCAATGCCGAGGTGCCCGCTTGGCTGCAAGGGTTTAGAATTGCAGCGGCAGAAGATGCCGAGGAATTGCACGCCTCTATGGCAGAAGAAGCAAGCATTTACAACCAAATCATCGTTCCGCATTGGCAGGCAATGAGCAGTCAAGAGCAAGTCCAACAGCGCATAAAGGCCTTCTACGAGGGCGTGTTGGAATATGCGGCTTTGGCCAAATCTCCTAAATTGTTGATGACGGGCAAATACGTTTTTATCAATGAAAAGGTCGGCTTTGTGGGCAGTGGGGAGGTTTTTTACAACGATTTGATGGGGGTAGAGGACGAAGCACTGGAATCTGATTTTAAGTTTGAAGAACAGTACGAGGATTTGCGCAACGCCCTACATGCCCTCACAGGCAAACATGCGCCACACCCAGCGGTATTGCCTTTTTTAAAAGAGCGAATTTTCAAAACTAGAAATACCAGTTTAGCCAAATCGCTGCAATCGGAACCCGTTGTTTTGGAAAAGAAAGAGGCGGCGAGTTTGGTTGATTTTATCGCAGCTACTAAAGAAGACTTGTTCACTTTTTTGTACCTCACCCACAGCGAGGAGAATGCACGAGTGTACGAAGCAGGCAAGCGCGCCAAAAATGTACCGTATGCCGTAGAAAAAGGCCAACAGGACTTAGCAGAAAAGATCAACGCGTTGTTTGGGGCGCATTACAAACGCTTGCCTAGCAAAGTGTACCGCCCTGCCTACCGCAACAAAGGGTTGCTGCACGGCAGTGAATTGTTTGACACCATTACCAAATCCAAAGACGCGCCCCCAGAATTGTTGTCGGCGCTCATCGTAGAAAGCGGGAACGCAGATATTCAAGAGCAGGTGTTTAGCAAAATTGACCAAATTGTATTGCGCGAAGGCACCACCTACGATAAGGAATCGTTTGAACACCAGACGCTGCAAATTTTTAGAAATAAAGAAGCCGACCACAGCAAAGTTCGCTCTAAGATATACATTGAAAACGAAGCAGGGGAGCAGTGGAAATTGGACGAAATTGCCTTCGATCCCAATCTCTCCATTGCCATCAACCAACTCGGTAAATTTTCCTTAGAATTGGCCGCTGTATTGCCCCAGTACGAACAGTACCAAGCATTGTTGCAGCGCATCGCAGGGCAATTGGTGGATTACGAAGCGCCGACGGTACTGCAAAAACGCTGTTTTGAACAAACAGAAAAATCACTGGAGGAAGTTTACAAAGAACTACAGGAGCAAGAAGAAAAGGTGTTGCAGAATGCCCAACAATTGGCCTTTGTAGTCTTGTATGCGCGCTTGCAGGACAGCGGCCGCGTGGTGCAGGGTTTTGAAGTACATACCCGCGCCGAAGAAGTCCGTCCGTTGACGGCTTACGATGCTTGGCACACGCGTGTACACCACTTTATACAGGCGGCGGCTACCTTGTCAGAAGACCATTACGCAGGTTTGGAAGCTTTATTAAAATTGTCCAACAAATACGCAGCTTTTGAATTTGGGGAACAGGCGATTGTGCAACAACCTTATATTGAAAAACAAACGTTCTATTGTACCCCAATTCGCGAGGTAGAAGAGGCCGCAAAAGAGGAATTACAAGAACAACTCTTGGCCTTTTTGTACGATACTTGGCAAGCCTTGCCCAACAGCGAGCGCCCGCAACAAATAGAACTGTCCACTAATACCAACAACAGTCTAGCGGGTTTTGCGCCGAGCAGCTTGGTGAGTGAAGAGGCGTACGCACTAGAGCGCGAACAATTGCCCGAATGGTTGGATCGCTGGGTAGGCGACGATACGAATTTAGAAACCGTGGAAGTCCAGCAAGAGGAGGAAGAAGGCGAACAAATAACGGCCACGGTTCCAAAAAGTCGTTTGGCACTACTCAAAGCATTGGGCGTCAATACCCAAACATCTACTTTGGTAGCCGTACGCCAGTACTTAAAAGAAGGGGGAGCGGAAGCCATCAGCCAAAAACAATTGAATGACCTGCGCAATGCAGGACAGCAACATCTCCAACATACGATTTTGTGGTTGGCCGAACAACAAGTGCGCTTTTCTTCCGAAGATGAGCGCTTGTATTGGCTGCGCAAATTGTACAATACTTTGCCCGATGGAGCCGAGCAGCTGCCCTTGCCCGTTATAGAATCGGTGCAGGGCGAAGCAGGGGAGCCTACCTTGGACTACCAGTTGCAAGCGGTAGCCGAAAACGAGGTGTATGCCGTGGATCAAAAGCAACAAAGCCAGTTGTGGAACAAGTACGAAATTGGCTTGGCCGAAGTGCTGGATAGTTTGGAGCAAGCAGAAAGCTATTTTACCAATGTGGATTTGAAAGGCATTCGACTGCCGACGACTAAAATCCTCCACGAACTCGACCAAGCAGCACTGGAAGAAAACAGCCAGGAATGGGGCGCTGACCACTACTTGCAGTGGAAGGAGCAAGTACCCTACAGCATTTATTTGTACGACGGTGCCATGCCGTATACCGTGCATTTTTTGAACCAGTTGGTCAAATCCTACCAAGCAGGGGATGCGGTGTTGGTAGAAGAGCGCGTATACGTCAACAAAAATACGGATAACATTGAGGAGGCGCTGTTTAATATCAGTAAATCCACTGGTTTGACCGAGTCACAACTTGTACAGCTCTTGCGGTTGAAAAACGGCCAACAGCCCGCGCCTAGCAGCCATCCTACCCTAGAAAAAGCAGCGCCCGCCCCCGAAGAGGAAAAAGGCGAAGCCATTGACAATCCTAGTTTGGAAGACATCAAAACCTATAAAGCCAAAAAAGTCAAAGGCAAGCTAAAATTAGAACTAGATTTGAGTAGCCTGCCAGAAGAGAAGTTGCAGGAGTTGTTGCAATACGCCCAATCAACTCAAATGATCGTAGAACGGGAAGCAGAAGCCATTGCTGACGCCGAGCAGGAGGAAGAAGAATAGAAAAACAATTAGGGGCTGCTGTGCTTGTGACAATAGACAGAAGTGCAGTGGCTCTATTTGTTTGGTAGGGGGTGGTTTAATGCCCGCTCAATGCCATCCCACAACAAAACGCGTTGTTGCAACGCTTCGACAGCTGTTTCTGTGGCTGCTTGCCATTTTTGAGCGTCGGTGCCGCATAGGGCTTCCATCATTTGCAGCGAAAGCGGCCCGTGTTCGTCACCATCCAACTCAATATGGCGTTGTAAGTAATAGCGCAATTTTGCGTAAGCAGGAGCCTCGCGATGGGCTTCTTCTTGGTCGATGATGGCCAAAAACATATCGGGAATAACGTCCTCTCGCCCAAAGGTAAAAGCCGCTGCTATGCGGGCGGGTTCTTGGGTGGCAATAGTTTGAAACGTAAACTGAACAAACTGCGCCACAAAAGTGGGGACAGCTACTTGTTCCAGCGCGGCATCTACGCTCTTGGCTTCTTGCAACAGCGCGATAAAAGCCCGAATGCTACTGGTATCGGCTTGCGCTTCTTCCATCGCTGCCAAGTACAATTCAAAATGACCCAGCCGCATTCACATCGCTTTCTTCCCCCAATACAATTTCATTAATAAAACGCGCCAAATATGGGTGCGGACTAGGCAACCACGGTAGCGCCACACAAGTCAATTGTTGTTGCAAGCTTTTGAGCAACGACATAAAATCCCAAACCGCAAAAACGTGGTGCGTCATAAACAGCCGCACTTCCTGCATGCTTTGCAAACGTTGGTAAAGAGGATGTTGTATCAATTGTTGGCGCAACGGTGCCAATTGTTCTTGTAGTTGAACTAAAGCGGGATTCATAATCACTGTCGTGATCCACCAAACTGGTTGCTACATAATAACGCGGATCATCCACAGAGGTTTCGATAATGGTAGAAAAACGGTGGTTTGCTTTGAGCAATAAATCTTGGCATTCTGGACTCAGGTGGGTCAGTTTAATGGTTTTTCCCAAATCCAAGTAGCGGTTGGCTACCGTGCGGATGGCCTCCATACCAGAGTGGTCGCTTACGCGGGATTCAATGAAGTCGATTTCTACCGCTTGTGGATCGTTTTTAGCGTCAAATTTTCCTACAAAAGTTTGTACCGAGCCAAAAAACAGCGGGCCCCAAATTTCATAGACCTTCGTGCCATCGGGTTTCAGGCGTTTGCGGGCGCGGATCATGGTCGCGTTTTCCCAAGCAAACACCAATGCCGACATAATTACACCAACCACCACAGCAATGGCCAAATCTTCAAGCACCGTCACAACAGAGACCGTAATCAAAACAATCGCATCTGCTCTTGGTATTTTATTAAGAATTCTAAAACTACTCCAAGCAAAGGTACCAATGACCACCATAAACATAACGCCAACTAAGGCAGCAATCGGAATTTGCTCAATCAAAGGAGCGGCAAACAAAATAAAAGCCAGTAAGGCAACGGCTGCGGTAATACCCGACAAGCGGCCACGGCCACCCGACTCAATATTGATGATGGATTGCCCAATCATAGCGCAACCGCCCATACCACCAAACAGGCCATTCAATACATTGGCGCCGCCCTGGGCCACACATTCGCGGTTGCCGCTTCCGCGAGATTCCGTAAGTTCGTCAATCAAATTCAAGGTCATCAAGGACTCAATCAACCCCACTGCTGCTAGTAAAACTGCCGTTTTAATCAACAAAGGCCAGTGTCCCTGTAAGGTGCCAATGTAGGAGAAGGTAGCCGATTCAAAAACGGGAAATGTGCCTTGTAAACCCGCTGTGCTTCCTTCGGGGCTGCTGTCGCGAATGAAAGAACCCACCGTACCGACGTCTAACCCTCCCAAAATAGTAATGGCCGCAACCGTTACAATGGCAACAAGTGCCGAAGGCACTTTAGTAGTCAATTTGGGCAACAGCCACATGATTAGCATCGTTAAGCCTACCAAGCCCGACATCAACAACAAGTCATTGGTTGGCAACCACTGTTTTTCGCCGTTTATGGTTTCTTTGAATAGATTGAGCTGTGCCAAGAAAATAACAATGGCCAAACCGTTGACAAAACCCATCATAACGGGGTGTGGAATTAAGCGGACAAATTTACCCAATTTTAAAAATCCTGCCAATACTTGTATGCCCCCGACAATCAGCAAAGCAAAGAACAACCAATACGTACCCAGTTCTTCTACAGGACTTTGCATGTTGGCACCTACCAAATTTCCTTCCAGTACCAAATCAGCCATCACTACAGCCATTGCACCCGTAGCCCCTGAAATCATACCAGGGCGCCCTCCAAAAATGGCGGTGATCAACCCCATCATAAACGCTCCGTACAAACCCACAATGGGGTCTACGCCTGCCACAAACGCAAAGGCGACAGCCTCTGGAACCAACGCCAAAGCGACTGTTAAGCCCGATAAAATATCATCTTTGGGTTGTTTGCTCAATTTTTGTAGTACTGTTGCCATTTAGCTTTTTTTTATGTTATAAATTGCTTTGAAAAAGCAACCTTGTTTCTTAGAAGGGGGCAAAGATAGGCTTTTAAATGACAATGCAGCACTAGAGCAATTAAAGAAATGGTTAAGAAGAAGAAAAGAAAACGCGGCTTTTGGTATCTGTATCTTGCTGTGCTGGGGGAGGTGATAAGGGTGTAATGACAAAATAAGAATACCTAAAAAACAAACTTATACATGGGCGTTTGTGTAGACAGGGTATTTTTAAACGCTAGTACTCCCGCCCAAAGGGAACTAAACCCGTCCACCAAGCCCTAAAAACCCAAGAGCAAAAAAAGGGCGAAGAATCGCCGTTCTCCGCCCTTTTTTAATAAGTGTAGCCTACAAACACAAATAAAGTCCCTAACGTTTCTGCACTGCAACTACTTGGGAAGTCCCTGAAGCTGTACGCAACTGAACAAAATAAGTACCCGCGGCGTAAGGCAAATGCAACTGTAAGACCGTCTGGCCGTTGTAGTGCTGCTCTTGTAAGCGTTGTCCCGTATTGCTGTAGACTGCAACATCCAACGATTCATAAGCTTGTTCTAATTCCACCGTAAACGAACCAGTAGAAGGGTTAGGAAATACCGCTGCCACCAAAGCCGCAGAGGTAGAAGCAAGGGACGTAGTAGAGAGCAACGGTTGCGTTAGTTTGAGTACAAAACCATCTTGGTAGTCGGTAGCAGTCAGTGGAGCCGTAGCACTGCTATCGGGGTCAAAATCTACTGTTCCTCCGTAAATGCCCGTTACAAAAATATCATAATCGTTGGTCACGTGCAAACCGATCGCACGCTCATCCGTAGCGCTGTCGCCCAAACCTTCCGTCCATTGTATGGCACCCGTACTACCTGAAAATTTAGCGAGGAACATGTCTTCGGAGCCATAATGCGCCAATACAGCCCCCCCACTACTATAGGCAGCAGCACCTGAATAAAATCCAGTTACATAAAGATCGCCAGCAGGATCAAGCGCGGTAGCGTAAGCAAAATCTTCATCAGAACTGCCCAAAGACTCCGCCCAAACATAATTGCCCGAAGCATTTAAATGAACCACGCAGACATCATCACCGCCTACAGCAGTGAACGAAGCAACAGCGGTATCGGGGTCAAAATCAGACGTTCCTTGAAATTTGCCCGTTGCAAAAGCTCCTTGTGCGGATACAGTCAAACCGTCCAATTCATCTTTCTGCGTACCGCCTACGCGGCGCGTCCACAGCAGTTCTCCTGTAGTCGTATTGTATTTAGCAATGTACCCGTCGCGTCCTCCAGCACTAGTCAAGCTGCTAGCAACCGAGGAAGTGGGATCAAAATCCACCGTACTTTCAAACATACCGCAGAGGTATACATTACCCGCTCCATCCAGTTCAATGGCACGTCCCGAATCGTATCCGTTGCCCCCCATCGTCTTTACCCAAAGTAGATTGCCCGCTGCATCCATTTTATGAATATAAGTATCGTGTTGGCCGTTGTTGCTGCCCATTAGAGTATTGGTACTTGGGTCAAAATCAACGTTGCCCGTATAGATTCCTGTGGTATAGACGTTGTCTTGGGCATCCACTGCAACCGCATGGACATTCTGGTAGCCGCTGCCCGAAAGTTGTCTTACCCAAATCAAACTGCCCGAATTGTTTAGTTTTAAAATAAAGCCGTCGCTGCTGGACATAGCCGTCAAAAGTTCAGTGCCTGCGCTGGGGTCAAAATCTACGGTACCCATAAAGCGCCCGACCACATAGATGTTGCCTGAATTATCAAGAGTCATCTCTGAGGCATACAGCTCATTGCTGCCGCCAAAGTGTTTGACCCACAAAAAACCACCCGCCGCATCCAGCTTGCTGACATAAACATCGCGATAACCCGAAGAAGTCAATTCACTAACCCCTACGCTAGGGTCAAAATCAGCTGTACCCGTAAAGTTACCTATGGTATAGACATTGTCGGCAGCGTCCGTTTGGATAGCTGTTGGAAGGTCGTCGCTTCCTGCACCGCCTATACTTTTGACCCACGCATACGTCTGGGCTTGTAGATTAATAAAAGTAAAAAATGAGCAAATAAAGAGCATTGTTTTCATAAGAAAAAATTTGAGTCGTAAGAGTAATGTCTATTTATAAATAAAAAATCTAAGACTTTTCAAAAACCAGTACGTAATAATCAAAAAAGAAACTTGAAGTTTTGGGTAAGCATTGCAACAATTGTCCTCCATGCCGTTCGCCTTGTGCTTGGTATTCTTTTAAATCGTACTGGTGGGGATGTAGGATGTCGCCAGGCAGCAAGCGAAACAAACGCTTAAAAAAC
>CAYUZF010000025.1:14089-21094 GCA_964449615.1 uncultured Aureispira sp.
GAATCGAAACGACCAAGCGCCCGCCAACAGCGGTAGCGGCAAACAAGCGCTGCCAACACAACTCCAAATCTGCTACGTGGTTGATGGCATTGAGGCAAAATACCCAATCGAAAGGCTGCGCGGTCTGAAAATTCTCCAAAGCTTGTGTTTCAAAACACACCCAGGGAGATCGCGCAGGCTGAAAATGCGGGAGTTGCTGGTATTGATCGAGCAAAGGATCAATGGCGTATACGCGCTGCTGCTCTAACGCCAAAAAGATGCCCGCAGGGCCACAACCTGCATCCAAACAGCGGGTATCTGGGCTAGGTTGTTCGTGCAATTCCGAAAGCAACTGTTTCCAATAGGCCGTTTTCCAAGTGCGGTAGGCAGTGGTGTCTTTCTTTTTTAGGTAGGATTTCCACCAGCGAATTTCTGCCGCTTGGGCAATTTGCCAACGTAATTTCATAGCGTGTAGCGGGGTCAATTAAAGAATGGGCGTAAGCAAACGAAGGCGTTCTCCTGCCTTTTCTAAAAGGTCGTCTGTTTTAGCAAAACAAAAACGCACGATTTTTTGATCTAAGTTATTGTGATAAAAAACAGAAATAGGAATCACCGCTACCCCGTGTTCCATCGTTAAGTAGTTGGCGAATTCCGTATCGGGTCTATCGCTGATCGCGGCATAACTCGCCAGCTGGAAATACGTCCCAGAACTAGGCGTGAACGTCCAAGCCGAATCTTGCAATTGATTCAAGAAAAAATCGCGCTTGGCCTGAAAAAACGGCGCTAGACTCCGATAAACCGACTCGTCTTTTAAATACTCGGCAATGGCGTATTGCATGGGCGTATTGGAAGAAAAAACATCGAATTGGTGTACCTTTCTAAATTCCTGCATCAAGCTTTTATCGGCCACGATGTAGCCCAATTTCCAGCCCGTTACATGCAGGGTTTTACCAAAAGAATACACTGCCAGACTCCGTTCTCGCAAAGCGGGATAGCGCAAAATAGAACAATGTGTTTCCCCGTCAAACACCAAGTGTTCGTACACTTCATCGCTCAAAATTAGAATATTAGTATCCCGTACCAAGGTCTCCAGCGCTTCAAAATCCGCAGGTGTCAAGACACTGCCCGAAGGGTTGTGGGGCGAGTTGAGCAAAATCATTTTTGTTTTGGGAGTGATCAATTGCCCCAATGCCTCCCAGTCGATTTTCCAGTCGGGCGCGGTTAGGGCATAGGGGCGTACAATGCCGCCCGCCAGTTGTATGCTTGGCGCGTAACAATCGTAGGCAGGTTCTACCACAACCACCTCATCACTAGGGTGTACAAACGCATGTATGGTACTAAAAATAGCTTGGGTCGCCCCTGAAGTAATGTTGATTTCTGTGGCAGGATCGTAATAACTTCCGTAAAGGCGTTCTATTTTTTGAGCAATTTGCTCGTTGAGCGCAGGCAAGCCCGACATAGGGCAGTATTGGTTGTAGCCCTCTTGGACGTACTGCGCAACCAGCGCCTTTAATTTGGGGTCGCAATCAAAGTTGGGAAAACCTTGAGAGAGGTTGATGGCGCCGTATTGGTTGGCCAACTTGGACATGACGGAGAAAATAGTCGTTCCCAAATGGGGGAGCTTGGAAGTTAGTTGCATAGGAAAGTCATTGGTACACCAAAAACAAAAATCCTTACAAAGTAACGGTTTTACAGCACTTTGCCGGCTGTTTGCACAAAAAATATTAGGCGTAAGCACCCATAAATTGCTTCTAACGGTAGGATAGAAAAGCTGTTGAAGTATGCGCAGTGCTGGTTTTTATTATTGGTAGAATTGGCTGATGTTAAGTTAAATAATTGAGAAGATCAGCGCAGCGCTGTCAGCAAATTTATTAAAACAGTAGCTTTTGCAAAGAATTTTATTACCTTCCAAAAAAAATAATTCTTTAGTTCTAGAAGGTAGACTGTAGCTTTCTAGCAGAACAAGCAATCTATGTCCTCCGTTACAGCCAAGCAACTCCAGCAATTGTTGGGGGGCGAATTGGTTGGCGATCCGACCGCCACCGTGAGCAAACCTGCCAAAATTGAACAAGGAGAAGCGGGTGCCATTAGTTTTTTAGGCAACCCCAAGTACGAACCCTACCTCTACACCTGTCAATCGTCTATTATTTTAGTGCCGCTGGGTTTTGAGCCCCAAAAGCCCGTTAGTGCTACTTTGCTGAAAGTGAAGGATGTGTATGCGAGCTTGAGCGTTTTGTTGGAACATTTTGGGCAACAGGTGCAGCAAGAGGCCGCGGCGCGTATTTCCGAACAAGCCTACATTCATCCCACCGCACAAATTGGCAAAGGGGCGCGCATAGATGCTTTTGTTTACATCGAGGAAGGCGCGGTTATTGGTGAGCAGGCGACCTTATACGCGCATGCTTATGTGGGGCGCAATGCCGTGCTGGGCGATCAAGTTACTTTGCACTCAGGGGTGAAAATTTACCACCAATGCCAATTGGGGGATCGGGTGCTGGTACATGCCAATGCGGTTATTGGCAGTGATGGTTTTGGTTTTGCGCCGCAGGAAGATGGTTCTTATAAAAAAATACCACAATTGGGCAATGTGCTGATTGAGTCCGATGTAGAGATTGGAGCCAATACGGTTATAGATCGCGCAACAATGGACAGCACGCGGGTAGGGCAGGGCGTTAAGTTGGACAATTTGGTGCAAGTGGCGCACAACGTAAGCATCGGTGCCCACAGCGTTATAGCTTCGCAGGTAGGCATTGCGGGCAGCACGCAACTGGGTGCGTATTGTATGGTGGGCGGACAAGCGGGCTTTGCAGGGCATTTAAAAATTGCCAAAGGCAGCAAAATACAGGCCCAAAGTGGGTTGGCAAAATCTATAAAAGAAGAGGGAACAGCCGTTTGGGGATCGCCCGCCATCGACTACAAACGCTATTACCGCTGTGCCATTGTTTTTAAGAATTTGCCAGAGTTGCAACAACAAGTACAGCAGTTGCAAAAGCAAATCAAGCAGTTACAAACAAAAAAAGAAACGTAAACGATCAGCAAAAAGCAATTCTTTAACGGAAAAATGAGCCGCAATTATATCCCCTCAAAAAATACCTTATCTTTGTTCCAAATTCTCAATCAGAAAATCTATAAAGGGCAACAAAAGCATAAATACACCGTCAAAAATTGCCCCTACGCCAGCTTTATTAGAAGTTTTTAGGTAGAAGATTGACACTTTAAGATATTCAAGAGCCATTTTTAGCGTTATGAAACAAGCAACACTGCAACAAAGCATTACCATAGAAGGGAAGGGACTGCACACGGGCGTAGCCGCTAAGGTAACCATACACCCGGCTGCGGAGAACCACGGCATTAAATTTTGCAGAACCGATTTAGAAGGACAACCCATTATAAAAGCCGATGCCCGCCAAGTTTTGTCCACAGAGCGCTGTACAACATTGGGAAAACCAGAGGCGAATATTTCTACTGTAGAACACTTATTGGCTGCCCTCAAGGGTTGCGGAGTGAGCAACGCTTTGATCGAAGTAGACGCGCAGGAAATTCCAATCGCGGACGGTTCCGCAGCGCCTTTTGTAGAACGCATACAGCAAGTGGGCATCGAAGAGCAAGAAGCAGAGCAAAATTACTTGGATGTTAATGCACCCATTTATTGGCAAGACGAAGAAACAGGCGCAAGTTACACCATTTTGCCCGCAGAAAGTTTTGAGCTTACAACCCTTATCGATTTTGAGTCGTCTGTAGTAGGGAAACAATACGCACAATTGAATCGTTTGTCGGATTTTGCCCAAGAAATAGCGCCGAGTCGCACCTTTGTTTTTTTGCATGAATTAGAAGCGTTGGCCGATGCAGGCTTGGTAAAAGGCGGCGAATTGGACAATGCGCTCGTTTTTGTAGATAAGATTCCACAAAATGGGGAATTGACCGCCTTGGCCAAAAAATTGCAATTGGAGCAAACGGTTGCGGTAGAGCGTACTGGTATTTTAAACACCACGACGCTTCGTTTTGACAACGAGGCCGCCCGCCACAAATTACTAGACGTAGTAGGTGATTTAGCATTGACGGGCTTGGATTTACGTGTAAAAATTATTGCCCATAAACCTGGGCATGCTGCCAATACAAGATTGGCCAAAGAATTATTAAGCAAGTACAAAATTTCTCGCAAATTGCGAGGCATACCTAAATATGATCCGAATCAGGAGCCAGTCAACGACATCAATGTCATTACCAAAAAGCTTCAGCATCGGTTCCCATTTTTGTTGATTGACAAAATCATAGAACTAAGCGATAAACATGTCGTGGGTGTTAAGAATGTAACGATGAATGAGCCTTATTTTCCAGGGCACTTTCCCAGTAATCCCGTTATGCCAGGCGTCTTGCAAATTGAAGCTATGGCACAAACAGGAGGCATTCTAGTAATGGAAAACGTAGAAAATCCACACGAGTGGGATACGTTCTTCTTGCGCATCAAAAACGCCCTGTTTAGACATCCCGTGATCCCTGGCGATACAATTTTGTTCAAAATGGAACTCATCAGTCCTATTCGTCGCGGCTTGTGCGAGATGACAGGAAAGGCCTATGTGGGCAACAAATTGGTATGTGAAGCAGAATTATTAGCACAAATTATTAGACGATAAAACGAATGGAAGATAACGTTAAACTGCCTGCCTACCAGCATGCTGCGGTACATCCCGATGCACGTATTGGAAAAAATGTTACTATTGGTCCTTGGGTATCCGTCGAGGCAGATGTAGTTATTGGTGATAATACTACGATTGGTGCCAATGTTTGCATTATGTCTGGAACTAGAATTGGTAAAAATTGCCAAATTTTCCCAGGCGCTATCATTGGAGCGATTCCACAAGATTTGAAATACAGTGGCGAAGACACCACCTTAGAAATCGGGGATAACGTTATCATTCGAGAATATTGTACCCTCAATCGCGGTACCCGCGCCAATTACAAAACCGTCATTGGAAACAATTGTCTACTAATGGCTTACGTACACGTGGCGCACGATTGTGTCATTGGTGAGCATTGTATTTTGGCCAACAATGCTACGCTAGCGGGGCACGTCGAGATTGAAGAATACGTGATTTTGGGCGGTATGACGGCTGTACACCAGTTTGTACAAATTGGGGCGCATGCCCTAATCGGTGGCGGCACCTTGCTCAACAAAGATGTTCCGCCTTATGTCCGTATTTCGCGCTATCCCGCTTCCTACATTGGAGTCAATACGGTCGGATTGCGCCGCAAAGGCTTTAGCTCCAACGAAATTCGCAACATTCAAGACATCTACCACCAACTTTTTGTAGAGCATAGAAATATTTCCAAAGGCATCAAGTACATCGAGGAGCATTTGGAAGACACACAGGCGCGCCAGCGCATTGTAGATTTTACCAGAGCTTCTAAGAACGGCGTTATCAAGGGCTTGACTAAGAAACGCAAAACCGACGATACGCCGTTATAACGCGCCTAAGCTTAGGGCATGAACATCGAACTACAACAACTCGGAAAACGCTACCGCTACGAATGGATTTTCAAAGATCTGAGCTACCGCTTTGAGCAGGGGCAAGGCTACGCCGTCATGGGTGGCAATGGATCGGGCAAATCTACCCTAATGCAGGTCTTGGCGGGTTATTTGTCCCCTTCCAAAGGGGGATTGGACTACGCCCATCAAGGAAAGCCTTTGGCGCGGGATTTGGTTTACCAGCAGCTGAGTTTTGCCGCGCCTTACATCGAGAGTTTAGAGGATTTTACTTTGCGCGAAGCCGTTGATTTTCATTGGAATTTTAAAAATATGCACCTCTCCAAAAAAGAGTTGTTGGCAAGGTTAGAATACCCCAAATCTGCTTATAAAAAAGCGGTAAAATTTTTCTCGTCAGGCATGCAGCAGCGCCTTAAATTAGCTCTAGCGATCTGCTCAGATACGTCTCTGTTGCTCTTGGACGAGCCGACCATCACGCTCGACCAAGCCGCTATTCGCTGGTATGTAGAATTGCTGCAAGCATACGCCTACCAACCCAACCGCCTCACTATCATCGCCTCCAACGTGGAAGAAGATTTCACAGGCTGCCAACACCGATTGAATTTGTTGGATTATAAGAAAAAGTAATCATTAATATTGCTTTGAGCAAACAACTTTAAGTAGGCTGCCATTGGTGCTTACCAAATCCAATAAAGCCCCGCCAAACCCAACCACACCCAGCACAACATCAAACCTTTGTGCTCCGTTAGCATTGCTGCCAACAACAAAGCAGCAACGCTACCCCCTCCTGCAAAATCGGCCAAATCCCAGTAATAAATGCCAAATTCGGCCAGCAAAGCCGCTCCAAAAACCCAAAACCGTTGTTGCCTTAGCTGTTCGTAAACGTCTAAATAGGTGTGCCGATTTTTATAATGCATCCCCTCGTAAACAGGAAACAAGAGCAATCCCGCCACAAGATACAGCAGCAGCACCACCAAAGCACCCCACTGGAACGATTGGGGAACACCGAGTTGAAAAATTCGCCCTCCAAAAAACAGCGACCACAGCAGCACAGGCGTCGGGTACAACACGTGTCGGCGCCACTGGATCAACCGCACCCACTGCACCGCTTGCACTACAAAAAAGCTCGCCATCAATAATGAAAACAGGAGTGTTATACTATCCACCTGCACGTTCTCTTATTTTTCTATAAAAACGAACCCCTAAACTCAGGGCTATACCTAGCCCAATCAAACCTCCGAAGGCATACCAAAACTGCAAGCCATTCTTAAAGACCGCCAGCAGGACAATCGCGACTAAAAACAGCGTCGTCACTTCGTTGTACAACCGAAATTGGGTAGAAGTCAGTACCCGCGTTTCTGCCGCAAGGCGATTCATAATCGTTTTACTATAAAAATGATAAGCGACCAAAAAGACCAGCAATGCCAATTTCCATTGAATCCAAGCCGTATCGACCAACCACTTCCAGCCCAACCGGCCGGCGCTGGCCCTCAAGCTGGAGCCGGCCCACCTCAGGGAGCTGCCCGAGCCACGCCCGAAGT
>CAYUZF010000025.1:21104-23319 GCA_964449615.1 uncultured Aureispira sp.
TGTGATCACTAAGGCAGGCGTCATAATAATTTTGTACAAGCGGTTTTCCATAATAACAAACTGCTCGAGCAAGATACGGCGCTTGGGTTCTTGCTCGTCAAAGGCCTCGGTGTGGTAAATAAACAGACGGGGCAAATAAAACAAAGCCGCAAACCAGCTCACAAAACCGATGATGTGCAAGGCTTTAAAAAATAAAAACATAAGCTATTTATTGATGGTGGTAAGGTTGATGGCGTAAAATCGTCATGGCGCGGTACAACTGCTCTAGGGCAAACAAGCGCACCATTTGGTGCGAAAAGGTCATCTTGGACAACGACCACTTGGCGTTGGCGCGGGCGTACACGTCGGGCGAAAAACCATAAGCGCCTCCAATCACAAACACCAAACGCTTATACGACTGCTGAAGCATTTGGTCGAGTTGTTTGGACCATTGCACCGAGTCGTACTGCTTGCCGCCCTCGTCCAAAAGAATCAGGTGGTCGCCCTTGTCCAACTTTTTCAAGAGCATTTCGCCTTCCTTTTGCTTAATTTGCTCCTCCGAACGGTTTTTGGCGTTTTTGACATCGGGTAAAATAAGGTATTCAAAGGGCAAATAGTGTTGCAAACGCCCTTCGTAAATCGCGGTGCC
This sequence comes from uncultured Aureispira sp., assembly GCA_964449615.1. GTDB lineage: Bacteria > Bacteroidota > Bacteroidia > Chitinophagales > Saprospiraceae > Aureispira. The sequence continues at coordinate 21,733 of CAYUZF010000025.1, forward strand.
TTCTTTGAGGTAAGAAAAAGAGGTGGGGCCGATGGCCCAAAGTGCTGCTTTCATACTAATAATAGCCTATGATTGTAATAGGACACAAAAGTACACATTTTAAAGGGCTTTGAAGTTGCTGCTGCAAAAAATTAGAGGAATCTGATAATTGAGCGCAGGCCGCGTTAATCTTCTGTAAACTTGAGCACCTTTTGTTTGATGAGCAATAGGTAGAACACACTAATAAGAGAATAGACAAAGCTGGTTTTGGCGATGGCAGCGCCCAATTCGGTAATGTTGACGTTATCGGCACAAAGGAACGCCAACGCTATAATTCCCAAAAGTCCCACCATAGCAAGCGTAGTCGGAAAAAAATCATTGGATAAATTCTTGAAGAGCAGTTGCCTGAAAAGTTTCGTCGTGGGCTCTCGAAGCCTTGAACCATTTGTAGACGATAAACACCGTCGCGGCGTAAAACGCCACAAACATAAAAACACCCATCAACAATAAAAAAGGCACTAGGAAAAAAAGGACAAAGTAGTCTTCCAACGCTTTGGGTAGACGCATCGGCGCTATGAATTCTTTGTAAGTGCTCACTGCGATAAAAAGCGTTGCACTCGCGAAAAAGAGGACGATACCCCCTTCTAAGAACCAAAAATAAAACTTTCTAATCTTCTTCTTTATAGAAGGGCGGTGGTCGGGGAGTGGTGTATCGAGTAGTTGGTTGGAGTGGGGCATGCTTGAAGATATACGTTGAGAGAAATAAGTTCTGTTACAATCTAGTGTTATTTTGACAGCGGGGTGAGTTATGGCAAGAATTTAGCGGGTAGGCTGGTCATTGTTACTATTATTAAACAAGCGTATTATGAAAAAAATGATTCCCCTGATAAGCTGCTTAGTTGGCTTTTTGTGTGCGGTACAAGCGCAAACCATCGATCCCAAAACCTCCCACATCAAATTTGAAATTGGTAGCGTTGGCGGCCAGGTAGAGGGCAGCATGCAGGGCGTGGAAGGTACTGTACAGTTGAACCAGTTCGCCGCTACGGTTTCTGCCAGCACCGTCAACACCAACAGCAAAGGCCGCGACAAACATTTGCAAAAAGACGATTTTTTTGGCGTGGCGCAGTATCCCGACATTAAACTAACGTCCAACAGCATTACCAAAACCGAACAAGGCTACGAAGCCCAAGCTGCTTTGACCATTAAAGACGTGACCACAGACGTGGTGATTCCGTTTACCGTAGAGCAGCAAGGCGAGCGCCAAATCTTAAACGGTACGCTTGATTTGCAGCGCAAAGATTATGATTTGGGGGCCAATACAGGCAAGTTGATGATTGGTTTAGACGTACGCGTATTCATCCACGCAGAGGTAGTCCCCGCCTCCTAAATCCTTACAACAACAGCGATTTGCCATCCATCAACTTCGATTTTTCTAAGCCCATCAATTGCAACAGCGTAGGCGCGACATCGGCCAGTTTGCCGTCTTTTAGACGGTAGGCTTGCCCTTGGTTGGTCACCAGAAAACAAGGCACCAAGTTGGTGGTGTGGGCCGTGTGCGGGCTGCCATCCTCGTTGACCATGCAATCCGAATTGCCGTGGTCGGCGATG
>CAYUZF010000025.1:23329-25210 GCA_964449615.1 uncultured Aureispira sp.
TCTCCAGCAGTGCAGGCACTAGGCGCGCTAGGCACTGGTCAACAGTTTCCGCTGCTTTGATGGCGGCGTCTAAGTCGCCCGTGTGGCCGACCATATCGGTGTTGGCATAGTTGAGGACAAAAAAGTCCGCAGGGGCTTTTGCCAAATTTTCGAGCAGCGTATCGGTGAGGGGAACGGCGCTCATTTCGGGCTGCAAATCGTAGGTAGCGACTTTAGGCGACGGCTGAATAAAACGCGTTTCGCCTCTGAATTCCGCTTCTCGTCCGCCAGAGAAAAAGAAGGTAACGTGCGGATATTTTTCAGTTTCGGCCAGTCTCCATTGGGATTTCTTAGCTTTCGCCAAAACTTCGCCAAAGGTGTCGTTCAAGTTTTCTTTTTCGAATAGAACGTGTAAGCCGTCGAATGCTTCGTCGTAGCGCGTCATGGTGCAATAATGCAGCGGCAGCGGTATCAAGCCTTCCCTCAAGGCAAGGCTGTTGGCTTGGGTAAGTGCGCTGGTAATTTGACGACAGCGATCCGTTCTATAATTGTAACACAACAGCACATCGTCTTCCTCAATAACTACATCCAAACAGCTTATTGGCGGCAAAAACTCATCGGTAGTGCCTGCCTCGTAGGCGGCTTTCAAGGTCGCTATCGGGTCGTCGGTTTTTTCGCCCTTGCCATGCAACAGCAAATCGTAAGCTAAACGAATGCGCTCCCAACGCTGGTCGCGATCCATAGCATAATAACGCCCAATCATCGACGCCAATTGAATGTGGGTACCCTCGATGTGCCAAAGCAAGTTTTGCAAAAAACCGATGCCCGTTGTGGGGCCGGTATCCCGGCCATCCATAAAGGCATGCACATACACCTTTTGCAGCCCCATGTCTAAGGCAATGTCGCACAGCGCTTTGAGGTGTTCGATGTGCGCATGCACCCCACCATCCGAAAGCAAGCCCATCAAATGCAGTGCTTTGTCTTCGTCGCGGGCTTTTTGCATCGCTGCCACCAACACCGAATTTTTTTCTAGCGCTCCCGACCGAATGGCTTTGTTGATGCGCACCAACTCTTGGTTGACAATGCGCCCCGCGCCAATATTCAAATGCCCTACTTCTGAATTGCCCATTTGCCCTTCGGGCAAACCGACCTCCTCGCCAAAAGTTACCAATTCTGAATGCGGGTATTGCTTGTACAATTGATCGACAAAAGGCGTTTTGGCCAAATGTAAGGCGCTTGCTTCTGGACGGGTACCGTGTCCCCAACCGTCCAAAATCAATAAAGCAGCACGTTCGTAAGGCGTATTCATAGCAGTGTATAGTTTGTGTGAGCCAATACAGTTGTTTTACAGCTCAAAGGTATTGGAATTGCTTCAAAGTACAAAGAAGTGGCTGTAATCTGCTCTATTTTGTAACAATCCCTGTAGAATAGCTATTAATAGTAACGTCATTAGTTTTGTTATTAACACAACTTCTTTATCTTGTTGGTATGAAAAACACACTGTACGCGCTTGGTTTCATGGGATTAGTAGTGGCTTGCATTGGCAAAAGCCCAAAGAGTAGCCGTGCCGAAAAACAGGCATCGCTGGAGCAAAGTAACCTTACTGTTCAAGTGGATTATCAGAAAATGGACTTCGAGCAGGAGCGTTCGGTGCTGGCCTTTGCTGAGTTGATGGAAAAGGAAAAAGCAATTCGCTTGGATAACATTGAGATCAAGCAAGCAGGAAAAACGGTGTATAGCTTTCGCCAAAATCTGGGCGATGTATCCATTTTTATGGAACGGCCCAACCGCTACCGCATCCTAGAACATTATATTTTGCCCATTGGGAGCGTGTACGGAAAAGCCGCTTTGGTGCGTTTTTATTTTAATCCTTACACGGGAAACTTGGAGCGCGATAGGGAG
>CAYUZF010000025.1:25220-27329 GCA_964449615.1 uncultured Aureispira sp.
TTGAGCATTTATGAATATTGGTCTAACCACGTGGTAAAAGAGTACGATAGTTATTTGGAACGACCCGAGTACACCACCGACCAGGTAGAAGAAGTGCCGCACCAAGCCTATGTCGCCTTGCGGTATTTGATGTTCAACTTGACCTTAGCCGCTATTTTGGAAGATTGCCAACCTTGCTATGATCGCATGCAGCGCGTCGCCGAGGATTATAAATTTGTAGAAAAAGAACCCTACTACCAACAAAACCTGTCGGTTTGTCAAGCCATTTTGGCGCGCTTTGAAAAGGAAGACAACTAACAAATATAAAACTAACTGTTCACACTAAACAAAACACATAATGAGTAAATTGGAAGAAAAAATAGAGCTGTATAAATCTAACATGGATAAGTTGGATATTTCTTACGAGGAAGATAAACTAAGAGCTTGTGTAAAGGCTTGTGGCCCTTCGATCTACAACAGCGATAGCGAAACCGTTTCTACGGGAGACAAAGAAGAAGTAGCCCGCGTGCGCAACAATTACTTGGTTAAAAAATTGGGCTTGTCAGAAGAAGAGCATGATTTAGACGCCATTATTGACTATGCTACGGATAAAATCGGAAAATCCAACCGCAAAAAATACCGTGCAGTGCTGTACTATTTGTGTTCAGAGAAAGCAGGTGTGTTTCCCTCTTAATAAGAACCAATCGGTTGCTTAGTTATATGTAGGACGTAATTGTTAGAAGGCGCTTGTTAAGCAGCGGTTTTGATGCAGTTGCGTCCTATCTTTTTTATAAGCTTACATTTAATTTCAATTAAAAAACTGGTGCTACAATGGCTACCGTTATTGCTTTACATACCGTTCCAGTAGGAACCACTCAACAGCGGTTAAGCGACTACTTATGTGGAATATTTGCCGCCTTGCCCTCGCGCAAAAGTGTCAAAACGGCGATCAAAAAAGGACGTGTTTGGGTGGATGGGCGGCGCGCCTATACGGGGGATTGGGTACAAGAATCGGCGGCCAGTACCCACAAAATTTTTCGGTTGCCCTTAGAAATTTTATACGAGGATGAGCAGTTGGCACTGCTGATCAAACCTGCGGATTATGTGGTTAGTGGCAACACTTTTCAGACCATAGAACGGTCGTTGCCTTTTAATTTGAAACCCTCTACGGCAGCCGATGCCTATCCCCAGGCCAAAGCCGTTCACCGCTTGGATCGCCCCACCGCTGGGCTACTGCTCGTTGCCAAAACGGCCACAGCACGAAAACACCTGGGCGCACAATTCGAGCAAAAAACCATTCAAAAGCGCTACCAAGCGATTGCTATTGGCGAATTGCCCACAAAAGGCAGCATAGCTACAGCAGTAGACGGCAAAGCGGCGTATACTACATACAGCGTTGTTCAAGCAGTCGATTCGCTCAAAAATGGCCGTTTGTCGCTGGTCGATTTGCATCCTCAAACAGGCCGTACCCACCAACTGCGCCAGCACCTCGCTAGTTTGGGGTGCCCTATTTTAGGCGACGCGCTTTACGGTACCGAAGGGCTTATTCTCAAACACAAAGGCCTGTTTTTGTGCGCGGTAGAATTGCGCTTTCAACATCCTATTACTGAAAAAGAACTACATTTTTCCTTGCCTACGCCCCACAAATTTACGGCCTTGCTAGCTCGGGAGCAGCGCCGTTATGATCGCTATCAAAGTACTACGTCATCCAATTCTAAAAAAACTTAGCGCGGTTGTTGCATAGGCTTAAAGGAAGTTTTGTATTTTCGGTAGCGTTGTTTCAATGTTGCTGTATTTTTATTATCAATTTTTGCATTATGAATCAAGTACTACTAACTGCCTTTTTTCTATTGGGCTGGTCGATAACTACCAGCTCCGCACAAACGGACGATCCCGAAACGCCTTACCACGACCAACAAGTACAACTGCTTAAACGCGGCTACAAGGTCTTCAACGCTTACCAAGAAGCGTACAAAAAGAAACACGGCACCTTGCCCAAGCTCAATTTTCAGGAAGCAGAATTAGCGGGCTTGGATTTGCGCGGTATGAACTTGGACGGCGCCAATTTCAAAGATTGTGATTTGCGCGGTGCGCGTTTTGCGACGGCTCCACGAGGGACGCACATATTTC
>CAYUZF010000025.1:27339-31402 GCA_964449615.1 uncultured Aureispira sp.
CGCGGTGCGCGTTTTGGCGATACACCTCCCAAGCGCAATAAAAAATACGACAACGAAGATGTTTTGGTGAGCGGGCATACGCCTGTAGCTGCGTCTAGTTTGCGGGGAGCGGATTTTAGAGGCTCGGATATTGGAGAACACAATTTGCAAGTAGCGGATTTTAGCCGCGTGGATGGCCAAGGGGCTATTTTTTCAGAAACGGACATGACGGGGGCTAAGTTTTTAAAAGCCAATTTGAAAAGCGCCCAATTTGTAGAAACGAGTTTGGTCGGCACCAATTTTAGAAAAGCCGATTTGACAGGCGCTGATTTAACGGAGGCGGATGTAGAGCGCGCTAGCTTTGAATTGGCCATTATGATTCGAGCGAATATGGCGGGTTTGAATGTAGACGAAGCCAATATGCAGGACGTGATTATGACCGAAAAACGGCTGCAAGAGTATCAAGATAAAAAGAGCAAAAGTGATAACGTGTACGAAGATTAGGTGGTCTGAATTAAGGGATTTTACCTTTGAGGACAACAATGGTTCTATTTTGGCGTTTTCAGAGGCAGTTTCTTAGTACAACCATCAACCAACACACTGCTCCAGCTATGAGAACACTACTGCTAGCCGTTTTAGGACTGTTTCTAACGGAAACACTAATTGCTCAAAGCTATTCGGGCGTTTCTGAATCCCAATATTCAGGTTATTTAGGTACGACCATCAACCCTGCGAATCTAGTTAATCCACATTACAAGGCCGATATTCATTTGCTGAGTTTTAACACCTCTTTGGTCAATGATTATTTTAAAATCCGAGTAGATAGTTTACTGGATGGACAGGGCGATTTTTTTGATCGGATAGAGTTGGTCAATACTTCTTCGGATTATGCCAATGCGGGGTTTGATTTGGAAGCCAATTGGTTGGGGGTGATGGTTGCAGTTAATGACAAAATAAGTGTTGGGGTGGGGGCGAAAACACGCGTGTTGATGAGTGCGCGAGGCTTTAACCGCGATTTGATTCGAATGGCTGCTTCAAGCTTAGAAGACTCTTCGTATTACAGCTTGTCGTTTACGGACGACAATACGTCGTTGGCGGTAGCTTCTTGGAACGAATACGCGCTGTATTTTGGAGCAGAGGTTTGGAATGTGGGAGCGCATACGCTCAAAGTAGGGGGCGCGCTCAACTTCTTGCAGAGCAACGGCTCTTTTTACCTCTACGGCGAAAATTTGACCTACGAATTTCAGGATGAAGATACCATTGCCAATGTGAGCGGCATTATTACGTATGGGGGAAATTATTCCAATATTCCCTCTAATTTAGCCCAAACCTTGAATCCCTTCGGCGGTACCGCGCCCAATTTTAGAAATTTTGGAGTGAGTATGGACTTGGGGGCCGTATACGAATACACCCCTTCGGGAAGTGACCGTTACAAACTCAAAGCAGGTTTAGCCTTCCACGACATCGGATTTTTGGCCGCTACTCCAGAAAACAGCGTTTCCAACCGCATCACTTTTGACGTACAAAACATTGATGTAAATTTCTTCGATGGCATACAAGATTTTGACGAGATCAACGCCTATGTGGTACAAGATAGTTCACCTTACAATTACAGCCGCCACGACCGCGAGTTGATGATGCAAGCGCCCACTAGACTCAATTTTTTTGTCGATTATAATATTCTAACAGGCTTGTACGTCTCTTTTCTTAGCGATATTGCCTTGCATCGCCTCAACAATGGCCACAAATTGGTGGGCATCAACTCCTTTGAATTAACGCCGCGCTACGATTTTAAATGGTTTGGTTTTGCTTTGCCGATCAATTATGTGCAGCATGCAGGATTTGGATTGGGATTAGGGCTTAGATTAGGACCCGTTTATTTTGGAACGGCCAATTTGATTACCAGCATTGATTCCGCTACAGAGTTGAGTACCTTCAATGCCTATGCAGGGGTTCGTATTCCTTTGCATAAAAAGTAAAAAAATGAAAGAAGGAAAGGTTTGGATTGGGCGCGCATCGGTTATTCCTCTAGCGGGAAATGACGATTTGGGGGATGCCACGGGCGCTACCGTAAACGTCTTGCACTGGGCTGTTAACCAAGGCAATTTCGTACTTGAAGTACGCCAACAATTGTTGGAATACGGGTTTGAATTAACGCGATTAGAAGATTGCGATGAATTTAATTTTGATAATGAAGTAGCCTACAAAGACCAGCTACTAGAACGCGCACAACATGTTTATAAATATCGAGAACTGCAATGGGGAACTTTTTATACCTATCCCAAAATAAACAATTAAAATACTCCCAGCCACAACAACAGACAAAAAAATAGAAAGAGCTGCTTAGAGATTTATACAACTTCATTGTATTTTTTTAAGGAAAAATGCACATTTACAGAAATTAATTCACGAATTGTAAAACAGTGCGCAACCTAAATCAATTTTCCAGAGTTAGAGCCTAGTATTGAAGTATTTTTTTAACAGCAGTAAATACCATTGGTCTACCTTTCTCAAAAAAAACACCAACAACAATGAAAGCACTTGCCCCCAATTTAATGGTAAACGACGTCCGTGAAACCACCAGCTTCTACATCGAAGTATTGGGTTTTCATTTAATAGATCAGGTGAGTTCTAAAGGGCGCTGGCAATGGGCATTGGTGAAGCGAGGCGGTGTGAGTATTATGTTTCAAGACCGTGCCAACCTTATAGAAGAATACCCTTTGTTTGAAGACCGAGAGCAAGGCCAGGCGAGTCTCACACTTTATATTCGAGTCATCGACGCTCTAGCACTGCGCCAACAAGTAGGGGAGGCTGCCACCATCGTTAAAGATGTCCACAAAACGTTCTATGGTTCTACTGATTTTACGATAGCGGACAATAATGGGTATATTTTAGTCTTCTCGGAAGAAGCATAAGCGTTTACGGAAGAGAAGGTTGCCTTACAGCGCTAGCAACCACCTGCCTTCAAGAATACCGCTCTACACGCCTGCATAACGCTAGCCCCCTTTTCTCAAAAACAAAACTGGTCGGTTTTTTGGTTGTTACAACAGCATACCGCTGCATTGGTAGAACAGCCCTTGACGCTGGTCTATAAAGCCCTTGCACGACCGCTAGATTTTGTTATTTTTGAAAACCACACGGCACAAATTATGGTAGACGCACAAAAAATAGGATGGATACTACTGTTGAGTACTTGGACGCTGCTTGCAGCGGCGCAGGACTATACCAGTATGAAAAATGCTTCTAGTAAACTCAAAGAGGCGTACCGCAAGGCCTACAGCTATCAGGGACAACGCGACTTTGCCGCCGCAGAAAAAGCCTACAAAAAACTTTTGAAGAAAGCGCCGAATTTTGTAGAGGCACATTTGCAGTTGGGAGGCTTGTATCAAGGAACCGCACGTCCCGATTTAGCGCATGCTTCTTTTAAAAAAGCCGCAGAAATTGCCCCCGATTACAACCCCAAAGTTTATTTGGCTCTAGGGAATTTGGCGATGCAAAAGGAAGATTATGCCGAGGCAGCAGCGCGGTTTGAGAAATTTCTGTCTTACGAGAACAACCATCCCAATCTGGTGAAAATAGCGATGAAGAAGCTAGGCGATGCACGGTTTCGGCCACAAGCATTGGCTAATCCTGTGCCTTTTGAACCTAAAAACCTGGGAACGGCCATCAATACCAAAGGGCGGGAATATTTTCCGTCAATCACGGTAGAAGATGAGTTGGTGTATACCGTGCAATTGGAAGCGGGCCAACGCGGGCAAGAAGATTTGTATGGAAGTCGCTACGTGGACGGCGCTTGGCAGCAGGGAAGAGCTTTGCCCAACATCAATACAGCGGAAAATGAAGGGGCGCAGAGTATTTCGGCGGATGGTACGTTGCTGGTCTTTACCGTGTGCAACCGTCCAGGCGATTTTGGCAGTTGTGACTTGTATTATGCGCGCAAAATCAATGGCCGCTGGACGGCACCGCAGAACATGGGCGCGCCTATTAATACGGGCAATTGGGAGTCCCAGCCGAGCATTGGCCCCAACGCAGAAACGCTGTATTTTGTGCGCGGTGGCGCGCGAGGGCAAGGCGATAAAAATAT
>CAYUZF010000025.1:31412-33792 GCA_964449615.1 uncultured Aureispira sp.
TACCAAGCCCAGTTGCAAACCGACGGAACTTGGGGAACACCAACGCCACTAGAAACCTTGAACACCCCTTACAACGAAGGGTCACCCAGCATACATCCCGATGGAAAAACGTTGTATTTTAGTTCTCAAGGCCATCCTGGTATGGGCGGCTTTGATTTGTTTGTAGCGCGGTTACAGGCGGACGGTTCTTGGAGCGCGCCCATCAATTTGGGCTACCCCATCAACACCAGTGAGCAAGAAGAAGCGTTGGCGGTCAACCGACAAGGAACCTTAGCTTACTTGGCGTCGAACCGTGAAGGCGGGCAAGGCTCTATGGATTTGTACAGTTTTGAATTGCCTACTTTGGTGCGGCCTACGCCCATTACTTACGTCAAGGGACGCGTTTTGCATGCCCATACCCAAGCGCCCTTATCGGCCAATGTGGAATTGGTAGACCTGAATACTCAACAAGTAATTACGCGTCTACGCACCCCAAAAGATGGTCAGTTTGTGGTTTGTTTGCCTGTAGGCGAATACGCGTTGCGCGCTCAAAAACAAGGTTATTTATTTTTCTCGGCGCGCTACGATTTGCGCTTACCCACTTCCCTAGAGCAGCCTTATCCATTGGAAGCACGTTTGCAACCTGTGGTGGAAAAAACAGATGAAAATACGCCTAAAAACGAACCGATTGTATTGGAAAATGTCTTTTTTGCGACGGCTTCCGCCAAATTAGAAGACCGTTCTAAGGCAGAATTAGAGGAGCTAAAAAAACTGCTCCACTTGTATCCTACTATGCGCATTTTGTTGAGTGGCCACACCGATAATGTAGGCAGTCCTGAAGACAACCAAGCGTTGTCGGATGCGCGCGCCCGTGCCGTACGAGAATATTTGATCCAAGCAGGCATTGCTGCCAACCGTCTCGAATCGAGGGGTTTCGGCGAGACACAACCTCGCTATACCAACGAGACCGAAGCGGGCCGCGCAGGCAATCGCCGCACTACTTTTGAAGTGCTGCCCCCCAAGTAGGGGAGGTGGCTCAATTGACACACTATGCAAACGCTCATTTTACTACCGAGAATATTTTTTGAAAGTATCCGACAAGCCTTCCAGCAATTGGCAGGCAACAAATTGCGGACGGTGCTATCCTTGTCGGGAATTACCATTGGTATTTTTTGTGTAATTATGGTACTCTCGGCAGTAGATTCGCTAGAGGCCAACATACAACAGAGTTTTCAGCAATTGGGCGACGATGTGGTGTATGTGAGCAAAATTCCGTGGGGGGAGTCGCCCGAAGAAGGTAATTTTTGGAAGTACCAGCGCCGTCCAGAGGCCGATTACCAAGACTTTGAAGCGATTCAAAGAAAGGTGAAAACAGCAGAAAAGGCAACGTTCACAGTGTTTATTGGCAGTGCTTCCGCGGAATCAACAACCAATACGGCCTCGGGGTTATTTTTTCTAGGAGTAACGCCCGACTACCGCGATTTATTTGGCTTGGAATTTTATAAAGGGCGCTTTTTTACGACAGCAGAGTTTTACAAAGGCACCAATCAAATTGTATTGGGGTACGACGCGGCAAAAGCCCTAGAGCGCCCTGGCGAAAGTATCTTGGGGCAGTACATCAAAGTAAAAGGGCAGCGCTTACAGGTCATTGGGGTGTTAGAAAAAGAAGGAAAGGACTTGATAAACCCCCTGAATTTTGACGATGCGGGTATTATTCCTTACAACACCGCTCGCAAATACATCAACTTGAAAAAAGCAGGTTTCAACCGCGGTCGTACTTCTATTTCTGTAAAAGCAAAACAAGGCGTGCGTTTAGAAACACTCAAAGCTGAACTGACAGGGGTCTTGCGCAGTCGCCGTCGCCTCAAACCGATCGAGGAAGACAATTTTGCACTCAACACCCTATCCATTGTATCCCAGCTTTTTGACAGCGTGTTCGGCATCATCCGTTTAGCGGGGTACATGATTGGCTTTTTTGCTATTGTAGTGGGGGGCTTTAGCGTGGCGAACATCATGTTTGTCTCTGTCAAAGAGCGCACACGGTTGATTGGCATCAAAAAAGCGTTGGGAGCTAAGAACTACGTCATTTTAATGGAATTTTTAGTAGAATCCATTATTCTATGCTTAATTGGCGGAATTGTGGGGCTGTTTTTTGTAGTACTGGGTGCTGAATTAGCCACTCGTGTTGCAGAATACGAAATTTTCCTATCGCCTTACAATGCTTTACAAGGGCTGTTTATTGCTACCGCTTCAGGCGTTGTCGCGGGCATCATTCCTGCTTACCGCGCTTCTAAAATGGTACCCGTAGAGGCCATTCGAGCCTAACCCTTCCAACTAATTTTCTAATTTTCCGAGTCTGCGACGTCGGCAGCTGCCCTTCGTTTCGCCCCCCTTCGGTTTG
>CAYUZF010000026.1:0-1121 GCA_964449615.1 uncultured Aureispira sp.
CAAAGCCATTTGCGGAAGCGATGACAAAGAGCGCATTGCTTGTTATAGCGGTACGACTATGTTTGAAAAAAGCAAGGCGGTTTGTCGGTTGCTGATCAACGGGTCGGGGTATTGTACGGGTTGGCTCCTGGGCTGCGAAGGCCACTTAATGACCAACAACCACTGTATTGGCTCTTCTAGCGATGCGGCCAACACCGATTTCTTATTCAATTATCAATCCAGCCCCTTTTCTAGTTCAGGATTGGATTATACTTTAGTAAAATTGCCTACTAACCCTACTGGAACGTATGGTTATTTGAGTTTGAGTTCGGTAAGCCCTGCTGTGGGCGATCGCATTTATATTCCTCAGCATCCAGGTGGCCGCCGCAAAGAAATTTCGGTTAAAACGGATCAGGGGGGTACTGCGGGCGGTTATTCTGCAGTAAACAGCAGAACGACCAACGGCATTCGCTACTATGCAGATACAGAGGGTGGTAGTTCTGGCTCTCCTGTTATTTCTTATGCCTCCAACTTGGTCTATGCCATCCACAATACAGGGGGTTGTATGAACGGTTCTTATGGTCGTTCGGATAAATTGATTGCCCATATTGGCAGCGATATGCCCAATTGTGGAGTTGACGACAATGGCAGTGGCGGCGGAGGCAATCCTGGCGGTTGCTCTAGTACCGTTAGCGGTTTTCCTTACAACGAGAGTTTTGATGGCAACTTGGGTGCTTGGACCCAAAACAGCAACGACAACACCAATTGGACAGTTAAAAGCGGCAGCACGCCTTCTAGCAACACTGGGCCAAGCGGTGCCACGAATGGCAGCCATTACATCTACGTCGAGTCTTCCAGCCCTCAATACCCCAGCAAAACAGCAATTTTAACCAGTCCTTGTTTTAACATGGGCAGTTTAAGTAGCGGCAACATTACCTTCAAATACCACATGTACGGCGCGAGCATGGGCAGCCTGCGTTTAGAGGCCAGCACCAACGGCGGAACTTCTTGGTCTACCGTATGGTCAAAATCTGGTGACCAGGGCAACAACTGGCTTTCGGCTAGTGTAAGCTTGGGTGCTCTGGCTGGTCAGAGTTCGGTACAATTGCGTTTTTATGGCACTACAGGCAGCAGCTGGCAAG
>CAYUZF010000026.1:1131-4104 GCA_964449615.1 uncultured Aureispira sp.
CGATATGTCTGTGGATCAATTTGCGATCAATGGCAGTGCAGGTTCTAGTTGTGCAAGCGTTCCTTATACCCAAAACTTTGAAAATACGACTGCGGGATGGACGCAAAGCAGCAGCGATGATTTCAACTGGGCATTGCGTTCTGGCAGCACGCCTTCTAACAACACAGGGCCAAGTAGCGCTTACCAGGGCAGCTATTACCTCTATATGGAGTCTTCTTCTCCTAATTATTCTACCAAACGCGCTATTATTACCAGCAAATGTTTTGATTTGACCGATAGAAGCAATGCAACGCTTTCTTTCCGTTACCACTTGTACGGTTCTTCTAGCATGGGAAGTTTGGCACTGCAAGTGAGTACAGGCGGGAATTGGACAACCATCTGGAGCAAATCGGGCAACCAGGGCAACAGCTGGCAATCCGCTTCTGTAAACTTAAGTGCTTACCTCAATTCCTCTAACGTAAGTTTCCGCTTCAATGGGGTAACGGGTACGACTTGGCAGGGAGACATGGCGATCGACGCGTTTAACATTTCGGGTTCGCCAGAAAGCGCAGCTGCAGAGACAGCACTAGCGAGCGAAGCTAATTTCTTGAAAGTGTCTCCCAATCCCTTCAACAATTTCTTGAATATCAATACCAATATGGAAGGCTTGAAGCAATATCGCTTAGTCAACATTCAAGGACAAGTTATTCAGGAAGGCCTGTTGCAAGGCAACCACATCGAATTGGGTGGTGTAGCGCGCGGTGTTTATTTCATTACCTTGTACAATGAGCAAGAGCAAGTGACGCGCAAGTTGATTAAACAATAAACGTTATTGAGAGTCTGTTGAGGGGTGTAGTAGGGGTGTTACCCCCTATTACACCCCTTATTGTATACCCTCCCTTCTAAGGCAAAAGACCACTGTTGTATAGGGATTTTTGCTTCGAACAAGTGCAGCAACAGCGCCGTGTTTGTTCTGTTTTCTATCTTATGTCGATCTATGGCGCCAACTCTCCCATGATTCCCTTACAAAATACTTCATTTGTACCCTAAAAGTTGGTTAGCGATAAATTAGTTGAGGGACTACTCAAATCCCGTCGATTTGTGAACATTTCCATACCAATAAGGCGCCCAAACCCATCTACTACTTTGGGCTCTACCTCTCAAGTATCCCAAGTGGGCAATTCAACAACAAGCTAACTTTCTTCTTGCACTTTAGTAAGTCCACAGAGCCGCGCTTGATATAAAAATACACTTATTTTAGATGTACATACAGTTGAACCATTTATCTTTACACAAGATTATTTTCCAGATTTTTTTATTTTTTTTTAGAAGGCGTAGAAACCTTACTATTGGCACTTCCCTAAAAAGAGTAATATTTTCCAGCCTTTCCTTTTGTCTACAACTGTTAAATTTATCTACTGTATTTTGTTTGATTTACCAAACAATATTTTATCAAATAGCAAATGTAGCAACACACAATCTACTCTTTTAAAGTGGTTTTATAAAACTAAAATTTAGCAATGTCTTAAATGTTCACACACAACTATCCTTTTTTTGTCAAAAAATTTACTTAGTTTAAAAATAGCGGAAACGTCATGACGCAACAGTTCCTAAAGTAGATGCTGCTTTTCCCCTTGTGGTGGCAACTGCTTCTTCCGTTAATTTTAAAGTTCATTAACCTCAAATTTAACAAACACAATTACACATGAAAAATCCAATTCTATTATGGCTGCTGCTGTGCAGTACGCTATTGTATGCTCAAAGCAACACCCCGTTTCTATCTTCCGACGATTATTCCCGTGCGCCAGTGGTTATTGGCGATGAAGTACCTACCAACTCACAAACTGAACATCCCTACAACAGCGCCGACCAGCGAGGAATTGTTTTTGAACAAGAATTTTACAACAAGAATTCTGCTTATATCAAATTATATTTCGAAGATTTTGACTTAGGCCCAGAAGATTACATTGAGATTTCTACGCACAACACGGGAGAATCCATCATCTATGCAGGCAAAGGAAAAATTATCGACAGAGAAGGCACAATCCTCAGTGATTTCTGGTCGCAAGTATTGTTTGATGAGCGGGTGACGGTTCGACTGCATGCACAAGCGAATTCCAACCACTACGGTTTTAAGATTTCTAAAGTGGCTTATGGATACTCGGCAGCGCGCATCGACGCCATTATCAACGGCAAAAGTATTTGTGGTACCGACGACAAAGAACGCGTAGCGTGCTACAATGGAACGACGATGGCTACACGTGCCAAAGCCGTTTGTAAATTAATTATTGGGGGGGTTGGTTCCTGTACGGGATGGCTCTTGGGTTGCGAAGGCCACATTATGACCAACAACCACTGTGTTGGCGATGCTACGGAGGCAGGCAACACGGACTTTTTATTTAATTATCAATACAGTGCTTGTACGGGCAGCGGTACGCTGACGGCCAACACGGTTGCTACTTCTGCTACGTTTATCAAAACTAGTCCGTTCTCTGGCTCAGGCTTAGATTATTCGTTGCTCAAACTGCCGACCAACCCAACGGGTACGTATGGCTATTTAAGTCTAAGTTCAGTAGCGCCCACCGTAGGAGATCGCATTTATATCGTGGGGCACCCTGGTGGCCGCCGCAAAGAAATAACGGTTAAATCTGATCAAGATGCCAGTGGTTTTGCTACAGTAAATACGCTGACTACCAACGGCATGCGCTATTATGCCGATACCGAAGGCGGCAGCTCGGGTTCTCCGGTGCTTTCTTATAATTCTAACCTAGTTTACTCCATTCACAACACTGGTGGCTGTACCAATGGTTCTTATGGTCGTTGCGATAAATTAATTGCACACATTGGTAGCGATATGCCCAAGTCAGGCGTAGATTACAGCGCTTGTGGCGGCAGCGATGGTTGCCTTGCTTCTATTATTGCACTGCCTCAGAATCAAGGTTTTGAAACCAGCTTCGGCAATTGGAGCAACGAGAGCAACGACGATTTTGATTG
>CAYUZF010000026.1:4114-7419 GCA_964449615.1 uncultured Aureispira sp.
ATTGGGCGCGCCGTTCAGGCAGCACGCCTTCTAGCAATACAGGGCCAAGCAGCGCAGCCGAAGGTTCTTTCTATGCTTATATGGAAGCGTCGTACCCCAACTTTGGCAGCAAAGACGCCATTTTAAACAGTCCTTGTTTTTATGTGAATGTGAGCAATGCTTACGCCCGTTTCAAATACCACATGTACGGTGCCACAACAGGTACGCTTCGTTTTCAAGTGAGTACCAACAACGGTACTTCCTGGACAACACTGTGGAGCAGAACAGGCGATCAGGGCAACAACTGGCTGACGGCTACAGTCAATGTGTCGAGTTACATCAACACCAACGGCGTGCGTTTCCGTTTCCACGGTACAACGGGAACCAGCTTTACGGGAGACATTGCGATTGATGACCTTTCTATTTATACTTTAGTACTCACGCGCTGTGTGAGCAGTTATCCGTACAACGAAGGTTGGGAAACTGGATTTGGCATCTGGGGACAAAGCACAACAGATGATTTTGATTGGACACGCAAAACTGGCGCTACTAGCTCTTTCAATACGGGCCCGACCAGCGCATACGAAGGCAAATATTACATTTATACAGAATCTTCCTCTCCCAATACTGGCGGCAAAAAGGCCATTATTACCAGTAACTGCTTCAACCTTACTCGCGTCAGCAGCCCTGCGGCTTTCTTCCGTTACCACATGTACGGCGCTACGATGGGCACCTTACAACTGCAAGTGAACATCAACAACAGTCCTTTCTGGTCAACGATTTGGACCAAGACGGGCGATCTAGGCAATACATGGAATTTTGCGTACGTTAGTTTGGCCAGTTATTCCAGCTACACCAATGTCAAGCTGCGTTTTGTTGGCACAACAGGCACCTCCTTCACAAGCGATATGGCGATTGACGCATTTTCCGTCAACCAAGGTCTAATTGCCGTTCCCGACGATCCATTCTTTACAGAAAATGCCGCCGAATCTAGTCCTGACGACGTAGCTGTGGAACCCTTCTTAACAGTTTCTCCTAATCCGTTCAACGATTTCCTCAACATCAACACCAATATTGAGGGCCTGACCAACTACCGTCTACTCAACGTACAAGGTCAAGTGGTTAAAGAAGGCTTGTTGCAACGCAACCACATTCAACTCAACGGCATCAATCGGGGCGTCTACTTCCTAACGCTCTACAACGAAGAAGAACAACTCGTTCGAAAGGTGATCAAACAGTAAGCTGGTCTGTTTGCATCCCATATTGCTTTCACAGTTGATAGTAGACCGTTCTCGACGCTTGTCGGGGACGGTTTTTTTTATCAATGAAGTGCTGTTCTAATGCTTGTTGCCTACTAATATTTTATTTTTTGAATAATTTGTGTGCCAAGAACCTCCTCCCAACGTGCAGCACAAAACTTTATACCGCTTTTTCAATTTTCAGGGAACTATTTTTCAAATACACCCCTTATACCCTTTCGTAAACGGTTCCGTTATCAAGCCAATTGTATTCAACACGCCCTTCCAAAACCAGATCATTGTGAACAGTCCTTTTCTTACCTTTTTACAAGAATTGCGTTTCGAAACCATACACCTCAGCCACCAGTGGCACCAAGTAACCCGCCAAGAGCAAGAACGGGCGGTGCAATATTTATACGATTGTTATCAACAAGAAACCGTAGATTATCCCCATCAGGCTCCAGTATTTGACGATCAAGCGGCACTTTGGGCAGCATTGATTGTGTATTACGCGGCGCAGGCCATTCTAAATAGAAAAGCTACTTTAGAAGAACTTACGGGTTTCTTCGATTCTTATAAAGGTAGGGTAAGCGCGGGCAGTGTTTTATCTGCTGATTTGTCTTTGCGCTTTTTGCCCGATTTGTTGGACAAATTAAAATCTGTTAATCCCGACGATGGGTTAATTTTATTATTGGAAACGCAGTTGGCAGAATGGCCTTACGCTGCCATCGGTTACGACTTGGCCACCAAACCGATCGACTACTGGGACAATGCATGTCTGTTGCAGTGTTATGCCGATCGCGTTCTTGCACACAAGGATGAACGTTTGCTCCAAGATTCGGCAGTCCTTCGTGCGGTCAAAGCGAGTTTGGGCGCTCACCAACAACAGCTGTGGCCTGACTTGGAACGCTTGGCCTCTTCTAAATAATTTGCTTAAAGTGTCCATTTTTGTTTATCTTTTCCAACTCTTACGTTCCCACATCACAAATCATTCACAACCATGTTAGACATAGATGCGTTGCAGGCGGTGCTGCAATTTGTAAAACGCCAATTTGTAGGCAAAGATACTATTGTAGATTTATTGGGGGTTGCCCTTGTTGCTAGAGAAAATGCTTTTTTGCTAGGCCCTCCAGGTACCGCCAAAAGCGCTTTAGTACGCGAATTGTCGTATTGTATAGAAGACGGTAATAATTTTGAATATTTATTGACGCGTTTCACAGAACCGAACGAGCTGTTTGGTCCGTTTGACATTCGCAAATTACAAGAGGGGGAACTGGTCACCAATACTACGGGCATGTTGCCCGAAGCTGCTCTGGTATTTTTAGATGAGATTTTTAATGCCAACTCAGCCATTTTGAACAGTTTACTCACCGCGTTGAACGAGCGGGTATTTCGCCGAGGCAAAGAACGCCGCAACTTGCCCGCTCTTTTGTTTGTTGGGGCAAGCAACCAGTTGCCCGAAGAGCCTAGTCTAGCCGCGTTGTTGGATCGCTTTCTCTTACGCATTCCCTGCGATTATGTCTCACCTGAGCAATTGGGAGCTGTATTGCAGGCGGGTTGGAAACTAGCCACCAAAGAGCAAGAAGAACGCCCAATCATCACCCCTGCTCAAATCATAGATTTACAGCGGCAGGCGCAACAAGTTGACCTATCGGCCATCCAAGCGCCCTTTGTGGATTTGGTACACCGACTGCGCAACGCGGGCTTGGCATTGTCGGATCGCCGCGCCGTTAAATTGCAAAGCCTTTTTGCTGCCAGTGCTTTATTGGCAGGCCGTCAAGCAGCGGAAATATCTGATTTTTGGGTGGTTAAGTACATTTGGGATACCGAAGAGCAAATTGATATTCTAGCGGGTATTATTGATACGTTGTTAAAAGAACAACAGAGCGACCAAGCGCATCCACAGGCCTACGCCAATAAACTGCCCAGTGCCGAACAGCTGCTTCAAGAGTTGCTGCAATTGGGTGAGCGTTTACAAGCAGAAGACTGTTCTTATGAAGAGAAAAACCTGATAAAGGACCAGCTTCGCCACCTTCAGAATCGCGCGCATTGGATTCAGGAAGCACAGCAACAAAAACACTTGCAAAC
>CAYUZF010000026.1:7429-9181 GCA_964449615.1 uncultured Aureispira sp.
GGGAACCGTCCCGCCCAATGGTTGTGTATCCTTACGAGTCATTGGAAGTAGCTAGGCAGGAAAATTTAGTTTGGGTAAAAAATATTCCTGATGAAATAATTTACACCGCTACTATACAGCGCATTCCTTCACAGCGTATTTTTTCGACTGCTGAAGGATTGCTTTATGCTTATGGAAAATTGATGCCGTTGGGTGATCTACCAAATTTAGCGTGGTTGCC
The DNA here is from genome assembly GCA_964449615.1 of uncultured Aureispira sp. Taxonomy (GTDB): domain Bacteria; phylum Bacteroidota; class Bacteroidia; order Chitinophagales; family Saprospiraceae; genus Aureispira. The sequence continues at coordinate 7,650 of CAYUZF010000026.1, forward strand.
CTTGCAAGAGGGCTTGCGCGTTGAGTTGCCTGCCATCAACCCTAATTTTTTTGGTGTGCAGGAGCGTGTTTCTTTGCAATTGGTACCGCGCAGCAGTCCCGCCAAAGCCGTTTTAATATTGGTTAGTTTGGCTGATTTGGAGCAGTATTTAAAAGCGGCGGCGGCTTGGCGTTTGGAAGCGCTGGATTGGACGGTTATTGGCAATTACCACGCTTTACTAAAAGGCACTCCAATGGCGACGGTAACAGGCAAACCCTATTGGCAGCGTGGCCAGCATATTTTGCCGCTGGGCTTGGATTTACAGTGGCCTATTTTGGCCAAAGCCAGTGCTAAACACTTAGACCCGACGGGGCAACATTGGATATTTTGGCAAAAGAATGGCCAGTACGGTCTGCTGCCCAAAACTAATTTTAAACCACTGCGTAGAAGTAGTTTTTACCGTACCAAAACGCTTCTAAATTCTTCTTCACTATGATTGCGCTACACGACTATTTTGGCACTTATGACCAAGCTTTTTGGACTTGGGACGCGGAGACGGAAGTTGTTGTTTTGTCCGATCAAACGACGTTGGTGTACAAGTCTTTTTTGATAGAAGTGTTGGAAGCGTTAGCGCTCGCCGATACGCCTACGCTAGATGCGGTGCTGTTGGTATTGGCAGCTACAAAAACCGACGGTACTGCCCTAAACAAAGCCCAAGCTTCTATTATGGAACTGTTGTACGGCGGTGTGGATCAAAGTCTGCAAGCTCCCAAGGGCTTTGACTTTTTGCGCTTGTTACAGGCCTTGCCTGTAGAGTATCGGGAGGAGGAGAGAAAGCGTATTTTTTTGCTTCAAACCATTTTTAATAAAGCTTATAAAGCTTACAGTAAGGAAGAGATCCAAGCGCTTCTGGCCGCTTATAAACAGACCAACCAACAACGTTTTGAGGCTTTGGTCACGGCTGCGCGACCGCTGGATGTCAATAAAATATTTCGAACCTTACAGGTATTCAAAGAACTATCAGAGCGCTTTCCCAACTTAGAGGCTCTTTTAGAAGTCTTAGAGGCCATTCCCGATGCTCCAGCCCCAGCACTGGAAGAACCGCAGGGCGACATTGATCCCGATTGGCGCGCAAAGCTACTCGAAGACCAACAAACTTTTTACTTGGCGGCTTTGCTGCCTGCCCTACAGGCGGGCTTGGCTTTGCCTTCCCTACAGCGTTTGCAACGGCAGGAGACCTTCGGTGGCACAGCAGATTTGAGCAACAAAGGAGAATTTGATCGTTTGCTAATTTCAGAATTTGCTTATGATAAAACGCTGTTTTTATCGCGCTTGGTAAATAAAGAAGCGTTGTATCGACAGCGGGAGGCATCGCCAGAACGCCCTTCTTTGATGCGGCATGTTTTGCTGGATGTGTCTATTTACAATTGGGGAACCATCAAACAAATTGCTTTTGGGCTAGCGTTGGCCTTGGAGCAACCCGAAGACAGTACTATTCGCAGCCACATTCATGTATTGGGTGCAAAGGCAGAGCGCTTGTATTGGAATAGTGT
>CAYUZF010000026.1:9191-11465 GCA_964449615.1 uncultured Aureispira sp.
TTACCCGCAGTTGCACGCTGCCGAAGGGTTGGAAGATTTTTTCAGAAAGCACCGCCCTTCTGCTAATCAAGAGGTTATTTTGATAAGCGCGGTAGAAGCCGTTGCACAAAGCAGCATGCAACAAACTTTACGCCAGTACCAGCAGCGCTTGCATTATTGGATTGCTCCTACTGCGGAGGGAAAAATTACGACGTATCAGTATTATACAGGTAAAAAACAACTGCACGCGTTTTATTTGATGCTGCCCGAATTGTGGTCGCCCAACAAAGTGCCGAGCAAGAAGATGGAGGAGCAAGACCACCAACTTTTGCCCGAAAAAACACCTTTACTCATTGCAGAGCCCGTCAACTACGAGCAATTGCTTTGGGCACAAACACCCTCGGCAAACAGTCCTACAGAAAACCTATTCATGTTGGCCAACCACGGTCACATTTTGCGCTGTCAGCAAGGCAAAACGCTGTCCAATCCTTCAGAAGTCAAGGGGTGGAAATGGGTGTATCGAGGCTTGGCAGATTATACGGCTGTAGAAATTGGTCGGCTTCGGTCTGGGGATTTTGTATTGTTGTTGAGCATGCGTGCACCCCGTCGGTTGGATTGGATCAATTTAACGCAGCGCACAAAAGTAACGGTCAACCTGCCCGACGATCTTCCCGAAGCAACAAAAGGGAACCGTTGGTACCTCAAACGCTTGGTTTACAAAGATGATTCTTTTTATGCGCTGGACAATAAAGATGGCGCTTGGCGGGTGAAGGTACAGGCGTCTGCTGTTTTGGAGCCTTATGCAGATGTGGCCAAAATACAATCTTTGTACGATGCACACACGCAATTTTTAGCGAAAGCGAAAACCAATACCCCTACTTCACGCCATTATCAAATACTGCGCAACATACATGTGTTGTCAGAACAAGGGCATTTGCTCATCAATGGACGGCACCAGTTGCAACTCAGCCAGCGGGGCATTGTTAAAATTGGTTCGCGAACCAGCCCAACGATTGTCTCGGCGCGCCTAGATTATAAGCGCAAACGGCTGCGGCATTTTACGTTTCCAGACGGCAGTACGGTAATCACCAATTCTTTGGGTTTGATGGTTTTGACCAGCAGCAACGACCAACTCCCGTCGATCTATTTGCCGACGGCGCTTAACAAACCCATTGGCATGGCTACGCAGGAGCATTTTTGTGGCAACCAATATTATTACAAAGGTAAAACGCCTAGCATCAGCGATGTTGTAACGCCTAAATTCTTTTTTACCCTGTACTTAAAACCCTTTATTGATACGATTGTAGGGAGCTTGGCCCGTACAGAATAAGTTTTGTATCCTTACTTTCTTCTAATTTATTGCGCTTATGCTTGATCCACTTACACTTACGTTAACTTTAACTCCTGCTTCCGACAACTGCTATCCCCTACAGGGGATTTTGATACCGGGCGCTTCTCCCCGAACTTGGCTGGCAGCGCTTTCGCAATTAAAATTGGAAGAACAACAGATTCATTGTTATGCCGTGCCCGATCTACGTCCCAATCAAATCTGGGGTTGTTTGGTCGTCCTTGCGCAGCCCGTTCGTGCAGCCGTAGTGGCGCCTTATATGGCCTTGCAATGTGTACACAACTACTTATTTATACCAGAACAAAGCCGTTTGGTTCCTGAATTGACGGCGGCATCTCTACAAGCTATTTTGTTTGATAAAGCTCATTTTCTACATCCTACGTTGGGTTTGGTAGAATTGTTCGAGCCTCTGGATTGGGCAACCTTATTGCAAACCCCTGAACAACATTCTTTGAAGAGCCACCAACCCGAAGAGGGATTGCCCCTTCCTAAACGCGTTCGTGTGGTGACCGTAGAAGCCGCCCCTTTGGAGGATAGCCTAAGCCAACTGGATGCGGTAGTTCCCGAACGGGAAGACTTGCAAGGAGCGCCTTTGTCTGCTGCAGAGGTGTTTCGCTTGCGCAAATTGCGCGCTTGGCGGGCAGCTTATTACAGCAACCAAAATCAAGGGACACCGCAGAATATTTGGAGCCGGTTGCAACAAAAATTGCGCTCGACGCCGCCCTGGACGGAGGGATTGCAAGCGGAGTTGGACGAGTTGGAAAAACGTTACCAAAATCCAATGAATCGCTTAGTTGATTTGTTAAAAGAAGATCCAGAACAGGCGTTGCGCTATGCCATTCCACTCGATAACGGTCAAATTGGGCGGGGCTATGGGGCGGATGATGGTAAGGGTACTTGGGATTGGGTGCCGCGCTGGGCCAGCACAGGGTTGTTTCAACAGGGCA
>CAYUZF010000026.1:11541-11875 GCA_964449615.1 uncultured Aureispira sp.
GAAAAAATTTGAAAAAGCGGCCTTTGTTTACTTGCGGTTGCTGCGAGATCCCAAACGCGCGGCAGAGGTCTTAGAAATGGGCGAATTCTATGAGCAAGCAGCTTCGATCTATCTCAAGTATTTGAACGAAGAGGCCAAAGCAGCGGCTTGTTACGAAAAGGCCAACCGCCTAGAAAAAGCACTGGCTCTATACAAAAAACTGGAGCGCAACGTTAAAGTAGGCAATATTTACGAGCAGTTGGGACAGCAAGAATTGGCGTTGGTGTTTTATGAGAAAGCACTGGAAGATTTGATCCACAAGAAAAACTATTTGCTAGCGGCCAATTTTTGTAAA
>CAYUZF010000026.1:11885-16289 GCA_964449615.1 uncultured Aureispira sp.
CATTAAAGATTTGGAGCGCGCCAAACAATTGGCCTTTGCCGGTTGGGTGCAAAGCTACAACGCGGCCAAATGTCTGCATTTTTGCCTAGACAATTTGCCTACTTGGAGCGAACGACGGGTGTTTTTAGAAGAGCTGTATGCCCAAGAGCACCTCTATAAACAACAAGCAACATTTTTGCAAGTGTTGCGGCATATTTATGGACAAGAACCCGAGCAGTGTGCTTGGGTGCGCGCGCTGGCCTATCGCGTAGTAACGGAACAGGCAGAAGAAGATGTCAACTTATTGCGGCATATTTTATATTTTAATCCAAAAGACGCGCATTTGAGCAAAGATATTTTGCGCTATCGACTTTCTAAGAGATAGCAATATTAGACTATAAGCAGCTTTTGTGTATCTTGGTCACGCAATCTTCTAGCATTGTTCCAATAGCTAACCAACACAAACACCTTCCATGCTGCCAAAAAACTCTCCCAGACTCATCAATGCTTGGTCCTCTTACGATTGGGCCAATTCTGTGTACAATTTGATTGTGACGACGGCTATTTTTCCTGTTTATTATGCCAATGTAACAGCAGAAGCTTTTGGCGGGGAGATGGTGCGTTTTCTTGGTATAGAAATCTCTAGCTCGGTGTTGTTTACCTATGCCATTTCGCTGTCTTTTTTGGTGGTGGTTTTTACTTCGCCTATTTTGTCGGGCATTGCTGATTATACGGGTAGTAAGCGCCGTTTTATGCAGTTTTTCACCTATCTGGGCAGTTTGTCCTGCATTGGTTTGTTCTTTTTTGAAGGCCCCAATATAGAATATGGCATTGCTTGTTCGGTCTTGGCGAGTGTGGGCTATGCGGGGGCATTGGTTTTCTACAACGGCTTTTTGCCGCAGATTGTGACGCCCGACAAGATGGACAACGTGAGTGCGCGCGGGTTTACCTTCGGCTACATTGGAAGCGTTATCCTGCTTCTGATCAATTTAGTGCTTTTGATGATGCCCGAAACTTTTGGTTTTGAAAATACTAAGACGGCTACGCAGTTTGGTTTTTTGTTGGTTGGATTTTGGTGGATGGGCTTTGCGCAAATTGGTTTTTACTATTTGCGCGATCGGCCTACTGGTAAGACGTTTGACCGTTCTATTTTGGGCCGCGGCTTGAATGAGTTGAGACAAATCGGCCTAAAAATACGCGAACGCAGCGTCCTTAAACGGTATTTGAGTTCCTTTTTTGCGTACAGCATGGGCGTCTCTACGGTGATGTTGTTGGCGCCTCTTTTTGCGTCTAAAGTAGTCGGTATTGAATCCACAGAAATGATCGTGGTAGTGTTGATCCTTCAGATTTTGGCGATGGTGGGCGCTATTGCGTTTGCTTGGATTTCCAACAGAGGTGGCAACCGTTTGTCCATTACTATTATTCTAGCCTTGTGGATTTTTGTTTGTATTGCCAGCTATTTCTTAGAGGCAAAAATGGGCTTTTATGGCTTGGCGGCGGTGATTGGTATTGGCATGGGCGGTGTACAGTCGGTGTCGCGTGCTACGTATTCGCGCCTCATTCCCAAAGGAACCGTAGATACCGCGTCGTACTTTAGTTTTTACGAAGTGACGGAAAAGTTAGCCATTGTAATTGGCACCTTCTCATTTGGCCTGATCAATCAAATGACGGGCAATATGCGCAACAGCATGTTGTTTATGGTGGTCTTCTTTGGCGTTGGATTACTCATTTTGCAAATGACCGATTTGGCAGGCGAAATGCGCCGTGTAGAGCAAGCGCCCGAAGTTGTTGCAGAAGACGACTACGATCACTTAACCCTTTAAGGATTGGCTTGCGGTAGCATTTACGTGCCCAAATAAGGAGACACATCAATACCCAATTCTTTGGCATACTGCTCGATCAATTGGCGTTTGTAGTGGCGTAGATTTTCTGTTCTGCCTTCGGCCAACTCCTCCATCAATCGGTTGCCCATGATGTAGGTTACCACTTGCTCGCCCTGGTTTTCTGCTATTTTAGCTTGTATGGGTTTAAACACTTTCTTTTTAATTTCATCGCGTTCTTTGCGTTGGCTACGGCGCAAGCGGTATTCTTCTGGAGGGAGGCGTTTTAAGGCATCTTCGGTTTTGGACAAACCTTGTTGCTCGGCTTCTTTGGCATAGCGTTGGAAGTTGGCCCACAATTCGTCTTTGAATTGTGGTGTTTTGAGTGCTTTGTAAATCCCACGTATTTTTTCAAAACGGTGGATTTGGTTGGGGCGCTGTGCCAGTTCGCGCAGATACTCTTTGTCGATTACTTGGTAACTGGGGCGGTTGTACTTTTTTGCCAAACTTTCGCGCAAGCCCATCAATTGCTCATAAATGTAATATTCATGTTCTGAAAGGCCGTGTTTGTCTTTTTCTTTTAAATAGACATTGTTGTCAATTTCCGAGTAATCTAAGATATCAATGTATTCGTGTTCCTCCTCAATCCAAGCTTTTACACCCGCTTTTTCTACTTCGGGCTGCAACTTATCATTCAACTCAAACAAATACAACACATCGCGGGCGGCATAGTCCAATTGTTTGTTGGACAAGGGGCGCGAAAACCAATTGCTCTTTTGAGCGGCTTTGCTGATTTCTATGTCTAAAAAATCGACCAACACACTCGCCAACGAAGCAGGCGGATAATCGAGCAACCGCAGCACAATGGCCAAATCATAGGTATTCTTAGGAAAACAACCCAAAGAATGCAACAAACGCATATCCTCACCAAAAATGCTGGCCATTTCTTGGATAATATCCCGTTCACCAAAAGAATACACCAGGTTCCGCACAGCAGGATCTTCCAACACTTGATACAACTCGCTCAAATCCATGCCCTCCCCCAGAGGATCTATTAGAAAACAACGTCCTCCCGCATAAATCTGTACCAAACACAAATTGAAGCCGTAGCGGTAACGATTCTTGTCAAATTCCAAATCAATCGCCAATTCAGGTTGCTGTCTTAAAAACTCAACGCAAGTCGCTAATTCTTCGGGGACATGTATATATTTCCAGTCGATCATAGGTATTCTTTTCTCATTTTACATGTGTGTAGGACATTATCAACACACAAAGTACTATTAATCTACGTTATTTAAAGCTTTTGCTAATGTAATACACAAAAAGTAGAAAATAAGGCTTCCAACGCTTGGGTATGCGGCACTTACTTGTAATAATTTTCTTTCATCCATTTTACAAAATAGGTTTCAAATTCTCTAACAAACTCCAAATGCATATTTTCTTCTTTGTCCATAATTTTCATAACGCTGGGCTGATAGCTAAACGTAGCTGTTTGTTTGCCGCCTTCGGGATCTAATTCCACTTCAAAATTATAATACAAAATGCCCTTTTCCTCGGATACTTGTGCCGACTGGAAATGAATAGCCGAGCAAAGGCCTTCGGGGTCGAGTGTACTCAAGGGTTCTTCGTTGTTCAGATAGGTTAACAGGGCTTCTTCTTGCTGTTGTTTCATGTTGCTGTAATTCTTGTTTTTACTAATATTATTGGCAACTGTTGAAGGTCGCCCTTAGTTCATTTCTTACAGCGGTATTCAAAAAAAATGTTCCAAGCCCGAAGACTTGGAACACATCTAGATACTGAACTGAACAATTATGTTTGTTTAAGAACTGGTAGCAAAGAGGGCTATTCTTTGCTTCCATTGCTTACACGTCTCTTGATGGAAAAGCATTTTAATAGGTAACCTTATTCGGTATTTTTTTTTGAAGTTTTTTGCTGGGGAGCCAATTGCTCTTTTAATTAAAACAGTCGTTAGAGCTTTTGCTTTTTAAATGTAAAAATTACCAATAAGACCAATTCATCCAATAGCCCAAAAATTGCAGCCCTACCTACTTTATATCTTTCCCAACAACGCACCAACATCAAATAAAGCGCCCGTGCATTTTTTATTGGGTTATTTTTAGATAAATTTGCTATCTTCCCTTTCCACGCAGTTTGCCCCAAGCAAACACTACCCTATTCTAAGTATTCTTACAACCAAACTAGCACATGCAATTACTAATTACGCTACTCCTCAGCCTTTGCTGTTTTAACAGTTTATGGGCGCAAGCCACTCAAACCATTCGCGGTAAGGTCGTTGACCAAGCCAGCCAAATGCCCTTGATTGGGGTGGTTGTTTTGGTAAAAGACACGGATGTTAATACAACTACTGACGTAGACGGTAATTTTATTTTAGAAAAGGTGCCTGTTGGACGACGTACCCTAACCACTCAATATTTGGGCTATGAGCCTTACCTCGAAGAAGGCTTGCTCATTACCGCAGGTAAGATGAGTTATGTAGAAATCCAACTGTTTGAGCAAATCCAAACCACGGAAACCGTAGTCATTACCGCCTCGGGCGGAGCCGATGGCGTGGGCAACAAAGCACTCAACGACTTATCGGTCGTCA
>CAYUZF010000026.1:16299-17928 GCA_964449615.1 uncultured Aureispira sp.
TTTTCGGTAGAAGAAACCAAGCGCTATGCCGCGAGCATCGACGATCCTGGACGGATGGCTGCGGCTCTACCTGGCATACAAACCGACCAAGACAATGAAAATGATGTGGTGATTCGAGGCAATTCTTCTTTTGGGGTGCTGTGGCGTTTAGAAGGCTTAGAAATACCCAACCCGAGCCATTTTGGGCGCCCTGGTACAACGGGGGGCGGTATCAGTGTTTTTTCGGCATCGGTACTGGGCAACACCGATTTGTCTACAGGGGGATTTGCTGCCGAGTATGGCAATGCTTTGTCAGGGGTGTTTGATATGCGCAACCGACGAGGCAATATGGTAGAGCGTGAGCATTCTATCAAAATTGGTTTGGTGGGGCTGGGGTTGTCTACAGAGGGCCCCATACAGAAAGGCCGCAGCTCTTATTTAGTCAATTATCGCTATTCTACGCTGGGCATTCTCAATACCATGGGGCTTTATGTGGTGCGTGAAAACGTGGCCAATACTTTCCAAGATTTGTCCTTCAACTTGACCTTCAATTCTAAAGACAACAAGAATGAAGTGAAGTTTTTTGGAATGGGCGGTTTGAGCAAAGAGCAATTTTTCATCAAAGAAGATACAGCCGATTGGTTGACGTACCTGGACTACATCGACGAGATCAACGGTTCTAATTTGGGTCTGTTGGGCGTGAGTTTTAGACGCTTACTCAACGATAAATCGTATATAAAAGTCGTGGCGGGTTCGGTGTACAACAACATCTTTCTGACGCAGCGGGTACCGAATTTAACTACTTTTGATGTGGAAGACAAAAGCATGAACGAGGACTATGATTACCACACCTTCCGCAGCCAACTGCACCTTACTTACAGCAATAAAATCAGTACGCGTTTTCGCCTCAAAACAGGGTTGTCTTTCACAGGGCATACCTATGACTTGAATTACTTTGTAAACGATTACCAGTTTCTGGACGAGGAACGCGGTACAGCATTAATTACACAAGGCTACGTTCAAGGCAGTTATCGCCCTCTGCAAAACTTAATATTAAATGTCGGGGTGCATGCGCTTTATTTCAATCTAAAAACCAACCACAGTTACAGCATAGAACCGCGCTTGGGCTTGCAGTACAATCCTACCAAAAGCACTACGTTTAGCGCGGCCTATACTTGGCACAGCAAAGTCCTGCCTATTGGCACTTACCTATTGGAGTTGCCCGACGGCAACGGGGGGACGCACCAACCCAACTTGGACTTGCAACTCGCCAAAATGCAGCACGCCATTGTAGGCATACAGCAAGCCATCGGCCAGGGTTTTAACGTCAACTTAGAGGGGTATTATCAATACAGTAACGGACAACCCGTTGGCACAGCGCCCAACAGCGGTTATTGGTTGTTCAACCAGCGCGACAATTACGGCACGCAAGAAATGATTTCGGAAGGTCAAGCGCGCAATTACGGCGTAGATGCTACGGTAGAAAAAGCCTTTAGCCGCAGCTTTTTTGTGTTGCTTACAGGCTCGTTGTTTTGGTCGCAATACAAAACCTTGAACGACGAAGCATGGCGCCGTACGCGCGTCGACAAACGCTGGGGCGGCACCATTATGGGAGGCTACGAATTTTCCTTCAAAAAAGAAGGCGCCTTG
>CAYUZF010000026.1:17963-24905 GCA_964449615.1 uncultured Aureispira sp.
TTCTGGAGGCTTGCGCTACACACCGCCTGATGAGGCCGCTTCTATTGCAGCGGGCATCTATGTCCCCGACGAAGAGCGCTATTTTGAAGCGGCGGCCAATACGTATTTCCGTTTGGACGGGCGCATTGCTTATCGCAAAAACCACAAAAAGCTTTCTTATACCATTTCTTTCGACATCCAAAATGCGACCAATGCCCAAAATGTGCGGTTTTTTATCTACGACCGCAGCAACGTAGAATTTATTCCGCGCTACCAATCGGGCTTGTTGCCTGTGATCAACTTCCAGCTTGATTTCTAGCGCCGCTAAGTGGTGCGGGCTGGAGTGCTGCAACGCGCTCACACAACCAACTGCGGCTCGGCAAGGGTCGGATATGCTCTACATCGTAGGCAAGCGCTCGGTATTCGCGTTCCACTTTTTCTTTAGACCAATACGGGGCGTTTTCCAAAAGTTTGTAGCTGCGCCGAGTGAGGAGGATAAAATTCTCGTAGAGTTTTTTGTGGGCGCTGGTCAGTTGTTTGTTGCGGCGGACATAGTTCCTGAACGCGTCGCTGAGCGAGTGCAGTGCTTCGCCCGCTTCGATTTCGTAGTACATCCGCATTTGTATCATTTTGGCAGCTACATAGTAGGTATAGTTCTCGAACGTTACTTCATGCAATGCTCCCAAAGCATCTTGGTATTTTTTGGTGGCATACAGTAGGTACGCTTTGAGTAAGGCATAAACACTTTGGCGATATTTAGGCAATACACTGTGCTGGTATGCTTCAATAAATTGTTCTGCCCACTCATATTCACCTATATTTATGGCGGTGTTTCCTATGTTTTTATAATCACCATCCGACAAATAGCCGTCTACAAGGTTGATCTTGTTTTCTACTAAATATTTAGATATATCCAACATTTCTAGTAAATATTTTTTCTTTGCGGAATGGTTGTAACGTTTGATACAATAGTTATCCAAGTAATCGTAAATATTTTTTAATTCTTCTTTGGAAAAGGTAGCTCGGTGTTCCAACAACGACGTTTTGACTTTGTAGAACTGTGCGTCCCCATCTTGCCCCAAGAGCAACATGCGCAATAAACCTGAATAGATCACCAAAGTCGGTTCTTGTGCATAAACGCTACCAGGCTGATCCAAATATTCTAACAACTCATCCACCAAACGGTATTGGTAATTGCTTCCAATTACGATGTTTCGGCTCACCATATCGCAGGCGATTTTTAATTTTTTAGTAATAAAAAACAAGTCTAAGTTATCGTTTTTGAGTTGTAAATTCTCATTGTACGTCCGTCCACCTTGCGTAACAAACTGTCGATCCAATTCGTGGTGGTAAGCTACTTTTTCCCAATACAAGTCCTCCACTTCTTGATAATCGCTGTCTGGACTGTGCTGGATTTTTCTCAAAATGGCGCGGTAATCTTTGTTTTGTTTGCGGCGGCGCAACTCGGCCAATACTTTTATTAAATGCTGGTTACTTTTGTCTTCATTGTTGGTCAATACCAAAAAATCGTGCAACAGAGTAAGCAGTTTAGACACCGTGGTATTGAGAATGTTGGCGTTGTACTGACTTTTAGCATATAAATGCTTATATATGCGCTCTTTATCTAAAAAATGCTGTTTGCGCTCATTTAGAACATACTTAGATAGATATAGAATAAGCTTGCGTGATTCTTGATGTTTGTTGAAAAAAGGAGAATGAACATAATCGCAGAAGCGCGATAATTCTCTGGAATTGAGATGCTTCAAGAGCGTAACTAATTTGCTTTGCTGCATATTCGGGGAAATTTTATTTTATATTAGGTGTGTTTGGTATATGGTTTTAAACCCAGAAAGGTCACCGTTCACAAACAACAAATTAAACTTTTTTTTGACCTTATCCAATTTTAAAAAAGTTTTTAAACGCCAAAAACTCACTAAAACTCTGTAAATTAGCTTTTTGTAAAGCTAAAAATAACAACTAATTACGAGAAAGGACTATTTTTGTTTTTGAAAAGCCTTGAATTTCTGTGCATATTTGTAGCGTTCCTGATCATCTATGCACTACAATTATCATTGCGTAGACTATTCCCCAATAGCACCATTGGGAGCTTTTTGTTCACACCACCTACAAATCTATAGAAACGTATCTTATGATGACGCAAACAAGTACTTATTTATCTCGGCTGTTGCTCTGGAGTCTTTTTTGGGGCTTCTGTCTGCCTTCGCTCTTAGCACAAGCGCCTGTCCTAGAGAGCAGAATTGATTCTAACTGTATACTGCATGTTCGTCTAGTTGACAGCACAGGCAGTGTAGCCAGTGCGCGGGCGCCCTACTTATTACAAGTAAACCAGCTACAACGCAACAGCAATGCAGCCGCTATTTGGCAAGTGGACTTGAGCGACAGTTCCCAACAACAGCTTAACCTTCAAATAATAGATGCGGATGCCAACCGCTATACTTCGACGATTAGTTCTACTTGTTTTTTGGCTTCTCCCGCTCCTACCGTCAATATTACGAATATAACCACCACACCTACGGCTAGTTGCAACAGTTGTACAGGGAGCATCAATGCTACGCTTTTTAATCCCAACAATACCCCTTATAATTTCGAATGGAGCGATGGGGTTACCTTTGTAGATACGGCCTTTATTACGCGTTCGGGCTTGTGTGCAGGTACTTATAATGTTGTTGTGAGCGATTCTTTGGGAAATTACAACGCCTATAGTTTTGAAGTGGAGTGTCCAACTCCTACACAAACTACTTGCTTTCCAACGGTTACGCGTTATCTGAATGCCAATGGGCAAATTACATTGACTGGCCAAGCGGTACGCAGCAGCAGCACCTTTAATGTCAATGAATCTTATTTTATAGATGCAGATGACTTTATAACCGCTGCTTACACGTTTGACTGCTCCGATATAGGCTATCAATACATCACCTTGCTGTCCATAGATACGTTTTCTACTCGTTCAGACACATGTCAGGTACTGGTAGAAATTATCGATACCTTCAATTACTGCCATGCTTCTAGTAATTTAGTGGTCTTTTCGGATAGTATTAGCGACCCTTCAACTTGTACTTCTTGTGACGGTTATTACAATTTTAATTACCTGGTTCTACCTAGTGGTGTTGGAGATACACTATTTGCCAGCGATTTAATATTCTCTTGGTCGGATACTAGCAATAACAACGCTACTAGATTTGATTTGTGTGCCAATACGCCTTATGTATTGACCATGATAGACAACAATGGCAACCAGTATGAGTATACCATTACGCTAGATTGTAACAACAATACTTGTGTTGAAACCAGTGCTTTGTTGCCCTACAGTTATTGCACCGATGATTTTACGCCTGTTTGTGGTTGTGATGGCATTACTTATCGCAATGCTTGTGTAGCCGAATACGAAGCGGGGGTACAAAGCTGGACTGTTGGGGTCTGCCCTGTCAATAGTTTTTTGCTCAATGTAGGCACTTTCTCTGATACGTCTGCCTGTAATGGTGGGCAGCCTAGTGGTGCTATTTCTACGCAGGTTGTAGGCGGTATTGCCCCCTTTACCTATGTTTGGAGCAACGGCGCTACTACTTCTTCGATTCTCAATTTAACAGTGGGCAATTACAGCCTAACTGTCACCGATGCCAACAACAACACACAAACAAAAATAATTACGGTTGGAGAACGGGGTTGTGTATGGCCAGGGGATACCGATGACAATGCGGTGGTCAATAATTTTGATCTGTTACCGATTGGTTTGCGTTATGGAAGTGCTGGCCCAAGCCGTGCCTCGACTTCTATTCTCTGGCAGGGGTTTCCTGCTTCCAACTGGGTGACGGCTCCCGCCTTTTTAAATTTACCCAACGATCGGCACATAGATGCGGATGGCAATGGCTTTGTGGACAGTTTGGATGTAGACGCAGTTCGCAACAATTACAGCCGAAGTTATGCCCGCAGCAGTAGCAATTCTCTTTTGGGTACCATTCCCTTTTATGTAGAAAGTGGGGCAGGTTTGGCAGGCGACAGTATGCGCACCAACATCATCTTGGGCGATAGCAGCAACCCCGCAGTAGATGTATACGGATTGGCGTTTACCATTAATTACAATCCCAATCACCTAGAAAACGATCCTGTTCGGGTAGATTTTAATAATTCTTGGTTGGGCAACAGCTTGATTCATGTACAACAAGATGTGCGCCGCAGCGGTCAAATAGAGGTTGCCGTATCTAGAACCAACCAACAACCCATTACGGGCATCGGCGCTATAGGCAGCGTCTCCTTTACTATAAAGGATGACCTTGTCATTGGTCGTTTGGCAGGTGATAGTATTGTTTCGCCCATTAGCATCAGCAACGTTCGCTTGATTGATGAGCAGAATCAACCCATTGGCACCTACAACAAAACGGGCAACGTTATTTTAACAGAGCCTCTTTCTACCATAAAGTTACCCCTGCAAGCTGGCATTCAAATCTTCCCCAACCCCGCACATGCGACGCTACAAGTCCGCAGCCAACAAGCGCTGTTGGAACGCGTTCAGGTCTTCACCGCCACAGGACAGTTGGTACAAACCATAGCATTGAACCGGGTACAAACGGCGGCTTTATCAACCCAAGCTTGGCCTGCGGGCTTGTACCTCTTGCGTTTGCAGACCTCCGAAGGTTGGCACAGCGAGAAAATTAGAGTAGCACATTAACCTTTGTATAGATTTGTTTTTTGCGAGCAGCTTCGATTTATTTCGGGGCTGCTTTTTTCTTGGAGGGATGTTGTATTTTTAATAATTTTAGCCCATGAATAAAGAACTATTAATTGACGGCTATAGCACCACAGAAACTTTGGAGCTTTCTCATTCCGAAGAATTTCAAGCCCTTGTTTTTTCGGGGGAGCCCGTGGTTTTTAAAGTAGGAAGCAGTGAAATGTTGGGGCAATTTATACAGAAGGAAGACCGTTTGGAAATTACCTTGTCCCACATCATAGGCGGTGGTGAAGGAGTGTTGTTAAGGGTATCAAATTTGTTCCGACAGTTTGGAAGACGGAGCGACAAACGTAAAATTGTTTGGAAAGTCCACGCGGTAGATTGCGCCAAGCCCAATCCTAAATTGCTACGCTTGCTGCAATTAAAAAACTTTGAAATAGTAACAGACCCCATAGATGGCAGTATTTATCAAAAAGTGGAACTGCTGTAGGATATCCTTATACGAAAAAGGCCCCTCCCACATCCATGCAGAAGGAGCCGATCCAATCGTTCTTAATCGTTTTTTACCTATTTCTTAGCGCTTTACAAACTGTTGGGTCAATACCCCCTGTTCAGTTTTGACACTCACCACATACACCCCCGCAGATAAGGCACTAACATCTATCGTTGCTACTTCTTGGGTCACCGAATCGCGCTGGCTCCAATGCACCACACGCCCAGATACGTCTGTCACAATGTATTGAACGGCACTAGCAGTTTTTAAATCTAGATCTAGTTGTAGCAACCCACTGGCTGGGTTGGGCGACAACTGTAGGCGGCCTATACCCGCATCTTCGAGGGTCTTTACGTTCACAAAACGGCTGCTAAAAAAGATGCCAATAGAAGGAACCCGATCGTACCCTCCAAACCCATCAAACCAGCTATCAATGCCCTGTACACTTCTAATCCGTAGCGTAGACGGTAGAAATGGAGCTGCACTGGTAGTATTGTTAAAATTCAGTACATAATTGGTAGAAACTACTCCATGCACAGGCACATCGTTGAAATCAAAAGTCGTAGGTCCATTGAAAAGGGAAGGTTCGATTATAGTAGAAATATAATAGAAGGTGTTGTCCTCCAGTCTTGGCATTACTTGCCCTGAAGAGGCATCTACTAAATCATCAAATACCGCTAAATTATACGTTCCTGGCGCAATGGTAGTCCCCAACCCCGACAGTATTTTTTGCCCGAAACCGATTTCCGCCAACTCGCTTCGGTCGTTAATGCGCCCATCAGCAGGCGCGCCGCTTGCACCGTCGTCAAATTCATAAATTTTGGTGTAAATAGCCTGCGTAGAGGTGCCATTAAAAGTACTGTACAAATAATAGCGAAAATCTATAGAATCAATGTGTAGGTCGTTGGTTCTACCGTAGGGAAAATAATACAGAGATCCAAATTCAAAGCTTTGGTGCGGGCCACCGCTTGGAAAAACAGAAGAATTGGCTGCGACCCGCCCGTCAGCCGCTAAACCTGCTTTAGAAAGGTACTTCACCCCTTGTTGATCACGTCCCACTACAAAAGAATGTGCAATCGTATCGTTAAAGGTACTGCCATCCGCACTGTCGTGTGCCACCCAATACCGCACCGTGTAACGCACGTCCGACATCGGTGCTTGACTCATGAGAAAATCTACATCAGTTGGCGTCATATTGGTTTGTAGAATCACCCATCCCCTGCTTTGCGCAAAAATAGTATCGTTGTAAATAATCGTATCCAAAAACACATCAGGCGTAGTAATATTCGTAGCCAAATTGGTTGCCGATACGCTGCAATGCAGGCGCGGACGCTGCGTCGCTAGAACGTCTATGGCTCCTTTGTTAATTATCTTCGCCCCCCAAGACCAGCCTATAGCATTCGTATAATCTATGTTCTCATAAGCCTGATACGCATTGCCTCCCATTCGAATGATGTTGCCCAAAGAGGCGAAAGAAAAACCACCCGTGCTTTCTGGTGCTATAGCCAAGTCGTATTTAGGTACCAATTCTACAGTGAGGTCGTCCAACATGGCAAAATAAAGCGCCCCATCGTAGATAAAGCGGAGGCGACATTGGCTTAAATTAGGAGCATTATTAATAGAACTAGGTAGAACAATTCGCAGGCGACTTTCTCGAGGAACACCCTGCATAGTTGTCTGTAAAGCCGCAAGATCAATGGCGGTTCCCCAAGTAGCACCATCATCGGTAGATACGGACAACGACCATTCGTTGAGGCTGGAATAGCGATAGTAAGATTGAAAA
>CAYUZF010000026.1:24924-27255 GCA_964449615.1 uncultured Aureispira sp.
CTACACCGCTGTTGCTCGCTGCGCTCAAATCAATTCTGGGCGAAATCAAAGCCCCGCGCTGGGCAGCGGGTGCCGTCCCCACCCCTGGCGTTGCGGCATTGCCCGCATTGTCCATAAAATCCGAGTCAAAAATTGCAGCGCCATTGGAAGCCGTAAACGAAGTAATAGGATTCATTCCCGCAGCGTTTCCGCCTTGCGAAAACCCAGTAGTAGTGCGTGTCCAGAAGGCAGCGCCAGGTTGCACAGCGCCATTACTGTGGCTTATGGAAAGCGCCGTCCATTCGGTGGGCGAATAATTTCCCGTGGTTGTTGTTTGTACAAAAGGGTCGCGAAATTCGCCCGAGGCCTGCCCGACAGGAGCATTGAAGCCCCATATCAAGGCTTGTGCTTGTAAGTTAGCAGGTTCAAAAAAGCAACCGCATAAACACAACGCGGCTGTTAGAACTTGTTTGGTGTTCATAATAATATTTTTTTGGGTTAGAAATTTTGTACTGATCGTTATAACAGCTTTGGGGGAGAGTTGACTAAGCTCTTGTGTAACTTACAGACACTTTAATAATACAATTTTTGGCTTAGAAAAACAACTCTAAGGACTAGTTTATTATCTATATTTGAACAAAATGCGCTGTCTTACAGCGTTTGGTACACAGCCAGTACTCCCCGTTTATTGTTTGATAAACTGTTGGTTCAATGCACCTTGCTTAGACTGCAACGTTACCGTATACATACCTGCGGGTAGCTGCTCAACCGTTATGCTGTGCCGAATAGCTGCGGTACTGCTGGGCTCTTTGTGATGATAAACTACCCGTCCGAGAGCATCTGTAACGATGTACTCAACAGGCATAGGTTGCTCTAGTGTTGTTTGCACTAGCAGTTGCTCGGTTACGGGATTAGGAAAAAGAACCAGTGGATTAGCGAATGTGTTCTCCTGCTTCGAAACTAGACTGTAGCATTTTTCGCTAAAATAAATACCTATAGAAGGCACGTAATTATCACGAGTACAACTGAAATAACGCTGCCAAGCATCAGAAGTATCTTTTATCCCTACTGTACAAGCGGAAAAAGGCAATGCGCTCGTACTTTTAGCTCTATTCATCGCATAATTGTTGAGGTCTACCCCTGACCAAAGAAGTCCTGAATAGTCGAAGTCCGCTCCCCCTCCTGTGGCACCGGGCTCTACTGTTATAGAAATATAATAAAATGTATTCCGATTCAAAACTTGCATACGCTGCCCTGTTGCTACATCCACTGGACGGATAAAAGTGGCTAATTGGTACCCCCCTTGTTGATAAGGCTTTATCTCTACACGCAAAGTATCCATACCTACTTCTGATAATTCTGTTGCTTGAATTTCCCCATCTGATAACGACCCTGTAGGACTGTCGTTGTATTCATAGATTTTTAGACTCAACACCAGTGAACTATCTCCTGAGTAAAAATAGGGGACATAATAACGCCAATCCACCGAATCTATATAAAAGCTACAAAAACTGTGATAAGAATGATGTTCTGAAAAATAATAGACACTTCCATATTCTACACTTCTATAACGAGTAGTGTCTGATAAATGCATAAACCAATGTGCTTGAACTCGGCCATCATTTGGACTTTTTTCCGCTTTAGAAACATAGCCATAATGGGAGGTAGACCAATGAGGTGGATACGCTACTTCAAAACTGTGTTGTACCGTATCGCGCCAAGTAGACCCATCTGTACCGTCGTGTTCAACCCAATAATAAGCGGTATAGGTTTTATTGTATATGTTATAGGAAGGCATTAAAAAATCTAAGTCTGCGAGCATCAAATCTTTTTCTAAAACAATTCCATTCCAATCGTCTGCAACAATCGTATCCATACTAACTATTGTATCCGAGAAAACATTTTGAACAACTGTACCCGTAAACGCATTTCGCTCATCTACCCGACAAATTAAACGCGGATGCAAACTAGGAGGTATATCTTGTGCGCCCCTATTAACAACTTTTGCCCCCCAAGACCAGCCCGTACTGGCAGCTCCATGCAGCATACTATAGTTCCATACACCACTGTACCGATTTCCTCCCATACGAATAAAATCCCCTCGTTTCCACCAATCACTAGCAGTAGTATCAGGTTCACCAATAGCTAAATCATAACTCGGAGCGATCTCTAGTGTCAAATCATCCAGCATAACAAAATAATAATAGCCTTCAAAAACAACCTTTATACGACACTGAGATAGATTGGTAGTACCTGCCGCCCAATTCGGTAACAACATACGCAAACGTCTTTGTTGAAAATGACTTTCGTAAATGCTAAGGTAGGGCAACACATCAATAGGCGGTTGCCAAG
>CAYUZF010000026.1:27275-31477 GCA_964449615.1 uncultured Aureispira sp.
ACCAGGCGCTCCCCCTGTTCTAAAAGCCCCCTGTACGCCCCCATTATCCAAGTAATCCAAATCAAAAAGCGCTGCTCCATTGCTGCGGGTAGCCGATTGAAAAACTGGATTCCCCGTAAAATAATACGCTCCTCGTGACTCTCCTGTGGTTGTATGTACCCAGAAAGCAGCACCTGGCACTACCCGCCCACTATCGTGGCTGATAGATAACGCCGTCCAATTCGTAGTGGAATAACTACTTGCCGCCGTTGCGCGTACAAACGAATCGCGGAATTCACCTGCGGCTTGTCCAGTCGTAGCTTGGTATCCCCAAATCGGTTGTGCCCATGAAAAAATAGGAAAGCAAAATAACAGACTAAAAAAAAGTAGTTGTTGATTATTCATAATAAAAATAGTTTAATAATAAAGCAATAATTGTACAGCAAACTAAACAACCCTTGAGAAGTGGACTAAACTTCTAGACATAAATGTTGTTCTTTTATTCTTCTCTATAATAAGTTATTTTATAGACAATTGCAAGGCATTCATTTCACTAATTTTGTCATAACCACTAAGTTATAGAATAAGGGTAGGTAGTTGCTCAAATTTATTTTCTAATGCTGTACGACTTGAGAAGTGATATAAACTCAGCTCGACGGCAATTTAATTACCAAACCAGCAGCTCCGCCACGCCCTTTCAACTCCCCTCCAATATTCTCTGTATTATTTTTACCAAACAATCGTTTGGTTAGCACAAAATATGTAGCTTTGTAAGGTACGTTCTAGTAAGGCGTCTTTTGGCATAAATTCAATGATATACGACAGCATGACACACAACAAATATCCGCATCTTTTTGCACCGCTCGACCTTGGTTTTACTACTCTAAAGAACCGTGTAATCATGGGTTCTATGCACACAGGATTGGAAGAAGGTGATCCTGAAATCTTGGCCACCTACTTTGCCGAGCGCGCTCGTGGAGGCGTTGGTTTGATCGTAACAGGTGGTATATCGCCCAACCATGCAGGTGTTGTCAAACCCTTTGCAGCGCGTTTGAGCAACAAAAGTCAAGTAGCCCACCACAAAGTAGTTACCGACAAAGTACACCAAGAAGGCGCAAAAATTTGTATGCAGATTTTACATGCGGGGCGGTATGCTTATGTGCCCTATTGCGTAGCGCCTTCCTCCAGCAAAGCACCGATTTCGATGTTCAAAGCGTGGAAGTTGCCCAACTTTATGATCAATTGGACCATCAACGACTACGGCAATACCGCAGCACTTGCCCAACAGGCGGGCTACGACGGCGTGGAAATCATGGGTTCGGAAGGTTATTTGATCAATCAATTTATCGCCAAACGTACCAACAAACGCACCGATAAATGGGGCGGCAGCTACGAAAACCGCATTCGTTTTCCCTTAGAAATCGTCCGCAAAATTCGCCAGCGCGTCGGCAAAGACTTTATTATTATCTTCCGCCTTTCTATGTTGGACTTGGTGGAAGGCGGTTCTTCTTGGGACGAGATTGTGCAACTGGCCAAAGCGCTAGAAGAAGCAGGCGTAACCATTATCAACACTGGAATTGGTTGGCACGAAGCGCGGGTACCGACCATTTCTACCCGTGTGCCTAGAGCCGCCTTTGCCTGGGTAACGGAAAACATGAAAAAAGAAGTTTCACTTCCGCTAGTAGCCACCAACCGCATCAACATGCCACAAGTAGCCGAAGAAATTCTGGCATCTGGCCAAGCCGATATGGTTTCGATGGCACGGCCGTTCTTAGCAGATCCCGAAATTGTGCGCAAAGCCGAAGAGGGGCGCGAAGATGAAATCAATACCTGTATTGCCTGCAACCAAGCTTGTTTGGATCATGTTTTTGAACGCAAAAAAGTATCTTGTTTGGTCAATCCACGGGCTGGCCATGAAACCGAACTTAACTACACCCCCACCAAAAAAAGTAAAAAAATAGCCGTCGTAGGCGCAGGACCAGCGGGGTTGTCTGCTGCTACCGTTGCCGCAGGGCGCGGCCACCAAGTTACTTTGTTTGAAGCGAGTTCCGAGATCGGCGGGCAGTTCAATATGGCCAAAACTGTTCCTGGTAAAGAAGAATTTCACGAAACCATTCGTTACTTCAATCGGCAAATCGAATTGACAGGAGTAGACTTGCGCCTCAATACGCGTGTCAAAGCAGAGGATTTAACTCAAGCCTACGACGAGGTAATTTTAGCCACAGGCGTCTCCCCGCGCATCATTAATTTACCAGGCGAAGACCACCCCAAAGCGCTCACCTACATCGAAGTGTTGCGCGATAAAAAACCAGTTGGACAGCGCGTAGCTATCATTGGCGCTGGAGGTATTGGTTTTGATGTGGCGGAGTATTTAACGCACGAAGGGGTATCGTCAAGCGTGAGTGTTCCAACTTATATGCGGGAATGGGGCGTAGATATGTCTTTGGACAACCGAGCGGGTTTGCTAGACAGCTACGAAGTTCCACAACCGCCTAGAGAAATCTACCTCTTGCAGCGCAGCGAGGGCAAAGTGGGCGGCAAACTGGGCAAGACAACAGGTTTTGGCCACCGCGCTAGCCTCAAAAAGCGCAAAGTACAAATGATCAATAAAGTAAAGTACGTCAAAATCGACGATCAAGGCTTGCACCTATTGGTAGACGAGCAACCGCAGCTTTTGGAAGTAGACAACGTCATTATTTGCGCAGGACAAGTGCCGTTCAAGGAGTTGCAAGCGCCTTTGCAGGCGGCGGGCAGTTCGGTGCATTTGATTGGCGGCGCAGACGTAGCCGCAGAATTGGACGCCAAACGAGCCATCAACCAAGGCGCACGCTTGGCCACACAACTGTAGCCGCACTACAAAAAAAATAGGGCGCACTATACGGCGAGTGAAGCCGAGGCGTGCGCCCTATTCAAATTGCTGAGTATACGTCAAGCAAATCTTAATCTTTTGCTTTGTTTTTGATGTCTTGTACTTCTAAACGAATGTCTTGAGCCAATGTTTTTAGCTCCTGCATGCCTTTGCGTACGCGTGTACCAGCGGCATTGTTGTTGTCATTGTAGAATTTTCCGAAATCTGCTTCTAGAGAATCAACGATGTTTTTCAACTCCTTAAACTTGTCCATTATTGTTTCATTGTTTTTTTCGCAAAACAAAATTGTTTTACAAAAGGTGTTATTTAAAATTGGTAATTACTTTGAATATGTGCTGCTCCAACAGGCCAAACTAGGTTTAAACCCTTAAAAACAGCATTTATTTTTTATAAGTTGTAGCAAGTTCATTCTATCCAACCTTGTAGCAGTCTATTTTTTTATTATAAAAATGAACCTGCACTGTTGTAATTGTGAGCAAACAAATGTACAATAACATTCAAACTATCCAACAAGGCACTCTACTTTTTTTGGTTTATTTGATAGAAAACCCCTTTTTTTAGCGTTTAAACCCACAAAACAGTACTTTTTGCCCTTCTTTTTGCCGCCTCTCAACGCCCCTCATTGGCTCTGAAGGCTGTTTGACTAACATCAGACAAGCGTTTTTGTTTCCAAAATAGGCCTCTGAATGATTTTTCCTGCCTGTTCTACCTGTGCATCATCCACTTGCAAATGGGTCGTTAAACGCACCAATTGAGGGCCAAAAGAGGCCGCCCGCAATCCCGCTTGTTCCCAAGCTTCCAGAACAGCCGCCGCGGGATATTCCGCTTTGAAACGGGCAATAACAATGTTCGTATACACAGGCAATACCTCTGCCACATAAGGGCATTGCTCCAAAAAAGCCCCCAAACACTCGGCGCGTTGGTGGTCTTCTACCAAACGCTCTATGTTGTGCTCCAAAGCAAAAGTACCTGCCGCTGCGAGCAGACCCGCCTGCCGCATGCCACCGCCCCATATTTTTCTGAGGCGACGAGCGCGTTTAATCACCGCTTGCGTACCCAGTAAAAGCGAGCCCACAGGCGCTCCCAGCCCTTTTGACAAACAAACAGAAAGGGTGTCAAATTGTTCGCCCAAATCCCTAGCCGAGTAGTCCGCTGCCACAAGGGCATTAAACACACGGGCGCCATCTAAATGCAATTTGAGCCCCTTCTGTTCGCATAAGCGGCTGATTTTTTTAATTTCTTCCAAATCGTAAATTGTTCCCCCCGCCTTGTTGCAGGTGTTTTCCAAACAGACCAATTGCGTTGGTGCAAAATGGATGTCCTCCGAACGGATCGCCGCCTCGACCACGACGAC
>CAYUZF010000026.1:31487-33358 GCA_964449615.1 uncultured Aureispira sp.
CGCTGCGCTCAACCGCCCCTTATCTCCTACCAGTACCTGTGTTGCCATACGCGAGTTGAACCCAATACCACCGCCCTCGTATTGATACACGTGCGCATAGTGGTCACAAATCACTTCTCCCGGTGCCTGTGTCAATACATTAATGGCAATCTGATTGGTCATCGTACCCGAAGGGCAAAATACCGCTGCTTCTTTGCCAAACAAATCCGCACAGCGCGCCTCCAATTCCAAGACCGAAGGGTCATCGCCCCAAACATCATCGCCCAACGGCGCTTGTAACATAGCCGCTTTCATAGCCGCCGTTGGTTGCGTAACAGTATCACTCCGCAAATCAATAATCATCCTATTTTTTTTGTAATAAAATTATAGTAATAAGGCATACAATAAGGAGTAGTTCAACCACTTTATACCACCAATTTAATCCTTTTGAATCTAATCTGAATCCTTAGACAGCCCCTTTTCCAGCCCGTTTTTACAAATACACAAAAAAAACTAAGAATAAAACAACCATTCCCGTACTTTTAGGCTTACTATAAGAGTCTTTTTAGTAAGTTCAAGGACTCCAATTCACACCAAAGATACCAACCGACCAACAAAGCATGAGCAAAATAGAAGTTAGTGAACACATCAAAGAACTGAAATATTCACTCAAGGTAATGGGTTCCAATTTACTGGAAGCTGCCCGCGAGTTTGGCGCCAACAAAGATACTCGCGCCATTCTGAAGGAACAAATCGACAACATCAATGAGAACTTTTTATTTGTTATTGTGGGCGAAGTCAATGCAGGAAAAAGCAGTTTTGTCAATGCCCTGCTGGGCAGCAATGTTTGTGCTACTAGTCACGAAATTTGTACCCAAGACGTGCAAAAAATAATCTATGGCGAAACCGAGCAATTAAGCAACAATGCCGCTGACCGCGTTATTACGCGCACCTATCCTGCCGAAATCCTAAAGCAAATTACCGTCGTAGATACACCAGGCACCAACAGCCGTGAACTCGACCACCAAGTCATTACTGAGCGCTTTTTACCCAAGTGTAATTTGGTGTTGTTTGTCTTTCAATTGGACAACATCCACGTGCAATCTGCTTGGGAGTTGTTTAGAAAAATCAAAGGCGAGTGGTCCAAAAAGGTAGTTTTTGTATTGACCAAAGCCGACCGCTACACGCCAATTATACCAACATTCTGCGCCAATACGCCATCAACGAAAACGTAGAAAACCCACAAATTTACGTCACCTCTTCTAAGTTGGAGCAAGAAGGCCAGAACAGCGTAAGCGGTTTTGAACCCATCCGCGCCTACATCAACAGCGAAATTTTAAAAGACGCCGCCCTCAACAAAATCATCGAAGACATTAAAATAATTAAAAAGCTGCGCGACAACATCAACAAAGAATTTGATTTGCGCAAGCAAAAATACAGCACCGATTTTGAAGCCCGCGAACGTATCAACGGCATCATCAGCAGCAAAGAAAGCTTAACGCTGGCCCACATCGAAACGCTCATTCGCAAATGCCTAGACGCCTACGATGCCAATACCGAGCGCACCTTGACCAAACTGCACCAGGGCATCGGTTTTTTCAGCTTTACCTACAAATCTATCCGCTCCGCTTTTGGCGGCGAAAGCACCAAAGAATGGTTGGAAAAAGTCAATCGCGACCACGTAGATCGGCTCAACGAAGACGTCAATATGATTTTGACGTCGGGTATGGAAAGCCTCAAAAGCGACATAACTTATATGGTAGTGGGCGTAAAAGAAGAACTGGATGCCCTAAAAACCAGTCAATTCCAGTCGGTAGAAATGTTTAAAAAAATAGACGAAAAACGCCAAGACATCGTTAAAGACCTCAAGCGTAATCTCACCGACTTTATCG
>CAYUZF010000027.1:0-9446 GCA_964449615.1 uncultured Aureispira sp.
TTGGTCAGTGTAACCACCGCAGAACTAACTGCAAGCAGCAACGATAACTGTGCGGTAATTGATAGCTCAATCAATGTAGTTGGAATCACTTCCATTACGTATACTTGTGCAGCTATATTTACGCCTCAAACTCCACAATTAATTATAAGGGATGCTTCGGGCAACGATGCCTCTTGTATTGCTACGGTTAATGTAGTCGATACCGTAACGCCAACAGCGCTTTGCGAATCCAATTACACTGCTGTATTGGACGGCAATGGGAACGCCACGGTAACGCCGCTTAATATTGATTCGGCAAGTACCGATAACTGTGGTATTGTACAGTATTTAATAAATAACCAACCGAACCAAGTCTATACTTGCGCCGACATTGGAACCTTGGGCGCGATCCTGACGGTTACGGATTCTTCGGGCAACCGAGCTACTTGCCCTACTGCTATAACTGTAGTAGATAATACTCCTCCTACAGCGTCTTGCCAAATCAGCGATGCTTATTTGTCGGCTTCGGGAACGGTAGCTATTACGCCCAACAATGCTTTAGCGTTTCCTGCTACCAGTGACAACTGTTCAAACATCACGACTAGTTTTGCAGGTGGTAGTGGTACTATTGTATACGATTGTGATAGTATTGGGAACCGCACGGTAGACATTGTAGTAACCGATGGTTCGGGCAATACCTCTACTTGTAGAACAACGGTTACTGTACGCGATACTTTTGATCCTATTGCCAACTGCCGTCCTGTTCCATACACGGTACAGTTAGATGCTAGCGGCAATGGTTTTGTCGTTCCAGCTAATATTGACAACAACAGTCAAGATATTTGTGGCATTGATACTTTTTTGGTAAATGGGGTAGACAGCTTTTTCTTCAATTGTTCTAATATTGGTAACACTGCGGTAACGCTTTCAGTGGTTGATGAGTCGGGCAACCAAGCTACTTGTGTGTCCAATTTGATTGTATCCGATACTATTAATCCTGTAGCGCGTTGTCGAGACACGACCTTCTATCTGGGCGCTTCGGGGGTAGTTACAGTTTTTCCAACAGCTATTGATGCGGGAAGTACCGACAATTGTACGTTTACTAGAAGAATCAATAACTTGCCTTCGGTTAACTACAACTGTAATCAAGTTGGTACCAATACGGCTCAGTTATTAATTAGAGATGGTAATGGCAATATTGGGCGCTGTTCGGCTAATGTTACGATTATTGACTCAATTAGCCCAACAGCCAACTGTGTAGCGCCCAACTCGGTGACGGTTTATTTGGACAGTACTTGTTTTGGCTCTATTCCCGCTTCTAGGTTGAACAACAACAGCCAAGACAACTGTAGCAACTCGTTGACGTTTCGTGTAAATAGTTTGCCCAATGCGACGTTTACTTCGGCTAACTTAACCACCAACCCCAATCCTGTTACCTTAGAAGTATGCGATGGTTCCAATAATTGTGCGACTTGTAATACCTCTGTAGTCGTAGCCGATACGATTCCACCGACCATGGTTTGCCGTCCCGATACGGTACAGTTGGACGGAAATGGAAACGCGGTGGTGGTACCCAGTGATGTCAATGGCGGCAGCCGCGACAACTGTAGTGTTCCTGCTTATACCATCAATGGAGGGCCACTTGTGAACTTCGATTGTAGCAACTTAGGTTCTAATACAGTTACGTTAACAGGAACGGATCAAAGTGGCAACAGCGATTCTTGTTCAACAACGGTATTTGTCGAAGATGTGACGGCGCCCAATGCCTCTTGTAACGGTACGGTAACAGTAGTGCTCGATCCGATTACCAGAGTAGGGGTGTTGACCGTAGGACAAGTGAACAACAACAGCAGCGATAACTGCAACATTACTAGCTTTACGCTTTCTAGAACGACCTTTGGTTGTAACGATATACCCAACAATCCACACCTGATAACTATGGTAGTGGAGGATCAAAGTGACAACCTGGATTCTTGCACGACTTCCGTTACGGTTGTAGACAATGTAGATCCCAATGCGCTTTGTAGAACAACACCGCTTATTTTGCCTTTGACGGGGTCTAGTGCCTCTATAACGGTAGCGGATATTGATAACAACAGTACTGATAACTGTGCTTTGGCTAGCTTGACGCTCAATAGAACAACGTTTAACTGCGCTGATGTAGGAAACAACACCGTTACGTTGACAGCAACGGATTCTAGTGGAAACACCGCTTCTTGTGTTGCTACTGTAGTAATACAAGATGTAACCGACCCCACACCATTCTGTAACAATCCTACCATATACTTGGATGCCAATGGAAATGCAGGTGTTTCTGCGAACGATTTGGGAGTTGGTAGTTTTGACAACTGTAACATTGATACTTTCTTAGTCGATGGACAAGATTCTGCCTTCTATACTTGTGCAGATTTGGGATCGAACAGCGCAACGGTATTTATGAGTGATCCCAGCAGCAACATGGATACTTGTATTTCTACGATTGCAGTAGAAGATACGGTAGCGCCAACAGCGCGCTGTGTAGGAACGCCTATTCCAGTACAATTAGATCCCAACGGTGTAGGAACGGTTGCTGTCGCTCAAGTAGACAACGGCAGCACGGATAATTGTACGATTGTCACCAGGACACTTTCTAGAACAAACTTTAGCTGTGCGGACGTTGGAAACAACCCCAACATCTTTTTGACCGTAATTGACCAAAGCGGGAACACCAATTCTTGTGCGGCAACGATTATGGTGATGGATACCGTTCGTCCCAACATGGCTTGCCAACCTGTAACTGTAAATGTACATTTAGCACCAGGCGGAACGGCTCCTGTAACGGCCAATCTGTTTGATGCAGGTACCAACGATTCTTGTGGCATCGCCAACTTAAGTTTTAGAGGAGCACCTAACTTTGTGACTTGTGCCGATATTGGTACGCGTCCAGTTACGTTGATTGCTACCGATATGAACGGCAATGTAGATTCTTGTACGACTACTCTAACCGTATTGGATACCGTAGCGCCAACCTTAGTTTGTGATACCATAACTATAGATTTGGATAATGTGGGGGTAGCTACCGTAGATTCAGCTACTGCGGGTTTGTATACGGTGAACGATGCTTGTGGGGTGGTTTCAATTACCCTCAATGGCGCGAGTAATGTCAACTATACTTGTTCAGATACTGGATTTAATACTATAAATGTTATTGCTACAGATAATAGCGGCAACAGTGCGGGTTGTGTTTCAGGGGTTAATATACAAGATGTAACAGCGCCTGTAGTAACTTGTGGCAGTGATACCGTTTATCTAGATGCTACGGGTAATGCGACGGTCAACCCTGTTAGCATTGTAGCAGGTATAGTCGAGGCTTGTGGCATTGATACGATCTTTACTTCTCCTACTTCTTTTGATTGTAGCGCCGTTGGATCGTTTAATCCTGTTGTGCTAACCGTAATAGATAACAGCGGTAACCAAAGTTCTTGTAGTGGAAATATTGCCGTACAAGATACGATTCCACCTACAATGGTGTGTAGGGATACTACTGTTTGCTTAAATGGCGGGTTTGTAAATGTTACGCCTGCTGATATAGATGGAGGTACATTTGACGCTTGTGGTCTATCGGGTATTCAAACCATTAATGGATCAAACAACGCGATTTTTACTTGTGCGGACTTAGGGGTGCAAGTAGTAACGCTACAGCGTCAAGATGTGAACGGCAACAACAATACTTGCCAAGCAAACGTAACGATTCAAGATTGTACACCGCCTTCGGCGATCTGCCGCAGCACTTACACCGCTTATGTGGGGAACAATGGTTTTGCGAATGTGCAGGCGATTGAACTGGATTTCGGTAGTACGGACGATTGTGGTATTGATTCTAGTACCTTCCGAGTGAATGGTAGAGATAGCATTTTATACAACTGTGGCGCTACTAGTAGCCCAGATACTGTTTTGTTTACTGTAGCTGACTTTGCAGGTAATTTGGATTCTTGTACCGTTGTTATTACCATTCAAGATACTACCTCTCCTGTTGCTCGTTGTGGTGGCCCTATCAACGCCGTGCTTTCTGCCAATACAGGAGAGTTTGTCGTACCTGCGATAAATTTGAACAACACGACCAACAGCAGTTCGGATAACTGTGGTAGTATTTCTTTCTTAATCAACGGCCAAGCCCGCGACACCTTTGACTGTTCTATGTTGGGTTCAAATACCGCTGTGCTGACGGTTATTGACCAAAGTGGCAACACCGATACTTGCCAAGCAATAGTGAACGTGAGCGACTTTACAAACCCAACCATCAACTGTCGCTTTACCACCAGTTTGAATTTAGATTCTACAGGGTTGGTTTTATTGCCTGCTTCAAATATTGTTCTATCTGCTAGTGACAACTGCGGCATTGCAACGATCTTGGGTAATGGAGTAGATACTTTAGTTTATACCTGTGATAGTATTGGTAGTAATTCAGTAATTATTCAGGTTATTGATTCTTCTGGAAACGAAACCAGGTGTAATGCTATTGTAAATATTCAGGATAACATTGCGCCAATTGCCATTTGCCCAACTCAACCTGTCCCCGTTTACTTGACGGCTGCTGGCAACGTATGGACAACTGCACAACAAATAGACAGCGCTAGTTTTGACAACTGTAGTATTATTAACTACCAAATCAACAACACGGATTCTGTCTTGTACAGCTGTAGCCAAATTGGACAATTCCCAACGGCTACCCTAACTGTATTTGATTCTACAGGAAACAGCGACCTATGTAACGTGACGATTGATGTCATTGATACAATTCCTCCTGTTGCACAATGTAGCAGCTTCACGGTAACGCTTGACCCTGTAGGACGAGCCATCGTAGGCCCTGCGGTAATTGACAGTTTGAGTTTTGACAACTGTACCAACATTACTCGCCTAATCAACGGCCAAGCTTCTGATACTTTTAATTGTTCCAATGTAGGCACTCCAATTCCAGTTACGTTGACGGTAACGGATCAATACAACAACAGCAGCCTTTGTTTTACAACCATTACCGTAGTAGATATTACGCCTCCAACCATCCAATGTGCTCCTGGGGTAGTAGACTTTTATTTAAACAACAACGGAACCGTAACGGTGACTCCCAACCAAGTGTCCAATGCTTTTGATACGTGTTCGATTGCTTCTTGGACGATTAATGGAGCGCCAAGTGCTACGTTCGATTGTTCGGCAGTAGGTACCCAACAGCTGGTGACTATTCGAGTGGCCGATCAAAGTGGCAACGCAGTACAGTGCAACGCACTGCTAAACATCATTGATACCATTTCACCAACACAGGGCTGTAGAGCTATTACTGTACAGCTGGATTCTTCGGGAACTGTCGAAGTCTGTGGAGCGGATATTATGAACTTCAATACGGATAACTGTGCCATTCGCGATACGTTAATCAACGGCCAAAGTTGTGTTACTTTTGGGTGTGATAGTGTTTCTGTAGGAGCTTTTGATGTAGTCTTGAGCCTAACAGATATTTCTAACAACACTACTACTTGTACCACCACTGTCACCGTAGAGGATGTAATTGCACCCGTCATTGATTGTAACGATACCGTAGTGGTACAGCTAGACCCTGCGGGAATAGCAGCGATTACGCCGAGTTTGCTTTACAATAATTTATACGATGCCTGCGGGATTGACAGTATATTTGTCAGTCAAGATACCTTCACTTGTGCGGATGTAGGAAGCAACAATACTGTAGTGGTACAAGCGTACTCCAACAACTTATCCAGTACTTGTTTCAGCGTTATCCAAGTAGAAGACAACACGCCTCCTGTAGTCTTGTGTCAACCCGATACCGTTTACATCGGCAATAATGGTACAGGTATTTTGTACGCCGATAGTTTAGATGCAGGAACAACCGATCCTTGTGGATTCAACCTCAACTTCAGTGGTGGTGGCTCTACGAGAACATTCAACTGTAGTGATACAGGAACGCAGAACATTACATTGGTAGCAACAGACAGCTATGGCAATGAAGATTCTTGTACCACCACCGTAACCATTTTGGATACCACCGCACCTATACTGACCTGTTTGAGCAACATAAGTGTTGACTTAACAACAACAGGCCAAGCTTCTTTGGTACCCACCTTAAACCAAATTATTGCCAACAGTGGAAACGGAAACTGCGGAATAGACACGGCATTCATCACGCCAAGTTTGATTACCTGTACAAATATTGGCCGCTTGGTGTACACGGTAACAGCTATAGATGGCAGCGGTAATGTAGGAACTTGCCAAGACACCATTGATGTTTCTTTACAATCGCCTACGATTTTTGTACCCACACAGGATACCATATCTCTGTGTGAAGGGGATTTGCTATCGCTGGATGCACGTCCACCGTCAAACGGTATTGTGTACAATTACCGATGGGATGGTCCCAATGGTCGAATTACTTTTGATTCTACCACCACCGATACTTCGGTCGCCAACGTTACTGCTACAGACGAAGGTTGGTATATCTTTACCATCGACCGCCGCCAGGGCAATGGATGTCCCGCTTCGGATTCTATCTACTTAAATGTAAACGATGTGCCTGCACCCATTCTAGCAGGAACAGAGCCTTGTGAAGGCGATACAGGAATTTTATCCATTACCAATGCAGGCGCTTACAACGGTGCCGTTACCTATACTTGGTACTTCAATGGGGCAGCCATTGCCAACACAGGGGACAGCTTAGTTATTCCAACTATGACTGCCGCCGACAGTGGAAATTACTCCGTCTTAGTACAAGTCACACAAGGCGCAGCACTTTGCTCGGACAGCTCTACGGTAGGGTTCGATTACGATGTACTGGACTTGCCAGCAGCACCCGTACCGACGGCTACAACACCTTGTGAAGGCCAGACGTTGACATTGCTCAACAATGCGCCAGGCAACAGTTATGTATGGAGTGGGCCAGCGGGCTTTAGCAGCACACAGCCTCTTCCAACACGCACCAACGCGATACAAGCGTTTGCAGGGTTGTATACCTTAACCGTCACAGATGCCAACGGCTGTTCCAACGACGGTTCGGTGAACGTCACCATTCGACCTACACCACCGAATCCAAGTATTGTTTATACGCAACCCTTGTGTAACGGAGATTTGCTAGAGTTGCAAGACACAATCAGTTACCCCATTCCACCTGTGTTGTACTTCTGGGAACGTCCAGATGGTTCCTCCGATACCACAGGAATTGGACAATTGATCTTGGCCAGTGCCGATGCTGGGTTGTACCAATTAACAGTTTCTATGAACGGTTGTTTGTCGGCAACGCCTGACAGCGTAGAGGTACAATACGAACCTTTGCCAGTTGGTTTGGACGACTTCTTTAGCATTGCGTTTAGAGATTCGTTGGTAGGAGGAGATATTATTATCAACGATGCCCCCAACGGCGCAGGATACACGTTAACTATCATCGACAGTACCGAAGGCGGACAAGCAAGTATTGATGTCAACGCAGGTACGTTGAACTACACGCCGCGTTCGGGCTTTTTTGGAGTGGATACGCTTTATTATGCGCTTTGTGACGCGCAATGTCCAAACGCTTGTGATACCGTAGAAGTCTTGCTCGAAGTCGTTACAGAATTTGAGTGTTACATTCCGCAAGGGGTATCGCCCAACGGCGACGGCATCAACGACCAATTGATCGTTCGTTGTAAAAACAATTATCCAAATGCAGAGATGAAAATCTTCTCGCGCTGGGGAACCTTAGTTTACGAAGGCGATCCTACGGGATGGAATGGCCAATTCAACGGCAAAGATTTGCCCGATGGAACATACTTCTATGTATTGGACTTGAACGATACTACCCACACTGGAACGGGAACAAACAAGGCCGAAGGCCGCGTTGGAGATCGTTACTCTGGATACATTATGCTACAGCGTTAAACGCGCCCATAGCGACCTATAGACAACTAAGCGGCTTGCTCTTCCAAAGAGCAAGCCGCTTTTTTATACAAAAAATTTATACAAAAAAAGAAAGCAATCAGCGCGCATAAAAGGCCGTCCGAAGGTCTACCAATAATTGTTCAATGGCCATTTTATCAGGAACTTCGGGCAAAGGCGACTGCTCGTAAATAGCCTCAATGGCAGCTACCTTTTCCTCCGCTTGTGCCAGTAGCGTATCGTAGTCAAATTTGCCTTGCCGTATGGCCAACAAAAAAGCTCGATTGGGACGCCGTACCTGCAAACGCCCTTCCGACAGGATTTCATAAGCCATGTCCAATAAGCGAAAAGTGTGCATTAAGTTTTTAGAATCGTAATTTTTGCCGTGTGCTACGGTTGTTTTGTAACGGGCTTCGTTGCGCTCTTCCACCCAAGTCCAGTACTGTTTGTAATCTTTGCAATATTTTTTATAACCATCCTTGTTGTAGTACAGCAAGGCTTGTTGCTGCGCGCTTTTGGGAACACTGCTCAACAAAACCGTATCGACGGTCTTGGGTCGTACAATGCCTTTATAATCCTTGTTTTCAGGATCGTAATACAGACCGAAAACATCGTGCATGTGCGGAATTGCTACTAAGGCGCAGTGTTCCTGCTGTTTGCCTTGCTCCTGCAACCACTTTTTGACAGGAACAGACCCTTGTTTGTAATTGACATAACAAAAATCCAATATTTCCTTGCGTTTTTTAGACATGGGATTGGCAATTTTTTTATTCAGTCCGCGCGCTTTTTTTATTTGAGACCAAGCATAATTGGCAAATGTGTTTTTGCATTTTTTAGATAAGAACAGCTCCGCTTTAATCGAATCAAACAATGGGTCTTTGTAACGAATACAATCGGCTGGACTGTGCAGCAACTCCAGTAAGTTGGGGTTGTTTTTGTATAACAATTCCAAGAAGCGGCGCAGTTCGTAGTACACCTCGTCGTTTTTGGCATCGTTGACTTGTGGTATATAATCCAGCCCATAGAATTGTTCCTTTGGAAGCACAAAAACACCTTTGATATCCACGTCCGAACTGGGGAGCGACAAGCCATAAGCATGGCTGCCAGTCACTGTTTCGAAAAGCAATAAATTTTGTTGTTTGAGGTCGTTAATCGTCAACATTGTGGGCTTTGTTAAGGGTATCTCTAAAAAAACGATCTAAGAGGCTGTAATCGCCGTTGGTCACAGGGAACTCGCGCGCACGTTCTGGATAATCCTGCAACGCCTGTTGTATAAAGTCTTGAACAAGTGGGACAGGAGCAATTTTGTCGCCTTCTTGAGCAGCTATTTTAGCTTTGGTCAATGCTAGTATAGTGGCGTACAACTCCTTGTCTGCTTGTAAACGATCCAACAAAGGCTCAAATTCCATTGGTGGCGCTGTTTGCAATTCTAAGATCCAACGTGCTGCCAAGAGCGGACGCAACACATAAAAATATTTTTTTATGTCCATCTCACCGCCTACAAGACCCTTTTGCAAAGAGCGCTTGGCCAAACCCAAATAATGAAACGCCACCGAGCGCGGCTTAAAATATTGGGT
>CAYUZF010000027.1:9456-15391 GCA_964449615.1 uncultured Aureispira sp.
AAAGTCGCTGCAACTGCGCCCGAAAATGGTGCTGTTCTAGGTAAACAATTGGCGACTGCAACCATTCATAAGGCGTCGCATTCGACCCCGCCATCAAACGCAAAAACTTTCGCAACTCCCAACCCGTAAAATCCAACTCTTGTTCATCTACTCCCAAGTCAATCATGTCCTTTCGATCTTGGATGGTCAAATACCAATCGCGGGGATGTACGTATATAAACCGCACATCCCAATCGCTGTTGGGCGAAGCAAACCCCCAGGCGCGACTTCCCGACTCGCAGGCGTACAAAATAGTGATGTTGCGTTCTTTCTCTAGGTCGCGCAGGCGCGCCAAAATTTCTTTTTTCATGACAAAATAAAGCTCAATGAAGAATAAAAGGGAACAAAGACTACGAGTTTCAGCAAAAAAAAGAAAAAAAATGCTCCAAAAGTTGGCATCTAATTTTAAAATGGCGTAGCTTTGATATCATCAAAACTAAAGAAGCGCTTAAAAAGTGCCGCTTTATCAAAAATAAAACAAATGAACGTGTTGCGTCTTAAAAATACCGCTGCTTGTTGTTGTCCTTGTCAGAAATCATCCTGAGAAGTACCCATTGGCGTATTGTAATTCCAACATTAATCCACATAGGAAAACCTTCTCAGAGTAATTTGAGAAGGTTTTTTTTATGGCTACAATTACCAATCTTATTATGATAACCCTACACACCATACACTGCTGTTGCTGCTGTTGCAAGAAAAACTCTTGTAAGGGTCTGCGCCTGCGGTATGGTGAAGGGGGATAAGTCCCCGATGCATTATTTACCACTTGGTCAACAGCCCTTTCAGGAGTTTTTATACTTCCGAAAGGGCTTTTTTTATGCCCATACAGCTCCTTACCATTTTTATAGAAAAACAAACGAATATGGCAACTCCACTAGATTTAACACGCATATCCGCCGCCGACAAAAAAGACATTGTAGAATTGCAACAGCGCATCCAAGACGTGCAGTTGGGGCGCAGCGACGAAGAACGGTTCAAGCATTACCGCCTAACACGGGGGGTATATGGACAACGGCAATTGGGCGTGCAGATGTTTCGCACCAAAATCCCTTTTGGCCGGCTAACTACGCACCAGCTAGACGCGCTCGCAGACGCTTCCGATGCCTACAGCACAGGAAATCTACACCTCACTACGCGCCAAAACATCCAATTGCATTACGTGAAACTCAACGACACACCACAGTTGTGGCGCGATTTGTCCGAGGTTGGGGTAACCGCGCTAGGCGCTTGTGGCAATACGGTGCGCAACATCACGGCATCGGCAAAAGCAGGCATACACCCCGACGAGTTGTTCGATGTATCGCCTTATGTACAGGCATTGTTCGAGTATTTTTTGCGCCATCCCATTTGCCAAGAAATGGGGCGCAAAATTAAGATTGCCTTTTCGGCGACGGACGAAGATGCTGCATTTGCTTACTTTCACGACTTTGGATTTATTCCCAGAATACAAGAAGGGCAACGCGGGTTTAAAGTCTTATTGGGAGGAGGGCTAGGCGCGCAAGCGATGGTAGCGCCAACGGTGTACGAGTTTTTGCACGAGGAGCAAGTGATCCCGTTTGTAGAGGCGGCCATTCGAGTATTTGACCGCTATGGCGAACGGGAGAAACGCATGAAAGCGCGGCTTAAATTTTTACTTAAAAAATGGGGTTTAGTGCGGTTTTTAGAATTGGTAGAAAACGAATACGCGGCACTGGAACAGACCACTAGACCCATTCCTATTACAGGCAATTGGCAACCTACTCCCGCCAAAAAACCACCCACCAAAGCCGTTATTGATAACCCTACCGTTTACCGGCTCTGGCGCTTAACCAATACCTTCGAGCAAAAACAACAAGGCTATTTTGGCGTCTTGCTCAAAATTCGATTGGGAAACATCTCGGCTTCAAAAGCGCGCCAGTTAACAGCCATTGTGCGCCAGTTCGCTGCCGATGAAATCCGCTTAACCGTCAATCAAGGCATTTTACTAAAGTATGTACCCGAAGCGAGTTTGCCCGCACTGTACCAAGCCTTACAAACGCTGGATTTGGTGGACGCAGGCTTTGGTTCTATTGTAGACATTACGGCTTGTCCAGGCACCGATACCTGTAATCTAGGCGTGAGCAACAGCACGGCGCTGGCCAACAAATTGGAGCAAGTAGTTCTTGAAAATTACGCCTATTTGATCGGAGACAAAGCCATTGCACTAAAAATTAGCGGCTGTATGAACTCCTGCGGGCAACACATGGCTGCCAACATTGGCTTGCACGGCAGTTCTATTAATGTTAAAGGAAAAGTGCTGCCTGCCATGCAAGTGGTGTTAGGCGGTGGCGTAGACCAAACGGGAAAAGGCTACATCGCAGAAAAAGTCATCAAACTTCCTTCTAAGCGCATTCCTACCGCACTGGCATGGCTCTTAGACGATTACGAAGACCAACAAAGCAACCAAGAATACTTTAACGACTATGTAAAACGAAAAGGCAAACGCTATTTCTACGATTTGCTAAAACCATTAGCGGATAAAAGTACGCTGCATCCCAGCGAGTTTTGGGATTGGGGGCAAGAGACGGCCTACGAAAAGCAGATTGGGGTAGGAGAATGCGCAGGCGTAGCTTTTGATATGGTGAGTACCATTCTGGGCGATGCGCAAGAAAAAGTTGCTGCTGCCGAGGAGGCTCTAGACCAAGCGCTTTACGGCGATAGCATTTACCTGAGTTACGGTGCTTTTGTCATTGCTGCAAAAGCGGTCTTACTGACGTTAGACGTCAAATGCAATACGCATATTGGCATCATCAACGACTTTGATACGCATGCCGTACAAACGGGTTTGTTTGCGCTAGAGCGCGATTTTGCGGCGCTGGTGTTGCAACTCAATAAACAAGAACCCGAAGCGGCTTTCGCCAAACGCTACCACCAAGCAGCACAAGCTTTTTTACAACAAGTACACAACTACCGCCAGCATCAACAAGACCAATACGTCCTTTCCGAGCATTACAAAGCTTAATTCTCCCACAACTTCTAAACAACAACATCATGACTACATCAACTAATAGAAACACGACGCAGCAACCTAAAATTACCCTTATGGGGGCGGGGCCAGGAAGCCCAGATTTGCTAACTGTTCGCGGGCTAAGAGCTTTGCGCACGGCTCGGGTGGTTCTCTACGATGCGCTGGCCAACCCAGAATTGTTAAAAACAGCCCCTGCAGATGCCCTCAAAATCAACGTCGGCAAGCGCGCCAACAAACACCGCTACAGTCAAGCAGAAATTAACTTAATGGCGGTTGGGTATGCGTTTTCGCACGGGCATGTTGTGCGCCTCAAAGGAGGCGACCCCTTTATTTTTGGCAGAGGACAAGAGGAGTTGCAATATGCGGAGGCCTTTGGAATCGAAACGGTCGTGGTGCCCGGCTTGTCGAGCAGTACTGCGCTATCGGGCTTGCAAGGGGTGCCGTTGACCCACCGCCATTACAGCCAGGGTTTTTGGGTATTGACGGCGACAACCAAACACGGCACGCTTCCCGATGATTTTTACTTGGCTGCACAATCCAATTCTACCCTAGTCATTCTTATGGGCTTGCGCAAACTCTCTCAAATCGTGCAACTGTTGCAGCAACAGGGCAAAGCTACTACGCCTGTAATGGTCATTCAAAATGGCTCTTTGCCCAACGAAAAAGTGGCATTGGGAACCGTCGAAACCATAGAGCGCGCCGTAGCCGAGCAAGAACTGTCTACGCCTGCAATTATTGTGGTGGGCGCTGTGGTGGCCTTGCATCCTGCTTTGGCCAAAAGTTACGCCGCACAAGTAAAAACGCAGTAGTTTTTTATCAAAATAAAAAAGACAAAATCATGAATCAACTATATCCCATTTTCCTAAAAGCACAACAATTGCCCATTCTCATTGTCGGAGGCGGTTACGTCGGGCATGAAAAATTGCAGTTTATTCTCAAAAATAGCCCCAATGCACGGGTGTTGCTAGTCGCGACTACCATTGCGCCCAACATTCGTTCGTTGCTCTTGCATCGACAACATCAAGTGACCTTAATTGAACGGCCTTTCCAGCTTTACGATTTGCAGCACAAAAGCCTCGTCATTGTTGCCACCAACAACCCTTCGCTCAACAAATACATTTGGCAAGCGGCCAAGTCCCACAACATTTTGGTCAATGTAGCCGACACGCCCCAACTGTGTGATTTTTATTTGGGTGCCATTGTCACCAAAGGCAATTTAAAAGTAGCTATTTCTACCAATGGCAAATCGCCCACCTTTGCCAAGCGTTTTCGGCAATTGTTAGAGGCAGCCCTGCCAGAAGAGATTGATGATTTGTTGTTGCAGTTGCACGCCTTTCGGCAAACGTTAGAAGGCGATTTTGAAGCGAAGGTAACGGCCCTCAACCAACTCACGGCGCAGCTGGTAGCTCCTTCGGAGCACGCTGCTTCCCCTCATTAATGGATTTCTCAATTGTACGCGCCATGCCAACATCTCCTTCCTTACCAGCCCTCAATACGCTTTTCGAGCCGCTGCATCCCGTAGAGCGGTTGCAGCGCTTGTATCGGTATTTCTCTCCCGAAGAGGTCTTATTGACTTCTTCCTTTGGTACTCAATCGGCTTTGCTGCTGTATTGGGTGAGCAATCTTGTTCCACAACAAAAAGTACATTTTTTAGACACAGGCTACCATTTTGCGGAAACACTGGCTTACAAAGAGCAGTTGACCGCGGCTTTTGATTTAAAGGTGGTAGAGCTGCGCGCCGATGAACTGGAACAGCAACGCACGCGTGAACAAAAATTGTGGCAAAGCGTTCCAGAACGCTGCTGTGCGGTGAACAAAGTGCAGCCTTTGCAGCGCATTCAAGCGGGCTATAAAATTTGGATTTCAGGCCTGATGGCCTACCAAAGCCCACAGCGCCAGCAATT
This sequence comes from uncultured Aureispira sp., assembly GCA_964449615.1. GTDB lineage: Bacteria > Bacteroidota > Bacteroidia > Chitinophagales > Saprospiraceae > Aureispira. Next base: position 14,386 of record CAYUZF010000027.1, read on the forward strand.
GCGTTTGTTGGAACAGCGGGAACAGCTGGTGAAGTTTTATCCTTTGCTGGATTACTCCAAAGGAGCTTTTGAAACTACTTGGAAAGCGGCGGAGTTGCCTCGGCATCCTTTAGAAGCGCTGGGCTACGCATCGGTGGGGTGTTGGCCTTGCACGGCTAGGGGCGAGGGACGTTCAGGACGTTGGAAGGGGTTGGAAAAAACGGAATGTGGCTTGCATTTTAAACAATAAAAGGACTTGCTACTCCTTTAATAATAAAAGGGGGTCAACTAAGCTTTATACCTAGTTGACCCAAATTAGCAATAAGAACTAATCGTTACTTCTTGACAACTTTAGTGGTAAACTTCTCAAAAGGCGTCGCTATTTCTAACAAGTATAATCCCTTTACAGAAGGCATCAAAAATTGTAGGGCTCTAGCCTGTTGGTACGTTTGTTCAAAAACCACTTGTCCCGTTGTAGACAAAAGACGGAGCCGCACCTGTGCTTGCACTCGGTCAAAGCTCACATTTAATTGATCGGTAGTAGGATTTGGATAAACTCGGCTCACCCACTCCTTTGTTGGTATTAGAGCGTTGTTGGTGAACATAAAGTTGACACAACTAGAAGACAGCGTACAATTATTTTGAGTAACGGCTACTGCATAATCACCGTTCATGGTCGGAGAAAAACTGGCAGCAGTAGCGCCCGCAATAGGTGTCAATGAGCCGCCTACACAAGTAAACCATTGGTAGCTGGCATTCGTAGCCGTTGCCACCAAGCTGTTGCCCATTGTACTAATATTGGTATCCACATTGGTCACTGTCAGATTGAGCGTAACAATAGAGTCGCAGCCTGCGGCATTGGTAAGCGTAGCGGTTGCGCTGTTGTTAGAACTAGAGTAGGTATTTCCATCAATCCAAGTGTAACTTCCGCAAGCGGTTTGCACATCGGTGGTGGAGCTGGGCGTGTTGATGGTCAGATTGAGCGTAACAATAGAGTCGCAGCCTGCGGCATTGGTAAGCGTAGCGG
>CAYUZF010000027.1:15491-28574 GCA_964449615.1 uncultured Aureispira sp.
GAGTAGGTATTTCCATCAATCCAAGTGTAACTTCCGCAAGCGGTTTGCACATCGGAGGTGGTAGTGTAGCGAATATCAATATTCCATACATCGTTGATAACAAATGGATTTCTTGAAAGGCTCAGTTGGTAAGTGCCAGCGGCGTAGCTGTTGGCTGGTAATACCAGAGAATCTGCGGTTGAAATAGAACTGCCGTTGGCACTCCAATCTATACTAAAATAATCGACGCTGTTAAAACTTGGAATTTGTTCTAAGTCGTCTACCGTCTGCACATCGACACCTCTTTCGCGGATGGTGCCGTAAGCTTTACCGTTGTTGCCATTTCCAGAAATATCTTTTACAACAGTCAAATTATCTCCACAGGTGTTGTTCATAGGATAATAGCCCATCAAATTGCTGCGTTTAGGGTGGTTTATTTGAACGCTGCGCTGCATCAGCAAGGCAACGTCATTAGGAACCAATACATCGTTCCAAATACTCACTTCCGTTAACGTACCTTCTAAAAAATTACCTGTACTTAAACCGCTGTCAAATTCTTGGCCGATAGAATAACGGGTTGTCGCGCTGCTAGTCTGAGCCGTAGTGAAGGTCTGTTCTACTACTCCGTCAATGTAAATCTTAGTTTCGTTGGTCGCTTCGTTGTACGTATAGCCCACGTGGTGCCATTGCCCGTCCGTAATGGTTGTTGTGGAATAATGACTTGTATTGCCATCAAAAATGCCCACCCGTTCGTTGGTTCCAATTTGTAAGTTGCAAATGTTGCCTCCTGTGCTGGTATTCATACCCAACAACATTTGTGATTCATTGGACACAGCAGCTGATTTTTTGAGCCACATAAAAACAGAGCGATTGCTAGCAGAGAGTGTATCTGCTATAGAATCTAAGTTGATCCAAGTATTGTCCGATGCATCAAATTTAGCGTAAGAAACGTAATTGGTAGTAGGGAGAAATGTAAGGGAGCCAGGCGTGCAAACAGCGGTGTCATTTAGGGTTGCTTGAGTCAACGTTATGTCGCCATCACAAGCACCAGGAGGGCGAATGCTACTGCGTTCGAAGCCAAAAACATAGCGCTGGTTGGAGGATTGAGGAGAGCAAGTAGGGTGTCTTGGAGAAAATTCCGTCAACGTCCAAATCGTATCGCTGTTGGGAGAAACATGGATGTCTTCTATGCCAGGAGGAAGTACGAAACGCGCATAGTTGTTGTCAAGATCAACGCTTTGGTTTTGGAGGGTATTGATACCAAAGTCGTAGCTAAAAGCATAGAGACTACTGTTGTTGTCGTACCCAAAACTAGTGGAGACCCAAACATCTTTTTTGTTGCTTTGGTTTAAATTGTTGGCTGCACCAACACCCTGCATTTTACCCAACAGATTGTTGTAAAAAGGGCTTGTTCTATCCACTTGATCTCTGTTGTACCAAATCAATTGGTTGTTGGCGGGATTACTACAGTTGATCGGGCCACAATTGCTAAATCTTCCCACCAACATTTTTTGTTCGTCCCAGTCGTAAGACACAAAAGAAGGATTGATGGGCAAACTATCCGTTGCCGAGGGAGCCATTTTTAGCAAATACCTGTAATTGTAATAATCGTTCAAGTGGTTTGCTGGAACTTCTTTGATGTCATTTAGCGGAAACGCATACATCGCATCCGTTCCTCCTCTAGAGTCTGGTGCATACAGCGTATCGTTGAGGATTATTAATCCCCCTGCGTGCATGTCGTAAAACGTGTTGTAATTTTCGTCCACCAACAATACATGTCGATACCGAATACTGTCCATGTCGGTAATGTCTACAAAAGATACCCTAGAACCCCGATTGCGGTAGTCTGCATTTTGCGAATTGCAAGGGAAAGAATAGTTGTAGTTGCGGCCATACCAAGAAACGACAGAAAATTCTTTACAAGTCGCGTTGTAATGGGCTATGCCCTGAGGACGCCAACGCACCGTCTCGTTGTCGTCGTTGTTCCATTTATAACCCGTGACCGCAGGCGCAACATTGTTCAATTGGCCAGCGGTGAGTTTCGTAGCTGTTCGATTGAGGTCTAAATTACAAAGAGCAACGACCTGAAAGGTATCTGGATCTTGTGCGTGCAGCTCGCTACTACTCGCAAAGAGCGCCAAAAGCAACAAAAAGCAGTAGGAAGCTTGTTTTAAGAAAAAAGAAATCATAAGTTATACTTGTTTGTAACGATTAATTAAAATGCTGTATCGCGAATACGTTACAAGAATAGGCCGCTATTGATCAAAAACGAAATTTATGTTCTCAACAGGGGTGTTTTTGTTCTGAAATAACTTACTTCCATCTTGCTTTTTTTAATATCTTACAAGCATTTCCAAAAAGCATCCAATTCATATCAAAATGATTATGAGCCGTAAAATTATATACCTATTTCTTGTAGGAAGTTTTTTCTTCGGAGAAATCAAAGTAGCCGCTACCCAAAAAACTACACCATTTTCCGTAGACACTACTGTTATCCAATCCTATTTGGAACAAGGACAACGCTACTTACAAGTACAAAATGACAGCGTTTTATGGGCGATGCGGCAGGCTATAAACGCGGTACACTCTGTTCGGGGACAACAAATAGCTTATGGAGGCGTGAAACAATTATCCATTAGGGCCGGGCAGCAGTTTGGCAATTTTCAGGTGCAGCGGCAAGGGTTTGAACAACTGCGTGCTTTCAGTCAACAATTGAACAACGACAGTCTGTTAGCGGTGAGTAGCTATGGCGTTGCAGTGGTGCAGCATACGTTGGGCGAGCACCTATTAGCGGCAAAAAGCTTAGAAGAAATTGACGGTCTGCTAGCGGGTAATTTGCTTTCAGTGCAGCAAACCGCTACCATTTTACTGCTCAAAGCAGAAGTGTACAACGCGCTTTTGCAGCACGACAAAGCCATTCTGTACTATACAGACGTGTTGCGCCTAAGCCAAGAACATCAATTGTACGATAAGAAAGCAAGCAGCTTACACGGGTTGGCAGAATTGCATCAAATACAAGGCAACAAAAAAGAAGCGCTGCGCTACGCACAGGAACATCTCGAAGCCAGTCAAAAAACAGAACAATTGGCCCGTATTGCCGTCGCCCACGTGCAATTGGGAACCCTATATTTAGCCTATCGAGAGTTGGAAAATAACTACGCTCAATTGGCAGAAGAACAACTGTTGGCGGGTTTAGAAAAAGGAGAACGCAGTCAATATCTGCCCATTGTCGGTTTGGCGAATTTGCAATTGGGCATTCGTCACCAACAAGAGGAGGCACTAGAACCAGCGTTAAATTACTTGCAACAAGCCCTGCTTATTTTCGAACAAGTAGGCGATCAAGGCAACCAATTGCGCGCTTTGTTACAGTTGGCAGTTATCAACCAAAAATTAGCCCAGCAACTAGAGAATACACAAGCGCCCGCTTATCAAGATTACTTAAAAGCCGCCAGCACGTTTGCACAGCAAGCCTACCAAAACAGTCAAACACTAGGCGTAACAGAAGTAGCCTTGCAAGCCGTAGCACTGCTCGTTGCTATAAAAGCACAGCAAAACAATTACTACGAAGCGTATACGTACTTGTCCGCTTATACCGATAAAAAAGACTCGCTGCTAAATGCCGAGAAATTGCAAGTTATAGCAGAGACAGAAGCGCGCTTCCAGACAGAACAAAAAGAGCTACAAATCGAACTGTTAAATCAAGAAAAAGCAACCCGACAACTGTGGTTGTACGGCGTAGGAGGAAGCTTGTTGCTCGCTCTTGGGTTGCTGGGAATGGGGTATAGATTGTACCGACAAAAACAAAAGATAAATAGACAACTCCTACAACAAAATCAACTCATTCAGACGCAAAAAGAACTCCTACAACAACGCCACGAAGAAAAAGAACTCCTACTGAAAGAAATTCACCACCGCGTAAAAAACAACCTGCAAATAATTTCCAGCCTATTAGACTTACAAAGCAAAGGAATCCGTGATAAACACGCTGCATTAGCCATAGAAGATGGCCAGAGTCGCATCCGTTCTATGGCGTTGATTCACCATAGGTTGTATCAAAATGAGCAACTAAATACTGTCAATGTAAAAGCATATACCGAACAGTTGTTGCAGCATTTGTTAGATGCGTTGACTCGGCAAGCTCCCGATTGTCGAATTGATATTGATCCCCAACTAGAGCTGGATATTGATACGGCCATCCCGATAGGCCTTATTATGAACGAACTGCTGACCAACGCCTTTAAATATGCTTTCGATGAACCGCAACACGGCAAACTCCGCATTTCCTTGAGCGTCTTAGGGGAAGGTCGTTATGAATTAAACGTTAAAGATAATGGCAAAGGGTTGCCGCAGGCATTCGATTTTCAGAAAACCCGTAGTTTAGGGCTTCGTTTAGTGCGTCGCTTGAGCAAACAGTTGTTTGGGAAAGCAACATATACCTACGAAAAAGGCAGCTTATTCTCTGTTGCTTTCAAAGATACGCTACGCCGACAGGCCATTGATTAACCAGTGAAAATAGGAATTATGACAGCGCTGAGAATATTAGTAGTAGAAGATGAATTAATTATTGCCGATACAATTTGTGATGCCTTAGAAGACTTGGGCTACCAAGTACTGGAACCAGCCATTAGTTATACAGAAGCTGTGAATCGGTTGGAAGAAGAACAACCCGATTTTGCTTTGTTGGACATTCAATTGGCTGGACGGCGGGACGGAATAGATGTAGCGTGGAAAATTGTGGACGAGTATCAAATTCCATTTATATTTCTAACCTCAAATTCAGACGCCGCAACGGTAGACCGCGCCAAAAAAGTAGCGCCCAGCGCTTACCTACTGAAGCCTTTTAACAAAAGTGATTTGTACACGAGTATAGAAGTGGCGCTGTACAATTACAGTTTGGGACAGATGGGCCAGGTCGGGCAATCTACCCCTACGAACGAAGCAAAATCAGAACACTACATCACCAAAGGGTACTTTTTTGTAAAAGATGGACGGCAGTACCACAAAATTAATTTGAAAGATGTTGCTTATTTGCAGAGCGAACACGTGTACGTCAAATTGGTGCTCCTAAACGGACAAAGCCATCTCGTGCGCGACAGCCTTACCCACTTTTTGACGCTTATGCCTGCCTCCTTCTTTAAAATCCATCGAAGTTACGCGGTCAATACCACACACATAACTTCTATTGGAATGACTTATTTATTGGTAGAACAAACAGAGTTGCCTTTCGGCAAAGGGTATAGAGCAGCGTTGTTAAAACGGGTGAATATTTTGTCGTAAACAACTTCTAAGCCTTTAACAAACCCTCCAAATAATGTTCCGCCAACCCAAATTCTGCTTTCAAGGCGGCCACCTGTGCCAATGCCGTTGCGCGCTGCTCGGCGTCTACAGCCTGTCGCACACCCGTAATCATCAAATTCTTAGCGGTATGCTCCGAGCTGACAAATTCAAACGCTTTGCTGCGGTACCCTGCTGTTTCCAACAACAAGGCGCGAATGCCATCGGTCAACAATTCTGCTTGTCGTTCCAGCAAAATACCATGTTTGAGCAGGCCCTTCCAAGCACTTTCAGGAGGGGACAACGCTTGGCGGACTTGGCGGTGGCAGCAGGGCGCAACTACCAGCACTTCGGCTTGTGCTTGAATGCCTTTGGCTAGAGCCAAATCGGTGGCAGTATTGCAGGCATGCAGTGCAATGAGTACATCAATCGCGGTATTGTCATAGGCTTGAATGTCTTGTGCGACAAAGGTGAGGTTGGACCAGCCCAATGCAGCGGCTTGTTGGTTGCAAAAATCCGTCAGATGTTCTCGAAGTTCAATGCCTGTGAGCGTAGCAGGACGCTGTTCTTGGTGCAGGTAGTGCGCCAGGGCAAAGGTCAAATAACCCTTACCCGAACCCATATCTACGATTTGCAAGGGCGATTCGGAAGAAAGCGGCGCCAGCAGCCCCGCCATGATTTCGACGTATTTGTTGATTTGGCGGTATTTGTCTTGGTGGGCTTTGAGCACACGGCCCGCTTTGGCCAGACCCAACGCCGCTAGAAAAGGCGCGTCTTCTTCGATGAGGTAGCGCTTTGCTTGGTTGTGTTGCAAAGAAGGCGCCTGCCGAATGCTGGGTTGCTGGCGTTGCAAGCGCGCGCGGCGTTTTTTATTAAATTGTAAAACCAAATCTTCGCGAGTCGTGCGCAAAGTGGCGATTAAAAAATCACGGCCCAGTAGGGTCGATAATTGTGCAATAGCCGCATCAAAGGAAATATTCTTGACAACATCTTGCGTAGGGTAGCGGTAGGTAAGAGAGAGCAGGCGCTGGCCTTTTACCACAATCAAACGCCCATACACGTTGCGCAATGCCGCTGTTTTGGGAGCCGCTTTGCTTAGGGTTAATTTAACGAAATAGCCTTCTTGCAGACTTTCTAACAAAACATCCAGAAAAATAGCAGTAGCTTCCACAGTAGTTTTTTAGCAACAATTAATAAACAATAATCGCAATCGTATCCAATTTCATCCTAGTTTGAAAAAAATTGGCCACCCGCGTTTTTTGTTCGTCGCGCATGCGGCGGCCTTCCCATTGTAAGATAACGGTTGGAAGGGTATCCATCGTTTGCGTAGTGGTATTCATTTTAATCAACTCGTTGTAAGAAATCTCCACCGCTTCTGGATAGAGTGCCGCAAATTCGCTGGCAATATCATCGACGGGTTTGCTGCTGCGCTTGCGCTGTACTTTGTACTTCGCCAATTCAGATTCCAGAAAATTAATACGTTCTGTTTTGTTTTTTAAAACCACTTCGTTGTCTTCATAGACGCGTTTTAGGATGCTGGAATACTCGTCTTTAATAGAAGTAAATTTGTTCTGTAGGCTTTGTACTTCGGAGAGTAAAACCTCTACGTCTAAGTTGCCCTCCCGAAATTCTAAACGCGCGTTGCCCAGTCCCACTTCGGCCATTTCTTGCAATAAATTGTCGCGGTCGCTGCTGCGCAACCCTCCAGAAGTAATCAAAACAATGGTAGGTGTATCGCGGCGGTAGTCTATTTTTTGACCGATAATAACTCCTTTTTCAAGGCGGTAAGAATCTACTTTGTGCTGAAAAGCCAATGCTTTGCTGTTGAACAACTCCCGTTGTACTAGGTTGTACCCCGTCCACAAACTAGGCGCGATGGTACCCACCACAATTATAATCATGATAATTTTATACCGTTGCTCTTTGGCAGGGTCTAAGAATTCTTTTTTGGGAAAATCTAGGGCGCGGACAAAGAGAAAAGAGGTGCCCGCAATAAAAACGGAGTTGATGAAAAACAAATAGAAAGCGCCTCCCGCGTACGTCCATTGGGCGGTCGCCAAACCATACCCCACCGTACACAATGGGGGCATCAAAGCCGTCGCAATCGCCACCCCAGGAATTGCATTGCCGCGATCAAAACGCGAGCTTGCCACAATACCAATTGCCCCACCACAAATAGCAATCATAACGTCGTAAAAAGTAGGATAGGTACGAGCTTCCAGTTGATCCGTTAAAGTTTTGATGGGCGAAATGGTAAAGTAAACCATTGCGGCAAAAATAGAGCCGACGACAAAAATAGCCAAGTTTTTAAACGCATTCTTAAGCGTATCAAAATCATTGGTTGCCAGCGCATACCCCACCCCGACAATGGGGCCCATAAGCGGCGAAATTAACATGGCGCCAATGACTACGGCACCCGAATTCATGTTGAGACCAATGGCAGCAATCACCGCTGCAAAAATCAACCCCCAAAGGTTACCCCCTTTAAATTCTATGCTCTTATGAATGGCCTCAATGGTACCCGTTTCGTCCGTATCCAAACGCAAACTGAACAGTTCTTTCAACGCTTGCCAAATCGTCTTGAGCCAGTGTGTAAAACGATTATCAGGTAGGTTAAACTTATCCTTATCGGGGGGCGTATTAGAATTATTATCGAGAGGCTGTTTATCAGTAGTCATATTGTAAATAAATAGATAAATGGGTCGGTTCGCAAGAAAAGTAGCGGGCTGACCGTCAAGATACAAACTATTTTTGAAATGCTTAGATTCACAAAAGTACAAGCCGAAAATTAAAGAAAATTTTTATTATATAGGCTATTATAGGAACAAGAAAAATAACTGAAAGAACCACGCTTATTAAAAGAAACACCCAAAAATAAAGCACCTTAGCAAATTAGACGACCAACTAGAAATAGATACAGGATTTGAAACAAGAAACGGAGAAACTTTTTGAATTGATAGAAAGCTGGGAAAAGGAAAACATAACACTGGCAATGACGCTATTGCGGCACAACAAACCCCTCAAAGAAGCTACTCGCGCCCGTTATCTGCCCCTAATACAATTTGTAGAACGAAAAACCTTACGCAGCCTTCACCAGCTGCCAACCTTATTGCAACGCCCCAAATACCACCAAACCAATTGGGAACCAGTACCTTTACAACAAGACGTTCTAGCGAGTATCCCAATGGAACATTTGCACATAGGCGGCGAGCAATACAAACAGCTGGATGCCTGGCTAATGTATTTGCAAAAAACAACTTTTTTATCCATTAGCGATACGCATCTTACTGAACTTCCTTGCAACGTGCAGGAACTTAGGCAGTTGCGCGTGTGCTATTTTAGTAACAACCACCTCAAAGCACTTCCCGTTACTTTCGGACTGTTGGCGAATTTAGAGCAATTGATGATCTTTCAATACCGCTTGCCCGAATTACCCGATACGCTGGGCGACCTGCAACGACTCAAAAATCTAAGTTTAATCGCTACCTCTACTCGGTATTGGGCATTGCCCGAGCGGCTAGCGGAGTGCCAGCAGTTGGAAACCTTGACCCTATCGCATCCCAAAATGAACCAAATTCCCAAATGGGTACGGGCTTTGCGAAATTTGAAGCGATTGAGTTGCCGCTCTTGTGCCATTCGAGAAATTCCTGCTTGGCTCGGCGAGTTGCAGCAGCTCGAAAGTTTAAATTTGGCCAGCAACCCGCTGCAAGCCTTACCCGCCGCTATTCAACAACTTCCCAAGCTCCGACGATTTAATATCGGAATGACGCCGTTGATCCCCTCACAACGTCGAGGCCTGTTGACAACAAGAAAAGAAATTGAGGGCTTTTGGGAGCGCTATTTCAAATAAACAGCATTTTTTTTGAAAAAGGTTAAATAATTCTTAAAGCTTTGCACGTCAATTATTTGTGTTAAAACAAAAGCAGCTTTTTTATTAGAAAGACAAAATTAAAAACGGAAAAAGAACTTTTTTCTCCTTAGAATGGAACTATGTTTTTATGTGTTGGGTTATACTCTCTGAATGGCGCAAACAACGCAACCCAACAACCCTGCTACCAAGCGTCAAACCATCATTTTTATTGGAAAATTAATTTGTTCACTATGGGAATTTCTACAGCAATCCGCCAATTATTTTGGAGCCTGCAAATACTCTGTTCAGACACGACGAATGTGCGCCCTTGCTTAGTATCCCTATCAAGTGTGCATTTTCCGAAAGGTCAACTGCATAAAGACCGATTACCCTTCTACGAGCGCCCCTAAGCGCTAGCTTGTTTAGACGCATCGTAGTCGGTTGAAATGTTCAACAACTGCGCTGCCGTCGCTGCTTTCCTATCCTAATTAGCATCTTGATCGTACTGGCAGTACCGCAATTGTTGGCTTCAACCAGAGATTGGCACGGACTATGTTTTAAGTATATTACGACAAAAGAATGAATGCCTAGAGGGCGCTAGCGCTACTCGAAGATGACATTGTTCAAAATGCGTTGTAAGAGCACTCCCAAACATACGCTGTACCAACACCTTTTTGTTTTAAAGTCATCTTATTGTTAACGTCATGTGTAGGGCAACGCCATCCCTTGTGGGTTGTCGGGCACATACCATAAGCTATTTCGTATGAGAACTTCAGTCAAGCATATCGTCCCCATGCTAGCCCAGTATCTTTACTTATTTCAGTCTGACGACGTTACTGTCTCACCATCGTTGCAACCGCACCAAGTAACAGGTAAACGCCCAGTTGGGCAAGTCCGTCCGTACGCTGTTACGGCTCCTGATACTGTCCGCAGCATTTGGCAATTAGAAGCTTACGCTCGCTAAAGCTATATTTCTAAAAAGAAAAACAAGCACATATATCCTTAGGTTTTGAGGTGTTTTCACCTCATTACCTTATTGGATAGCTTTACGCCAGCCAGCCCTCTAAACCCACAATAACCGTATAGTTTCACAAAGATAAGACCGTATCACAATCCAGGTAATTTCCATTTATCGCGAAGTATTACTTTGGAAAGCTGTGCTTACAAGCTAGGACTCGGGTAGAGCTAGCATAAAGTAAGCAGTTGAAAAATAGTAGTTTTTGACACAAAACTACCTAGCTGTGCTATGTCTTTTTATCAGCTATTCTCATTAAGTATAGAGAAAAACCAACTCCTATAGCCCAACTGGAAGAGGCAACGGACTTAAACCCCGTACAGTGTGCGTTCGACCCGCACTAGGAGTACCTTAATAATCCTCTTATATCCAGCATTCGCGTGAGCAAACTTAAGACTGGATAAAAAAGGATGACCTACCTCTATAGCCCAACTGGAAGAGGCAACGGACTTAGACCCCGTATAGTGTGCGTTCGACTCGCACTAGAGGTACCCAATAAATTTTTTCATTAATTGGTGGTTGCTGAATAAGCAATGGCCGAGAATAGAGTAGAAGGGCAATAGGCGTTTTTACTAAACTTTATCAATCATGTTTTGGATCATTATTTTTACCATTCTAATAGTGGATGGATTTTTAAGCAGCCGACCGAGCGAGGAAACTTAATTATCATTTCCACTATGGGTGTAGCTTAATACGGTAAAGCACTGTGTTTGGGACGCAGCAGATGCAAGTTCGAATCTTGCTACCCATACCAACTAGGCGAGCTATTTGCCCCATTCTTCGAATTATTATTCTGTCACGCGCTCCTTGTGAGGGTTACTTGGGAGACTGACCACGCAAGGAGACACAGTTTCATCGTCTAACTGGATAAGACTATAGCCTACGAAGCTATCAATTGGGGTTCGAGTCCCTATGAAACTACTCTACCTGATCGACCAACTGTTCTTTTTAGAGCAGTTGGTTTTTTTGTACTACTATATAGTAGGTCTTATTGAAATTCTGCGGGTAAAATACGCGCTGCTTCTATCAAGTCCTGAAAACGTTCTACGGCCTCTTTATGCTCAGGGCATAACTCCTCTAATACTTCCAAACCTGGTCGGTTGAGTCGGCGCAGATATTCTTGATCCGATAGAGTGCTGTCCAATTGCAGCACTACCCGCAAATCTTCTTGAATAAGCATACCAGTCAACTGGTCGATTTGAGGTGTTTTTTCGCCAATACACTTAGAAACCGTTTTTACTAGGCTGGTAGCTGGTATAATGCCTATTTTAATTTGGTAGCTTTCAGAAACGGACAAATTATCTAAATCGTATTGCTCGGATAGGCCATTGATATAAAAAATAGCCTCATTCATCTTGTTCTGAAAATTCTGCCCATACTGGTCCAAACAATTACAACGCGCCTGCTCTTGGTTTCGTAGAAATGTCTGCGTCTCTGGGCGCAATTGAGAAAAAATGGACGATTCACAAGAAGAAAAAAATAAAATTTCCAGCAACAGTAAAAAAAAGAAGTGGCGACTAAAATTTTGCATGAGCTAGCGATTGGATGTATTAAAATGGTGGAGTACACTTCTAAAGGTACAAATATTTCTCAAAAGGACAGTCTTCCAAATACTATACGCTCATACGATTGCTTAAAAAACCAATGTTAAGTGAAAACTTTCGGAATTTAATTCTGTTTTAACGTTGAAAGTATGGAAAACTAAGAATAATAGTCTAATTTTGTGTCAGCAAAGAATAGATAAGTTGCTTTACAAGAAAGCAAACATTTTGACAAGAAACGGTAAAAAAAGAGAATAGAGAGCCATTTACAAAAGGCAACAAATAATACTTCTAGAATCAAATTGACACCCAAATAGAATTTGGTGGGTAAGAAAAAATAGCGGAAGTAGAAACGTTAACCTTATAAAAAATGTGCTTGAACTATTTGTAAACGAGCTATTAAAATAGGCGGTACTGAGCCAGAGAGAACGATCGTTCATCGAGAATTTCTAGGTGGTAGTCGAAGCTAATTTTATAGCGGAACCTTTTGAACGGTTAATTGGCTTATAGGTAATGTCAGCTGAATCGTACGAACAAACTAAAAACGATTTGTGACAGTAATAATTACGACAATAATTTTTTATTAAGAATACAAACTAACTTTAAACAACACATCATTATGAAAGGGTCATTCACAAGCTTAAGAAATACACTAGTAATCGTGGCTTTGAGTCTTTTAGCGATCAACACACAAGCCCAATTGGTAAGCAACCAAACTTTTTCTGAAACTGCATTCATCGCTTCTATTCAAGAAGGTACGCCTAACAAAGGAACAACCAGCACAGGAGCCTTAATTATCAGCGAGTACCAAGAAGGGGCTGCGTTAATCAAAGCAGAAGGAAAATTTGGGTTGATCAACAAACAAGGATACGAAATTTGCCAGCCTATCTACGATGACATTCGTTTGTTCAACAACGGTTACGCAGCGGTTAATAAAAGCGGCAAATGGACATTTGTCAACAAACAAGGTAAGCGCTTGACACCATTGCGTTACGATTGGGTAGGCGGTTTTAATGACGGTCTAGCAGCAGTAATGGTAGATGGAAAATGGGGTTTGCTTAACGAGCAAGGCTTTGAGGTAGTAGAAACTGCGTACGATGCCATCAAATTGGATCAAGAGGGACAAATCTGGGTAGAGAAAAACGATACTTGGAAGCGTTATGGCAACAACAACGGCCAAGATAATTCTTTTGCTGACCTGTAAACAGCAATAGAACTTCCGACTACCAATCGGAACATACCTATGGTTTTCACCAACGAATCATAACCAACCAGTAGGCGACTAGTAGATCAGGCTAGTCGCCTTTTTATTTTACTGTTGCTCCTCCTCCTCTTGTCGAAACAAAAAAAAGGAGTATACCGCAGGCCCGAACAGCGCCCCCGTCAACAGCAATGCCACACTCAACATTCCCCAAGAATCGGGC
>CAYUZF010000027.1:28584-29339 GCA_964449615.1 uncultured Aureispira sp.
ACGCCCAATACTGCCCCGCCCAACAACAAACGACTCGTCAAGCGGTGGGTTTTTCGCCAAACATCGTCTGACTGCAACGTCCAGGGCGTGCGTACCCCCAAGAAATGGTTGGGGCGAATGCTGCCCACATAGTTGCCAAACAACACCATAAATAGAATAAAACAGCCCCCCAACAAGTAATTACTAAACTTGTAATCTTCCTTGTTGGCCATGATGATGATCGCAAAACTCAACGCAGTAATAAACAACTGCAAAACCACCCGAATGCGCGTATACTTGACGCCCATTGCCTGCAATTCCCTTTTACGCGCCGCTATATGGGGCAACGCCAGCATCAAACCATAAATAAATAGGTTGATACCAATAATAACGCCCAGTAAAATCTCCTTAGAACCCCAATTATCTACCTCGCCCTTAAAATTCCAATGCAGGGGAACCGTGTCGGGGACGGTTGGCCAAATCCACAAAAAATAAAAAATAGGCGCCAAAGCCAAGAGCAAAAGTATTCCTTCTCTTTTCAGAAAACCAGTCGTAATCGTCATAATCAATAGGGTTAATAGCTGCAATATGCAACAGCTAATTCTTAAAAATCAATCCTCTTTGTTGCTGTCTCGAAATTGCATCAACCATTGGATAACCTCCTCAAACACACTCATATTGAGCGAATAAAGCAAGTACTGTCCCTTACGAACAGAAGTTACCAGATTTGCCCGCTTGAGCAAATCCAAATGGTGGGAAATACTAGGTTTAGAAAT
>CAYUZF010000027.1:29349-33231 GCA_964449615.1 uncultured Aureispira sp.
ATGAGCGGCGATGTCTCCTGCCGTCAAATCGCTTTCTTTTAGCAGCTCTAAAATTGCCCGCCGTGTAGAATCGTTTAACGCTTTGAAAAGGTGGTTCATGCTTTGTATTTGTACATTTAGACAAATGTCTAAATATTGCTGCAGAAAGTCAAGTTTTGAGCCCAAAAACTAAGATTAAAGTTTTCTGCTTTTGTTTATAATTGTTTAATTTGCTCTTCGGAAAGACCTGTTGTTTGAGCAATTATGGCTGTAGCGATGCCGCTTTCTTTCAGGGCTTTAGCAATTTTGAGCTGTGTTTGAATTCTACCTTTTGCTAAACCTCTCTCTATACCCTCTATTAAGCCTTCTTTCACACCTTCCCTTCTAGAAAAGTCGACCACGTTGTTGAGATCCCAATAATATTTTAAGCTACTTTGGTAGCCTTTTCGTTCTTCGGGCGTAAATTTGGCTATTTTACGCAGTTCGATGTAAATAAATTTCAGCTTGTCGTAAAAGACGTTACAATGCTGGTCTTTCAATTGTACGACATGGAAAAAGCCTTTTTCTTCTTTGTGGTCTTCAAATATAAAATCTAAAATACCCACTGAATAAACGGAATCTAATTTGAAATTCCACTTGTTCTTTTTGGCCTGCTCTACGATGGGAAAAGAAGCATAAAACACACTTCTATCTTTAAAAAAATCTTGCTTGGCCTTCTGCATTTACACAATAAAGCGCTCGCCATTCTCGCCCGTACAGTAGAGGTCAAAAACAGCTTTGCGGTCTATTTCTGTCAAACCTTGTCTTTCTCCAGCACCGTAAGTCAAGTCTTTAATCTTTTGATTGGGCAAAATGGTGTTCAAAAAATCAATGAGTAGCGCTTTGTTCGGTTCTGTTCCAAAGAGTTTCTTGAAACCAAAGTCCGTTAAAGGATCTACGTATCTGTCTTTAAAATGGTACATGTTCATCAATTGTTCTTCTAGCCTTAAAAGTTGGGGCGTCCTTTCTAGCGCTCTATTTTAATACTACTACTACTACTACTACCCTTCTTCAAAAAATGTTACAAAATTGAGGGATAATTTTTAATAAATTGACCAAGGGATGCTTTTAAAGGAGTTGCTGGGAGTAGGCGGTGCTTGCACAAGTGGGGTACAAATAATTTCATAGCCCAAGCTTTCTTCTTGTAACTGAGCCGCCGTTAGATCAATCAATTGGCAAACCGTAATTTTATACCAGCCTTTTGGCAATTCAACACTGTCTAAGGGTTGTTCCAATAAGCTATCCTCTTCAAATTCTGCGGCTTCTAACAAAGCGCTGTAATTGACTACTTGCAAAGAGCCAGTAGTAATCTGTACATAGCCGTGAAACGTTTGCGCGGCTTCAGGCGCTTGTGCCTTGTTGGTGAGGCGAAGTGTCCAACGATTGGGAACAGGCGCGCCCCAGAAAAGTAAACGCCCTTGCTGCATTTGCTCGACAATGTGCCTTTCCAAGGTTTCGAAATCTACTTCTCCACCAATAAAGCCTTCGTAGCTTGCCGCGTCTACCAAACCAATAAAGCAATCCTCTGCTGATATTTCTACATAGTGTTCCATAGTGTTCCGCTCAACTACTCTTTAGCTTGGCTATTGGCTTGGTCGTGTATCTTTCCAATTAAATCATACACTTCATTGAACGGTAAATTACCCAGTGCTTTGAGTACCGTATTTATTTCGTCAAAAGTCAACTGAAGTTGGATGTTGTTTTTTTGCATAGTCAGAACAGCTTCATGATCGTTCAATTGCTTACGACTTAGGAGGCAGCAACTTAAATTGTTTTTGAAAGTCTTTAAGTAGTGGGTTCATCTTTAGAAAATGAACGTATTTCTCGCGGTCGGTTTGTGGAAGCATCGGTTTAGCTTTTGGAAGGTCTAATTTGTTTTCATCTACAACTACTTCTAACGTTAAGGTTCTCTTTTGAAATTCTTGTATCAGGAGTTGTTTGAGTACATTGTCTCTGTAAATAGCATCCTTAGCACGGTTGCCCGCTGCGACCACGCGCAACGTCCCCAACTCCTCATCCAGAATCTCGATCTTAGCATTTTTGTACAGCAATTGGGTAGAAGGCGACTCCTCTGCGGACCAGTGTTGTTTCCAGAGCGCGGCTAAATTTTCTGTGGTAAAGGGCAACGCCTCTTTTTTAGGTGCTTGTTCTTCGGCTTGTACGGCATCTTTCAACGACGAAAGCAAACTGTTGCTCTTCTTCTGGGCTAACTTAGCCGCAAATTTGTTGCGCTTTACAGCTGGCGTGGGGGCAGGCGTATTGTCTGATTTCAATTCGGCCACAGGTGTTTTTTCTTCTTGCTCAAGCTGTTCAGTTGGCACTCCTAACTTTATTTCCTCTTCCGAAGGAGTTACCTTTGCCACAGGCGTTTGAGCAGTGGACATGACGGGATTTTCTACAGGCGTTTTTTTATAAACAGCGCGGGGTTCCTCCACCATAGAGTTAGTTACAGTAGGGGTGGGGTCAAATGTTTTTTTTTCTTGGGCAGGAGCCGACTGCACGACTTGATGCGCAGGCATAGACCGTTGCATATAAGCCATTCTAATCAGCGCCATTTCCACATGTAGACGTTTATTCCTTGCCATTTTATATTGTACATCACAGTCGTTGGCTAGGCTCAATGCCGACAAAATCAATGCTGTAGGAACAACACTAGCTTGCTGTTGGTAGCGCGCTTTTATGGTTTCCCCGACTTCCAATAGCTCCAGGGTACGCGGATCTTGACAAACCAACAAATTGCGCAAATGCTCGGCTAGGCCATTGATAAAAATATCGCCATCAAAACCCTTCCTAGAAATTTGATCAAAAATCAGCAGCAAGTGGCTGGCATCTTCCCCTACCATCGCGTCGACAATCCGAAAATAGTAGTCGTAATCCAGAATGTTTAAATTCTCAATTACATCTTGGTAGGTAATGCGCTCGCCAGCAAAGCTTACAATTCGGTCAAAAATAGACAACGCATCCCGCAGAGCACCATCGGCTTTTTGAGCGATGACGCGCAGGGCTTCCTCTTCTGCAGTAATGCCCTCTTCCTTACAAATCTTTTGCAAATGCGCCGTCATATCCGACACCTGAATGCGGTTAAAATCGAAGATTTGGCAACGCGACAAAATCGTAGGAATGATTTTGTGTTTTTCGGTGGTTGCTAATATGAAAATCGCATAGGAGGGCGGCTCTTCCAAGGTTTTTAGAAACGCGTTGAACGCCTGCTGGGACAACATGTGTACCTCATCAATGATGTAGATTTTGTATTGGCCTTGCTGTGGCGCGAAACGCACCTGCTCAATCAATGCGCGAATGTGTTCTACACTGTTGTTAGAAGCCGCATCCAACTCAGAAATATTAAGCGAAGCATTCTTATTAAACGCTTGACAAGACTCGCAGACATCGCAGGGTTCTTTGTCGGGAGTAGGATTTTTGCAATTGAGAACTTTGGCTAAAATACGTGCGCAGGTAGTTTTGCCGACCCCACGAGGCCCACAAAATAGAAACGCTTGCGCCAAATGGTCATTTTGAATGGCATTTTTTAGCGTTTGCGAAACGTGCTGCTGCCCTACAACATCGTCAAAACGAATCGGGCGGTATTTTCTGGCGGATACTACAAAATTGCTCATACTACAAAGGTACTAATCTATTAGAGGAGTTCCAACTTTTAAGCAAACAGCCTTACACTAAGTTTTAGTTTCAAGTTGTGGGTTCAAAACGATTTTTTTATAAAAAAAGTTTCCTTTATTACAATAAAAATTTCAAAGACAAAAAATCAAAACAAAAGTTCCTCTTCTTACGTATAATTAGACAACTTGCACCGTTTCTGATTTTCTTATTCTATACGAACCGACAACCGTACCACTATGAAGAATTTAA
>CAYUZF010000028.1:0-8719 GCA_964449615.1 uncultured Aureispira sp.
GGGCAATACGGTGGCGTTGGTTTCTATTTCTACGATGGGTTTCAGCGCGTATTCTGTTTCCAGAAATGTCAAAAAGGCTACGATACGTGCCTGTTGCAGCAAGGGTTCACCGCCTGTAATAACCAAATGTACCCCCGACCGCAAGCGCGCTACAAAGTCCGTTTTAGCATTCAACTCCGTCAGCAAATCGGGGAAATTCCACGTCTGTCCCCGCATCCAAACGTCGATGGTATCGCAAATCCAAGTCGCGCCGTCGTGCAATTGCCCATCTTTTTCCGCGCCTTGACCACCACAGAGCAAGTTACAGCCCGTCAGGCGCAAAAAAATAGCGGGAATGCCCATCGTCCGACCTTCTCCCTGTAAGCTGTAAAAATATTCGCTAACTGCTAGTTTTTGATGGCGTTCCATAATGTTCTTAGTCCTCTTCAATTATTAATCCGACAAAATTACGCAAAAGCCCAACAAATAAACCCGTTTCTACGTAAAAGCCTAAAAAAGCCTTACTTTAGCTATTAAAGCAATAATAAGACGTTAAAGTTAAATCAAAGTACAAAAGTAAAGCACCACTTTGCATTACTTTTGCATCTTTCTATTTATATTCTTGTTGGAAAGAAACCCCGCTGAACTACAAAGGGTTATTAGATTTTAAAAAACTATTGGCACAAAATAAATTGATACTTATGAGAAAGCTATATGCTACTTGGGCAGCCGCTGCCGCCTGTTGTCTATTCTCTACTGCATTGATGGCGCAGCGCGGCCCCAGCGCGGGCGATGGCGACAAAGTGCGCACGAAGGTAGTGAGAGATTGTGAATACGAAGTCTTGCCAGGCTTGGCAGAAGTGACTTCTATTGAGGTGATTCGCCCTGCATCGGAGAGCGCCTTGAAATACGATGAACACGAAGTGTTGTTCCGCTTTACGCCAATGGAAGGGGGAGAAATGCTAGAAATGTTGCAAGACGAGGACATTGAGTTTGTATTGCGCTCTCGTGCTATCCGTGTCCCCGTAGGTCCAGAGTACCTCAAAGAGAAAAACGTAAAAGTAGGAACGCGCTACGCTATGAACTTGCTACAAACTCGAAATAGAGAAGCTTGTTTGGAGCGGTTTACCTACGAGTCCAAAGCTTTAGACAACGATTTGTTTGAAGCGTATGAAAATATTATTGACTATACCAAAAAAGCCTACGAACAGCAAGCCATTGACGCCAACCGTGCTTATGAGCGCCGTAAGGCCAGAGAACAAGATGGTGCCATCGAAGAAGTCGTAGATCCAGTAGAAACCCCTGAAGTAGTCGACGAAACCCCTATTCAGGAATTTGACTACGGTGGGTTGACGCCTGAGGAAATTGCCAACTTGACGGAAGAAGAGATGCGCGAATTGGTAGAGAAGAACTTGCGTAAATCCATCGAAGAGGGCGATGTGCCTGTTACCTATGGCAACGACAACGGTTTCAACGAACGCGAAATGCGTGCAGAAATTGAAGCAGAAATGCGCAAGCAATACGAAGCAGAACTCAATGCCGCCAGTCAAGAAACGCTGGCAGGAAACACCAACACAACTACTAGCAAAGGTGCCAGTGCTTCTGATGCCATCCGCGATGCCAAACGCAAAGCCAAAGAAGCAGAGCGCGAAGCCAGAGCAGAAGAAAAGCGCAAAGAGCTGGAAGCAATAGAGCGACAACGCAAAGAAGAAGAAGTGCGCGAGAAATTACGCAAAGAAGTAGAAGCAGAAATTCAGCGCGAAATTGAGCAAAAGGAAGAAGAGCGTCGTTTACAAGCCATTCAAAATGCTAAGGCACAAGAGGAAGAGCGTTTGCGCAAGCAAAAAGCGCTAGAAAAAATGAAGTCCATCGAACAAGAGCTGGCACAGCGCATTATCAACGAAACAAAACGCAAAGATTGTGTCTTCAACGAGCGTATTTCAGGCGTTATTGAAGTCATCAAAGTAAGCAAGGTGAAAGAGGCCAACATTAGCCCATTAAAATATACCGAATACGAAGTAGTCGTTAATTTCCGTCCAGACAACTATGCAGAATTGTCCAAAAAAGACAAAAAGCAGTGGGACGAAACATACACCTTCACCCTGGATCCAAAAGGTAAAAATGCCAATCCAGGAGCAGGGTATATCCGTAAGTACAAAGTGTTTAAGGCGTCCAAATATCAAGGATTTGCCGAAACACTACAATCAGGTATTTGCAACGAGGTGATGTTGTACGCACCCGACTTACCGAACGATGCTTCTAAAATTAGCTTAGAATAAGTTTCAACAGATTAGCATATAGGGCGTTCCGAAGTAATTTGGAGCGCCTTTTTTTATAGTGATGAAACCATAGAGCATGAAGGTTTTAGCAAAGTAGGGCGCATTGGAAACAGCGGCGAGGTGTACAAACGCAGTCGTAAGATTGGCGAAATAAAGTCCAACGGAGATGTTTACGGCGCAGTCCGCCAATTGGGTAAGGCTAGAAGTGTCCGTCGAGATTGGGCAGGAATGGCTTTTTTCTTTGTTAGGTAGGCATAGTGTGTGCTGGCAAGCAGGATGCACCTACCTACCAGCACACACCCGACAAAGTTAGCGGTTCGCCTGAACAGTAGGCTGTGCGTTAAGCTTTTCAATAGCGCGAGCAATTAGCTCCTCGATGCGACTGACTTCGAGCGGCTTGTTGGCATAATCCAGCACACTGGGATAAGCCTTTAAACAACGCCGTTTGGTAGCTTCCACTTCACTGCTCAACAAACAGATGGTAAAAGGTGGATGTTGGTGCGCAATGGCATTTTCATAAATATTCAAAAATTCAAACCCCGTCATAACAGGCATTTGCAAATCTAACAACACCAACGTTTTTAATTGTTCATCCTGCTTGCCAATTAAATAACTTAGCCCCGCTTCGCCATTGCTAAAAAAATGAATGGGCGTGTCGGGCAAGAATTGGCGGATAATACAGGCGCAAATTTTATGATTTAAACTATCATCGTCGATTAAAACTATTTCATCTAACATATCTTTATAGGACTGTGAAAGTTGGTACTGGGGCAAGTCGCCAACTTCGCTGGTAAACTATTTTTTATTTAATTCGTGCCAAGTCTTGTACTGCGAAAAATCTTGAATGGGTCGATCTGCTGGCACGGCAGTCAACGGCTCGCAGGGGCGAAGGGTTTGTTGGCATTCGGCAGGTAATTGTTGGTACAAGCCCGTACCTTCCCGTTTCCAAGCGACCATCGCATCGGGCAAGTCCTTAATAATTTTGGCAGGATTGCCCACTACGAGTTTTTGCTTCGGTATTTTGGTGTTGGCAGGCACAAAACACAGCGCCCCAACTATACAATTCGCTCCAATTTCTACATCGTCCATCAGGACGGCATTCATCCCCACTAAGGCATTTTCGCCTACACTAGCGCCATGAATTACGGCTCCGTGTCCAATATGGGCACTTGGATGCAAATGAACGGTTTTGCCTGGAAACATATGGACGACGCAATTTTCTTGCACATTGCAACCTTCCTCTATAATAATCTGCCCCCAATCGCCTCGCAGCACAGCCCCTGGTCCAATGTAGACCTGTGCGCCAATCAACACATTTCCCGTTACATTGGCTTGTGGGTGTACAAAGGCGGTAGGATCAACTACAGGCTTATAACCTTGAAATTCATAAAACATAAAACACTAGTTAAGTTGGGTTATTACAATTCAAAATACTTGCCAAAAAAATAAGTTAGCGCTATTTGTAAGTTATTGTCTGTTAACAGTTTAGTAACATTTTTTGTAAAAGTGAACAGAAAGCACTTTGCTGTGTTTTTCTTGCTGCTATGACCGCAAACGTCTGCATGCGGCAAAATACTTATTGGCGCATTTTGTGCAGCACAAAAGAGCGGTACATAAAACTGCCTGTCGGCACAGAAAAGGTTAATCAATTTCGCATATTTTTTGTTATAAACCACATTATCACAAAAAATAAACGTGTTTTTTTACACAAAATTTATCTTACAGCAGCTAAATCAGCCAAAGCCCAACAGCAAGGACTAAGAGTAAGATTCTTTTTGTATTTTTGGTCTTCTTTGTGGAGAAATTTTATCATTAGTTCGTATTATTAGAAGGGTTGATTACGACCTATAAATTACTGAAATGGGATATTTTATAATGGGGATGCAGCTCTTGTTGAGCTTGTCTATATTGATTACTTTGCACGAAATGGGGCACTTTTTGCCCGCCCGTTGGTTTGGAATGCGTGTAGAAAAATTTTACCTATTTTTTAATCCCAAGTTTTCTTTGTTCAAGCGCAAATTTGGAGAAACCGAATACGGCATTGGTTGGTTGCCTCTGGGCGGCTACGTCAAGATTACGGGGATGATGGATGAAAGCTTGGACCGCGATGCCCTAAAATCGGCTCCCGACGAACGCGATTTTAGAACCAAACCCGCTTGGCAACGCCTAATTGTTATGTTGGGAGGGGTAACGGTCAATTTTGCGCTGGGCTTGTTTTTATACATTATGGTGGCTTGGGTATATGGAGATTTGATTTTAACCAACGACAACATCAAATACGGCATTAGTACGAGTCCTTTGGCGCGAGAAATGGGCTTTAAAGATGGGGATAAGGTATTGTCTGTTGGGGAACAAAATCTGCATGAATTTAATCCAAGTAAAGTCACCAAATACATGATTTTGGACAAGCAGTACGAGGTACAAGTGTTGCGCGATGGACAAAAAGTAGCGTTTACGGTCGAAGACAGTTCGGTATTGAAACTACCTGCCTACAGCAAAAAAGAGAAGAGCTTGATGGACATTCGCATACCTTTTGTGATTGGCAAGGTGGGGCTGGGAACGGGTGCCGATTCTGCCCGATTGCAAGCAGGCGACTCTATTGTAGCGGTCAACGGGCAACCGACGCCTTTTTTTATTGATTTTAAACGCGCCGTTCGTCCATACAAAGACAGTGTCATCAGCATTGCCTATTACCGAGCAGGAAAATTGCAAAATAGTTTGGTGAAAACCAGCGAAAATGCAACCATTGGTGTTAATCCACGCGGCTACGGGTTCTTTTTGGACTTGGAGCGTCGACATTACAGCCTGAGCGAGTCTATTCCTTTGGCTTTTAACCGCAGTTACGATTTAATTGCGAGCCAATTAAAAGCTTTTGCACAGATGTTTTCGGGGCGTTTGAAGCCGACGGAAAGTGTAGGAGGGGTTATTTCTATTGGAAAAATGTTTCCCCCTGTTTGGGATTGGGAATATTTTTGGCGCATGACAGGCGCCTTGTCGCTTATTTTAGGCTTTATGAATTTGCTGCCGATTCCCGCATTGGATGGCGGCCATGTGTTGTTTATTTTGTATGAAATTATTGCTCGCCGCCCTGCCAATGAACGGTTTATGGAGTGGGCGCAACTGTTTGGAATTCTGTTGTTGCTCGGACTAATTCTATTTGCTAATGGCAACGATATTTACGGTTTGTTTGTAAATTAGATACGGCAAGGCCAGCCTCGCAATTGCAAGTGTTAGTAGGACGTTAAAATACCAACGTCCTCACTAGGAGTTGCGTTTATGAAAACAACAAGAACTTACGAATACCAAATCATGGGGCCATTAGAAAAATGTCCATCCTTTGACGGGCATTTTGTAACGTTTGTGCGCAATTTGCGTTAAATTAGTAGTAAGCCCCATTTTAACAACTTAGATTATTTAGCTTATGTTACATAAAATTATAGCCATCACTCTAGTAGTAGTAACCAGCCTGTGTGCAACCGTACAAGCCCAAGAGCCTTCGGATATTGTAGAAGTATACGGCTTGGTCTTGACCAAAACGCCGCGAGGTGCTTATGAATACATTCCGTTTGTGACCGTAGCCGTGACAGGGACTGCCCAAGGGACGTATGCCAATTATGAAGGCATGTATTCTGTTGTTGTCAAAAAAGGGCAAACCCTAACTTTTTCAGCAGTAGGGTATGAATCTCGTGACATTGTTATTCCAGAAGATATTACAGGCATGTACTACAGCCTAACGGTAGAATTGGAAGCAACGGAGGTCAACCTAGAGCAAGTAACGGTATTCCCATGGCCCGACCGCGATAATTTAGCAGCAGAATTTTTGGCGATGCAGCCCAACCGTGCTCGTGAGCTAGAGGCCATCGCCAAAGATAATCTGGACAAACGCCAATTGCTAGCCATTGCGCAAGCAACCGATAACGACGGCAAAGAAGCGGCGTTGCAATATTTGCGCATGCAAGCCAACACTTATTCTTACCAGGGACAGCAGGCACCACAAGCTATTTTTGATCCTTTGGCTTGGGGCAAATTCTTTGATCAATTTAGCAAAAAGAAAAAACGCAGCGCTAGAGAAGACGCCATGATTCGCGTGTTGGAAGGAGAGAACGAGCGCTAGCACAGAGGCGTAAGGTAGTAGATAAGGGGCGACATCTCGACGGTAGTCGCCCCTTATCTATGTATTGCTTTTACTCCACCAACGCTTCTACAATTTTAACCCCCACCGCATTTAAGCGCTCTATGGCCAATGGCACCTCCCAACCTGCACGGTTTCTGGGTTCCACATAATTAGACACTGCGCGCACCTGCAAACAAGGCAACTGGTGCTGCAAACAAGCGTAATAAAAAGCCGCCCCTTCCATCGTTTCCAAGTCCGCTGTGTATTTAGCCGTAATTTTTGCAATGCTCTCGACCGTACCGTGTACCTTGCTGACCGTAAGAGCACTGGCCTGCGGCAAAAAAGACGCTTCGGTATCAGGCGCGTAAAGTTTGCCGTTGATAAAGGGCGCTTGGTTCCAGTCCATCAATTCTAATTCAAACACGTCCGTAAATTGTCCATCAGCCTCTTCCACGCCCACGTCCGCAAAACGGTCGTTGACCACCTGAAACACATCCCCCAACGCAAAATCACGGTTAAACGCCCCTGCGATACCCAAATTGAGTGCCCAGTCAAATTGCTGCTGCGCCAGCACCGTTCCCAACGCAAAAGCAGCGGCCACAGGCCCCACGCCCGTTACCAAAACGTGCAGGTCTATTTGCTGAGAAAAAAAGCGACGGTTGTCTTTATTCTTAAAATTTTTCTTTAAATACGCCAACAAAGGCAGGAGTTCAAATTCCGTAGCCGCCACCAACAATAGTTTCATAGTTGTGTTTTATCTCGGAGTGGGTAGTTGTTGGTACAACAAACAACTACCAGGAACTCCATTTGTAAAAAATAACACAGCCTCCCAGCTGTTCAAATAATCGTGAAGGTATGAATGAAACCTTAAAAAATCTAAAAGAAGCTGTGGCATTGTCGCCCAACAATGCTGTTTTGAGGAAAGTCTTGGCCAAAGAGTATTTAAATCAGGGCTATCCGAAGGAAGCCATCGAAGAGTTAAAAGCGGCGTTGCGCCTCGTCCCCAAAGACGAAACTGCACAGTTGATGCTTGCCCATACTTTTGTATCACTAGGCAAAAGCTCTATGGCGGCGGTCATTGCGGACGAGTTGGAAAACCAGGGCTGTCAACAACCTGCTTTTTGGTGGCTGCTGGCGCTTTTGGCCATTGAACAAGAAGAGTGGCAAACTGCCAAGCAGTATTACGACAAAGCAACCAAAGAAGACTTGGCTTTGAAAAATGCCGATTTTGAGCGCGCTTTGCAACAGGGATTACGCGAAAGCGGTGCCGCATTGGCCAATCAAAGTAGTGGCAGTGGCGACCCGCAAAACGATGGGGAGGATTACCTCGATGCACCCATTGAAAAACCCGCCATCGATTTCTCGGATGTGGGGGGCTTAGAAAAAGTTAAAAAAGAAATTGCCCTGAAGATTATACACCCCCTTAAAAATCCACAGATTTATGAGGCTTATGGCAAAAAAGTAGGAGGAGGGGTGTTGCTGTATGGCCCGCCAGGCTGTGGTAAGACTCTTTTGGCCCGCGCTACCGCAGGCGAAATCAAGGCGTCGTTTATTAACGTGGGCATTAGCGATGTGCTGGACATGTGGGTGGGCAGCAGTGAGAAGAATTTGCACAGTTTGTTTCAGAAAGCCCGCGAGCGCCAGCCTTGTGTGTTGTTTTTTGATGAAGTGGATGCGCTGGGTGCCAGCCGTTCTAGCCACCAGCGTTCGGGCAGTCGTTTTGTGGTGAATCAATTCTTAGATGAGCTGGACGGGATTCGCCATTCCAACGAAGGGGTTTTGGTGCTGGCTGCTACCAATTGTCCTTGGTATTTGGATGCTGCGTT
The DNA here is from genome assembly GCA_964449615.1 of uncultured Aureispira sp. Lineage (GTDB taxonomy): Bacteria > Bacteroidota > Bacteroidia > Chitinophagales > Saprospiraceae > Aureispira. The sequence continues at coordinate 8,199 of CAYUZF010000028.1, forward strand.
TCGACGTCCAGGGCGCTTCGACCGTATTATTTTTGTACAACCACCCGATGCGCCTGCGCGTCAAGCCATTCTTCAATTGTACTTGGAAAGCATTCCCACCAAAAACGATATCAACCTCAAAAAGTTGGTCAAATTGACAGCGGACTATTCAGGAGCAGATTTGCGGGCGGTGGTGGACCGTGCGGTAGAGAGCAAATTGGAGGAATCTTTATTGGAGAATCGTGTGATTCCTGTAGGGCAAAAAGAATTGTTACAAGCCATTAAGCAACAAGCGCCTACAACCAAAGAATGGTTGGCTACAGCCAAAAACCACGTTCTGTACGCCAATGAAAGCGGTTTGTACGACGACGTTCGTGCCTATTTAAACCTAAAAAAATAAGATGTACGAAGAACAATATTTGCAGCGGGCGCAGGCGCTCATCGACGTGCAGCGCTACGAGCAGGCGTTGGAAGAGTTGCGCAAGGCATTGGGTGAGAACCCAGAAAGCAGCGCCGCGCATTTGATGCGGCTGATTTGTTTT
>CAYUZF010000028.1:8729-17547 GCA_964449615.1 uncultured Aureispira sp.
CAGCACGGGCAGGCCATCGCACTCGCCAAAGAACGCCTGCAACAAGACGCCGAGAATCCTTTGGTGTACTATCTTTTGGCGCTGAATTTGGCGAATGACAATGCCTTGCCTGAGGCCATCGAAGTGGCCGAACGCGGTATAGGCATGGCACCAACCCACGCTGATTTGATTGCACTGGTAGGGCAAATGAAAAGCGTACAAAAAAAGTGGCAGGAAGCGCTGGATTATTCCAATAGAGCTTTGTCTATTAATCCAAGTCATACGATGGCGCTGAATGTGCGGGTGGCTGCGCTCAACAAATTGGGGCGCAAGGACGAAATGCAAAGTACCATGCGCGAAACGCTGGCTGCTGACCCCAACAGCAGTTATGCCCACAGCAATATTGGCTGGGCGCAGTTGGAATCCAAGCAGCACGACAAAGCCAAAGAGCATTTTGTAGAGGCGCTGCGGCTAGACCCCAACAACGAACAAGCGCGGTTGGGTTTATTGGAAGCTTTGAAAGCCAAGAATTTCTTGTATCGCTTCTTTTTGAACTGGATGTTTTTCATGGGCAAACAAACCGAGCAAGCCCAATGGATCATCATCATCGCTGCTTTTTTTGGTTATCGCTACTTGTACAACGCTGCACAGACCTATCCGATTTTGATGCCTGTGGTGGTGGTATTGGCGGTGTCTTTTTATGCGACTTGGATGATGCAGCCCTTGTTTAATTTGTTGATAAAATTGGATAAAGTGGCGCGCCACGCTTTGACCAAAGAAGAATCTAGGGCGGCTACGGTGGTCGGTATTGGCTTGCTGCTCGGCGCAGGCTTTTTTATTACTTATTGGCAAACCCAAATAGAGCTGTTTATGCTCTTGGGCGCTTTTGTACTCACCATTTTAATTCCTACTACAACCTATTTTCGTTTTATTGACACTACGATGGAGCGCTATGCCCGTTGGTCGCTGATTGGTCTATGGGCGATAGGCTTGGGAGCCATCGGGACGCTGCTTTTGGGCAATGCAATAGGGGAAGGAATATGGTCTACCTATATTTTGCTGTTCATTGGGTATCAATTTTTGGCCAATTATTGGAGCATGCGGGCGCGCAGTACGCGTTAAAAGGGATATTTCTACCCCAGAATTTCTTCTTAAGTAATCCAACAAACAAACGAATAAATACCTAGAGCGCCCGTTTCAAACATGGTTTGAAACGGGCTTTTTTTAATGAATTTTTGTAATCTACAGCGGTGACAAAGCAGTATGAAATAGTTGTGCAACAGCATTAAATTCGGCTTAAAAGAAGACTTATAGAAGCTATTTTGGGTAGATAATGAATAAACGCACTATAGTTTTGCTAAAATGGTATATTTTTGCTAAAATAGTGTAGTCAATAAAAAAAGCTTATGAATGAAAAGAACTGCCCCAGCTGTCAATCGCCTAAAAACATTAGAAGCGGCATTGTCAACAACCGCCAACGCTACAAATGCAAGGACTGCGGTTACTATTTTACTGTTTTTAAGGTAGGAAAGAAAATTGATGATTATTACGTCAACAAAGCCCTACAGCTCTATTTGGAGGGTTTAACCTATCGAGAAATTGAGCGTATTTTGGGCGTTTCACACGTCAGTGTAATCAATTGGGTCAAAAAATACAACATCAAACGGCCACACAACAATACTTACCACACCAGTTACCGCATTCTCAACCAACAAGAATTGGTGGCTTATTTTAGCGAAGCGGACAACCTCAACAACGCGGGCGTCATTGTAACCGAATTGGGGGATAAGTTCATGTTAATTAAATGGGAACGCTTTAGGAAATAGTTTTTATAAGGTTCTTTGTACTAAAACTATAGCACTTACCAATTAACTATACCAATTTACCGAAATATTCATTTTTTTTGGAATTTGCAGTCGTCTTCGAAGCGGGATTGATGGATCAAAAAAAATGAACAGTATGAAAAAGAAATTAATTGGGGGCCTATTGCTAGGCTGCTTACTACTTGGGCAGGGGGTATTGGCTCAGGGTTCGCCCGACTACACAGGGGGGATCAAAATAAAACTCAACGACGAAGGAACCAAATATTTCCGCGTCATCTCATGGGCGCAAATACAAGCCAACACACTGCTTCCAGACGATAACAACGACGCCAGCTTTGGGTTTAACTTGCGCCGCGCTCGGGTACTGATGTATGCCCAAATCACCGACAAATTCCTAATTCTCACCCATTTTGGACAAAACAGCCTCAATGCGAGCAATATGAGTCCGCTGGGCAAGGGGGCAAGTTCTCAGCTCTTTTTTCACGATGTTTGGGCGCAATACAACGTTCACAAAAACCACACGCTGGGAGCGGGGCTGCACTATTTCAACGGCATTTCGCGCCTCAACAACCAGAGCACGCTCAATATGATGACGCTCGACAACAATCGGCAATCTTGGGCAACGATTGGGTTGTCCGACCAATTTGCCCGCCATCTGGGGATCTTTGGAAAAGGATCTTTGGGGGCGTTCCAGTATCGGGTGTCCATCAACAACGCCTTGCAAAATGGTTTGGACAACAGAGTTTTGACAACAGACGGCGCGGCGGTTTATCGGGGGAGTGCGCTGCTGGGTTTAGAAGCGGGGATGACCTACGCTGGTTATTTTGAATACCAATTTTGGGATCGAGAATCTAATTTTCTGCCGTATAAAGTGGGGGCTTACTTGGGAAGCAAACGCGTTTTGAATGTAGGCGCGGGCTTTTTCTTACACCCCAATGGCAGTGTGCGGGAAGTAGAAACGGTGGGCAATTACGAAGGCGAGTTGGTCAATTTGTGGGCCGTCGATGTTTTTATGGAATTGCCTATAGGCGAAAAACTAGCCTGCCTAACCGCCTATGCTACTTTTCAACTCAACGACTACGGGCAGGATTATTTTTTCAGCGCTTACGGAACGGGCAGTATGGCTTACGGCCATGTGGGCTACGCTTTTCCCGGCCAGAAAATTCGGCTGCAACCTTATGTGTCTTTTGGCAGCCATTTTTACGACGCGACGACGGACGTGCGCAACGTGTTGGGCGTAGGACTCAACCTGTATATGAGCGGGCACCATTCCAAACTGACCTTAGAATACAAAAATCAATCTTTTGGAGCCAACAGCTTCCAAACACTTTCTTTACAAGCGATGATCTATTTGTAGTAGATGGATCAAGCTAACAAACCTTTTTCACCAAAAAAGTAGGTTCGCTGGGCAGCGGTATTGGGGCTAGTCTTTTTCTAGTCGTATGGAGGACATGCTTTGAATGGCGCTTGCGCCAGCGGGCTTTATTTGAACACAAAACTAAAAATTATGAGTCAACAATCGGAAAAAGCGAAAGCGTATTGGAAGGAGAACTTGCGCTATCTCACCATTCTACTAAGCATCTGGTTTGTCGTTTCTTATGGCGCGGGCATTTTGTTTAGAGAATTTCTAAATCAATTCAGCTTGGGCGGTTTTAAGCTCGGCTTTTGGTTTGCCCAACAGGGGTCTATCTATGTATTTGTAATACTAATTTTTGTATACGTACGCTTGATGAACCAGTTGGACAAAAAATACGGCTACGACGAGTAGACGGGTGTAAGATTGAAATTAAACTAACAACAAGCTAAATTATAATATATTATGAGTGTAGAACTATGGACCTGGATTATGGTGGGGATTACCTTTTCGCTCTATTTTGGAATTGCTATTTGGGCAAGGGCGGGATCAACTAAAGATTTTTATGTAGCTGGTGGGGGCGTGTCGCCGTTGGCCAATGGGATGGCGACGGCTGCCGATTGGATGAGTGCCGCGTCGTTTATCTCTATGGCGGGTTTGATTTCTTTTATGGGCTATGACGGCTCGGTGTTTTTGATGGGTTGGACAGGCGGTTACGTATTGCTGGCGTTGTTGCTGGCGCCTTACTTAAGAAAGTTTGGAAAGTTTACGGTGCCTGATTTTATTGGCGACCGTTATTATTCCAATACGGCTAGAACAGTGGCTATTTTCTGCGCCTTGATTGTCTCTTTCACGTATGTGGCGGGACAAATGCGCGGTGTGGGCATTGTCTTTTCTCAATTCTTACAAGTAGACATTACCGTAGGTGTTATTATTGGAATGACGGTGGTGTTGGTGTTTGCTTTTCTGGGCGGAATGAAGGGAATTACCTATACCCAAGTGGCGCAGTATTGTGTGTTGATTTTTGCCTTTATGGTGCCTGCTATCTTTATTTCTTTCCAGATGACTGGGCATATCATTCCGCAGGTTGGGATGGGCAGCACGGTAGAAGATGGCAGTTACTTATTGGATAAATTGGATGCGCTGCATGTGCAATTGGGCTTTCAAGAGTATACAAATGGCTCCAAAAGCACTTGGGATGTTTTTGCTATTACGTTGGCGTTGATGGTTGGAACAGCGGGGTTGCCACACGTTATTGTGCGTTTCTTTACCGTACCCAAAGTAAAAGACGCTCGCAAATCGGCGGGGATCGCTTTGTTGCTGATTGCCGTTTTGTACACCACTGCTCCAGCGGTGGCTGCTTTTGCACGCACCAACCTCATTGAAACGGTGAGCGAGCAAAAATATACCGATATGCCCCAGTGGTTTAAAAATTGGGAGGATACAGGTTTAATTGCTTGGGCAGACAAAAATGGCGATGGCGTTATACAGTATACCAGCGGAAGCGCTGTAGCAGGTAAAAAACCACTTTTTGTAGGCGCGCGGGGCGCGTTTGGCGAGCGCAGCATCGAAAACCCCAGCAAAGAACTCAACGAGTTGTACGTGGATCGAGACATTATGGTATTGGCCAACCCAGAAATTGCAAATCTACCCAATTGGGTGATTGCGCTGGTAGCGGCGGGTGGTCTAGCGGCGGCCTTGTCGACGGCAGCAGGACTTTTGCTGGTCATTTCTACTTCCATCTCGCACGATTTAATCAAAAAACAACTGCGCCCCGATATTTCTGATAAGGGGGAATTGTTGGCCGCTCGAATTAGCATTTTGGTTGCTATTATTATTGCGGGTTTATTTGGCATTTATCCTCCAGGGTTTGTGGCGGCGGTGGTGGCCTTGGCTTTTGGACTGGCAGCGGCTTCGTTCTTTCCAGCCATTGTATTGGGTATTTTTGATAAACGGATGAACAAAGAAGGCGCCATCGCGGGCATGGTGGTTGGCATTAGCTTGATGCTGTTTTACATGATTCGCTACAAAACGGGTTTGATTGGCGTGATGAACCCGCGCCCTGCTGGTGAGTGGTGGTTTGGTACCTCGCCCGAAGGATTTGGAACCGTTGCGATGATCGTTAACATCCTAGTATCATTGCTGGTTTCCAGAGTAACACCCGCGCCCCCTGTTGAGGTACAAGAGATTGTGGAGAACATCCGCATTCCTAGTGGGGCAGGAGAAGCCGTAGCCCACTAGGTTATAATAGTATTGGTTTTTCTGAAAGAAAAAGAATGCCTGTTCTCGCTTTCGCAAAACGGGTGTTGTTGGAATTGTACAAACACGCTTGATTTTTTTGGTCGCTTGGAGTAGATTGTGTAGTTTTATTATAAAACAACTTCATAATTATAAAGGTGCTTTCCACTTTACTTCGGCGGCCATTCAAGCCTGCTAAAACAGAACAGATGGCTCCTAAATTGACTGCTGACGATGCTATGAGAAAACGCCGCGAACAAAAATTACTCTTGATTGCTTGGATGCTTTTTCTAGTGCTCAATGCGCCTTTTGTACTGTTGTATATGCAGCCGTATGCGGTGGCGGGGGTTCCTTTAAGTTATTTTATGATCTTCCTGTTTTGGTTGTTGTCCATTATAGGGAGTGCCTTTATTTTGAAATAGATTTACGCCTTTTTTCCTTATGAGTCAATGGTTGCTCTTTTTCCTTTTACTGGGTTACTTGCTGTTTTTGTTTGGGCTGGCCTACTGGGCGGAGCGCCACGCAGAACATCCGTTGGTAAAGCACCCTTACGTCTATGTGTTGTCGCTGGCGGTGTATTGCAGTGCTTGGACGTACTACGGAAGTGTGGGCGTAGCCGCGAGTACAGGACTGGGATTTTTGCCCATTTATTTGGGGCCTGCGATTGCCATGCCGCTGTGGATTGTGGTAATGCGGAAAATCATCAAAATAAGTCAACAAAATAACATTACTTCCATTGCTGATTTTATTTCTCTGCGCTATGGCAACAGCCGTTTCATAGGGGCTTTGGTGACGGTAATTTGCTTGCTGGGTATTGTGCCTTATTTGGCGCTACAACTCAAAGCCTTGTCGGATTCCTATGGCATTATTACGCAGCAACGTACGATAGATACGCCGAGTATCTGGAACGATTATACATTGCGCTTTTTGTGGCCCTCTTTGCCAGTGTGTACGGCACGCGGCGCATGGATGCTTCGAAGCAGCACCGAGGGTTGGTATTTGTAACGGCTTTTGAGTCCTTGCTCAAATTGTTGATTTTTCTACTAGTGGGGGCTTATGTAACGTTTTATTTGTTTGATGGAACAACGGATTTGTACGAACAAATAGCGGAATTGCCACAGTTTGAGCAACTGACCCAACTAAACGGTTTGGAGGCAACGACCAGTTGGCTTTTTACTATTCTGCTTTCTTTTTTGGCTATCTTTTTACTGCCGCGTCAGTTTCAGATGGCGGTGGTAGAGAACGAAGCGGTGGAGCAGATTCGACCTGCAATCTGGCTGTTTCCGCTGTATTTATTGTTGTTTAATGTGTTTGTTATTTTTATTGCGTGGGCAGGTGTTTTGACCTTTGGAGAAATGGTTAATGCGGATTATTATTTGTTGTTCTTGCCGTTGGGACAAGAAAACTGGTGGTTGGCTGTACTGGCTTTTTTCGGGGGCTTATCGGCGGTGATTTCTATGGTTGTTGTGGCTACTGTAGCGCTGTCAACCATGATTAGCAACAACTTAATTATTCCTTATGGATTTTTGGATCGCTTTAGTGCGGGAGAGTCGGTGATCAATGCCGTTTGGATTAAACGCATTAGACGCTGGTCGATTGTGCTTATTGTGCTGGCTGCTTATGGCTTTTATGGGAGTTTTTCTACACGAGCGCCCTTGTACAAAATTGGTTTGATGGCTTTTGTAATCATTGCTCAATTGGCGCCCGCCTTTTTTGGAGGGTTGTACTGGAATAGGGGGTCGGGGCGAGGAGCCATAGCAGGGATGTTGGTTGGAATGTTGGTGGTAGGCTATACGCTAATTTTACCGTTTACATTAGAAGCTTTTTCGGATGCGACCTATTTGATGGAGCAGGGCCCTGCGGGGGTATATAGCTTGCGGCCACACGCGCTGCTGGGCTTAGATTATTTGACGCCGCCTGCACATGCTTGTTGGTGGAGTTTGTTGGCCAACAGCTTGACTTATTTGAGCGTGTCACTAGGGTTTGAAGGGCATTACCGAGAACGCAACTACGCCGAGTTGTTTGTCGATGGCCGTTTGTTGAATGAGTTGCAAGACCGTGTACGGGTTTGGAAAGGAGAGGCAAAAGTAGCCAACATCAAGGAAGTGTTGTACAAATTCTTGGGCATCCGCCCAACAGAGGAAGCCATGGCGCGCTTTTTTGAGCGCTATCAATTGCCGACCGATAGCCAACAAGCCGATGCGCGCTTGATCAACTACGCCGAAAAACTACTGACAGGAAGCATTGGAAGTGCCTCGGCACGCATCCTAGTAGACAGTGTGGTTAAAGAAGAGAAAATTACGTTGCCAGAAGTCTTAGAAATTCTAAAAGAATCCAAAGAGAACATTCAAATCAACAAAGCACTCCAAGAACAATCAACCGCACTGCAAACCTTAACCGATCAACTGCGTACGGCCAATACCAACTTGCGGTTAAAAGACCAACAGAAAGATGATTTTCTAGATACAGTTGCCCACGAGTTGAAAACGCCTATTACGGGCATTCGAGCAGCAACAGAGTTATTAATGGACGATTTGGAAGAGATGCCTGCCAAACTCAGGAACAATTTTCTAACCAATATTTTACAAGATACCGACCGCCTAGCGCGCCTGATCAACAACATTTTGGATTTTGAAAAGCTTTCTAATGGACGCGACAGTTTGCACTTGGCCGTTCACAACTTTGAGGACACCCTCAACAAAGCTTGCCAAAGCATTGAACAATTGGCCGCCCAAAAACAGGTGCGCCTAATACGACCAAAAACCAAAAACCTCACTGCGCGCTACGACGAAGATAGAATTTTACAAGTATTGACCAACCTCCTCTCCAATGCCCTTAAATTTTGTTCAGCCCAAACAGGACAGATTACCTTGAATTACTACCTTGAGGAGGACTACCTACACGTTCAGATTGCTGACAACGGAAGCGGCATCCCAGCTAAAGACCTACCGTATGTGTTTCAAAAATTTTATCAATCCGACAACCAAACGACGATCAAACCGATGGGCAATGGTTTGGGCTTGGCGATTTGCAAGCATATAGTAGAGCGCCACCAGGGAACCATTGCTTTAGAAAATAGAGCCGAAGGCGGCGTGTTGGCCACTTTTACTTTACCTGTAATTATATAACATTTTGAAAAAGACAATTTTAATTGTAGACGATGAGCCTAACATTGTAATGACTTTAGAATACGGCTTCAAAAAACGCGGTTATCAAGTGTTCATTGCTAGAGATGGGGGAGAGGCCTTAGAACTTTTGGAAACAGAAGTGCCCAGTGTGGTGCTGTTGGATGTTATGATGCCCAACGTAGACGGTTTTCAGACCTTAGGCGCTATTCGAAATACCCCAAACTTAAGCCACATCAAAGTCGTATTTTTAACGGCAAAAAGCAAACCAGAGGACGTTCGAAAAGGCTTAGCGGCGG
>CAYUZF010000028.1:17557-27670 GCA_964449615.1 uncultured Aureispira sp.
TGACCGCTACCTAACCAAACCGTTTTCTGTAAAAAAAATTATTGAAGAAATTGAACAACTGCTACAAGCCTCTTAAGGCATTTTTTGCCCTGTTGCTGTAGCGTATTGTAGAACAAAAAAATCAAGAACTGTGAGCAATTACCATATCAAACACCTAGAAGAATATTTCCACGTATACCGCAAATCTGTGCGTGAGCCCAAGCGCTTTTGGGCAGAAGTTGCCGAAGAGCATTTCATTTGGCGAAAGCCCTGGGACAGCGTTTTAAACTACGATTTGGCCGAGCCTAAAGTCACTTGGTTTGAGGGCGCACAACTCAACATTACTGAAAATTGTATTGATCGACATCTGTTGACCAAAGCCGACCAAACCGCTATTTTGTTTGAACCCAACAACCCCGAAGAAGAAGCGCAGCACATCACTTACCACCAATTGTACGAGCGCGTTAACCGTCTGGCCAATGTTTTAAAGACTAGAGGCGTCAAAAAAGGAGACCGTGTTTGTATCTATTTACCCATGATTCCAGAGTTGGCCATTGCGCTGTTGGCTTGCGCCAGAATAGGAGCAGTGCATTCGGTGGTCTTTGCAGGCTTTTCGGCAACGGCTTTGGCCACCCGCATCAACGACAGTACTTGCAAAATGGTCATTACCTCAGATGGTTCGTTCAGAGGGGCCAAAACCATTGACCTAAAAGGAATTGTAGACGAAGCCCTGCACGACTGTCCCTGTGTCAAAGATGTGTTGGTGGTACAACGCACCAAAGCAGATGTTCACATGGAAAAAGGCCGAGACCACTGGTTGGCGGCTCTGTTAGAGGAAGAAGGAATTTATTGTGCGCCCGAAGTCATGGACGCCGAAGACCCTTTGTTTATTCTTTATACGTCGGGCTCAACGGGACGTCCCAAAGGCATGGTACATACCACCGCAGGCTACATGGTCTATACGGCGTATACGTTTAAAAATATTTTTCAATACCGCACAGGCGATGTATATTGGTGTACAGCGGATATTGGCTGGATTACAGGACACAGTTATATGGTGTATGGGCCGCTGGCCAATGGAGCAACTACGGTTATGTTTGAAGGCGTACCGAGTTATCCCGATTATGGCCGCTTTTGGGAAATTGTAGAAAAACACAACGTCTCTCAATTCTACACCGCGCCTACGGCCATTCGCGCATTGAGCAAAGAGGGCGTCGACCACCTCGAACAATACGATTTATCCTCTCTTAAAGTACTGGGAACCGTCGGCGAGCCCATCAACGAAGACGCTTGGCATTGGTACAACGACAACATTGGCCAAAAGCGTTGCCCTATCGTTGATACTTGGTGGCAAACCGAAACAGGCGGAATTATGATTTCCCCTATTCCCTTCGCTACACCCACCAAACCCACTTATGCAACGCTGCCCCTACCAGGCATACAGCCTTGCCTAATGGATGAGCAAGGCAAAGAACTGCAAGGCAATTCTGTAGAAGGGCGTTTGTGCATCAAATTTCCGTGGCCGTCTATGGCGCGCACTATTTGGGGCAACCACCAACGCTACAAAGAAACCTATTTTACTGCTTTCCCAGACAAGTATTTTACAGGCGATGGCGCTTTGCGCGATGAAGTAGGCTATTATAGAATTACGGGCCGCGTCGACGATGTAATTATTGTATCGGGACACAACTTGGGTACTGCGCCCATCGAAGATGCCGTCAACGAACACCCCGCTGTAGCGGAATCGGCCATTGTGGGTTTTCCGCACGACATCAAAGGCAATGCTCTCTACGGCTACGTAACGCTAAAAGAAACAGGCGAATCGCGGGTACACGACAATTTGAGAAAGGAAATCAATCAAATTATTTCTGAGCACATTGGCCCCATTGCCAAGTTGGATAAGATCCAATTTACAGTGGGCTTGCCCAAAACACGCTCGGGGAAAATCATGCGTCGCATTCTGCGAAAAATAGCGGGCAAAGACACCAGTAACTTAGGCGATACCTCAACCTTACTCAACCCCGAAGTTGTAGCGTTAATTATGAAAGAAGCCTTGTAATTGTTTGTTGCGGGCGTTTCAGCTCTGCTCAACAGCCCGCAACAAACAAGCCCGATAGTTAAAATAGAGTTGGTTGTAAACGCCCACGTTGGACAAGATAACCTAATTGAACAGTTTATGAGAATAAGTAACAACGGAGCTAAAAATGCAGCTATTTGTTGCTTGCTCAAAAATAACCGTTAAAAAGCGCCACAAAGCCTTAAAATTTCTTAGTTTTGCGGCGCGTGCTTGCATGCAGGTTTGAATTTGATTATAACATTATACTACAACAAACAAAAATGGCTACCAACAGAACGTTAACCATGATTAAGCCCGATGCTGTAAAAGATGGACACATTGGCGCAATTTTGAATCAAATCAATGAAGCAGGTTTTAGAATCGTTGCTTTGAAAAAAACACAATTGACCAAAGCAGGCGCAGAGAAATTCTACGCTGTTCACCAGGAGCGTCCTTTCTTTGGGGAGTTGGTAGAATTCATGACTTCTGGACCCATCGTTGCGGCCATCCTAGAAAAAGACAACGCAGTAGCTGATTTCCGCGAGTTGATTGGCGCGACCAATCCTGCCGAAGCAAAAGAAGGCACCATCCGCGCTAAATACGCTAAGAGCATCGGTGAGAATGCCGTACACGGTTCGGATTCTGACGAAAATGCAGAAATTGAAGGCAACTTCCACTTTGCAGGTACCGAGCAGTTCTAAGCTACCGCTTAGACTAAATAATAACAGCCGCTTTTTTCGATGCCAATCGGGAAAAGCGGCTTTTTGGTTCAAACAAGTTAGAACTCAAGCGATTTCTATTAAAAAAGGCTAAATACAACGACTTATGAATGAACTATTAGACGATGATTTTAGATTGGAAGGTTATAAAGCAGCCTTGACGGAGGAAGAACGCGCCTTGTTGAGCGGTAAAATTCCCTATTTGATTTTGCGCGGCGATGTGTTGGCAGCGGTATTGGAGGTGTTGGCAGCGGCAGAAATTGATTTTAAGGTGCAGCGGCAACACCACCATGCAAGTACCAACGGTACAGGAATTGTGCCTTTGGCCAGCACACAGCTTGATCTGGTAGAGAGCCTGATTTACATTTCCGCTAAGGACAAAGCAAAAGCCGACCAATTGGTAGCCGACTACGAGGCCAACAAGCAACTAGAAACACCCAAAAAGGAGACAGGTAACTTTAAGTTTTTCTACATAGGCGCGTTGTTGTTTTTGTTGTACCTACTTTGGAAAATGTATCGCTTGTCTTTTGGAGCAGTAGGATAAACAACGCTTGAATGCAACCCTCGATTTTGGTTAGTCGGCAGTACAGAAAACACCTAAAATGTACAAAAAGTCCCACAAAAAGCAGACCTTAGCGGCAAATAACTGTACATGTCCAACACTGTTTCCGATATAGAGCAAGCTACCAGAAATTGGTTAGAACATCTTGTCATTGGTTTTAATTTTTGTCCCTTTGCGCGGCGCGTATGGCTGCAAAATAAGGTAGCTTACCGCGTCTGTGTGTCCGAAGATTGGGAAATGCTGTTGCAGCAGTTGGTAGCAGCTTGCCGAGAATTGGATCAACAACCCGACTTAGAAACCACGCTGCTGGTTCTACCACAGGGAGTGGACGATTTTGAGGCCTACTTAGAATTGCTGGATGGCGGAAGCCAAGCACAAGACCCGTCCAATTATACCAATCGCTCCCCTTATCCCATGCTGCATTTGTTGCGCGAGGAGAGCATCGAACGCGCTTTGGAGCACTACGAAGACCCCGAAGGCATTCCCGCCCGCAATATTGCGCTGGCCAACAGCAAACCCTTAGCTACTTGGCAGGCCTTGTTGGCAGCTTGTTATCCTAATAACAACTAAAATTAGGATTCCTCAGCAACCATCTTAGACGCCACCTGTTAACTGATTTTTAATCTTATTTACTAGAACACCGTTACCTTTAGCATGGAACTTACCCGATACGATTACGCGACCATTACCGAATTTTCTGACCTAGACAAGGCCTATGCAGCCGATGCGGCAGCTTTGCGACCTTTTTACGAGCATCCGCCAACACTGGAACAGTTTGAGGCGGTAATCGCTGCCAAAAAAGGCTTTGACCAAGCGCGAAGAACCATTTTAGCCGATGAACTGGCCACCCAATACCAACCAATCGAGGCTTCTCAAACAACTTTAGACAATATAGAGCGCTTGCGCCAAGACAATTGCTATACCATCATCACCGCGCACCAACCCAGCTTGTTTACAGGGCCTTTGTATATTATTTATAAAATAATAAGCGCTATTAATTTGGCTGAGAACGTAAGCGCGCACTATCCCGAAGTAGCAGTGGTGCCTATATTTTGGATGGGGGGCGAAGACCATGATTTTGAGGAGGTCAACCACTTGCATTTGTTTGGCAATAAAATTACTTGGGAGGAGGAGCAGGGCGGTTCGGTAGGCGCTTACGACACGGCTTCGCTGCGCACGGCTTTAGATCAAACGAAGGAAATTTTGGGACAGGGCGACCATGCCAAGCTGTTGGCAGACAAGCTGGAACAATACTTTGGGACGCCGCGGCAATATCGCGAGGGCGTGCGCGAGTTTATCAATTGGTTGTTTGCCGATTATGGATTGGTCATTGCCAACACGGGTACTAAAGCATTTAAGTCTCAGTTGGTGCCCATTCTAAAAGAAGAAATTCTAAAAAACACTTCTAAAGAGCTGGTGGAGCAAACCGTAGAACAATTGGAAACCGCAGGGTTTAGCCAGCAAGCGCATGCCCGCGCCATCAACCTGTTTTATTTGACGCCACAGCGCCGCAGCCGCCTTGTATTGGAGGAGGGCATTTATAAAGTATTGGATACGGCTATTGTCTTTAGTGAACAAGAGTTGTTAAAAGAATTGGAAGCACATCCAGAGCGTTTTAGTCCTAATGTTATTCTGCGCCCTTTGTTTCAAGAATTGGTTTTTCCCAATCTGGCCTATGTGGGGGGCGGGGGAGAATTGGCGTATTGGTTGGAGCGGAAAACACAATTTGAGCATTACCAAATTCCTTATCCTATGTTGGTGCGCCGCAGTTCGGTGTTGTGGATTCCAAAAAATATTTCTAAATTGATGGACAAGTTGGGCTTATCGTTGGAAGATATTTTTAAGGATACCCACCAATTAATCAAACAGTATGTGGTAGACCATGCTCGCGAAGAATTGTCTTTTGCGGAAGAGCGCCAGGCCTTAGATCAAGTTTTTGAGGCGCTTGTTGCGAAAACTATTGCAGTCGATCCTTCGTTAGAGAAGGGGGTATTGGCGCAGCAGGTGAACACCCAGAAAGCCATCGACAAATTGGAACAACGCTTGATTCGCGCCGAAAAAAACCGAAACGAAAGCAGTATTCAGCAAATAGAAAAAATCAAAGACACGCTGTTCCCAGAAAGGGGGTTGCAGGAGCGTTACGACAATTTCATGAGTTTTTATACGCGCTATGGAACAACCTTCATAGAAACCTTGCGCGAAGCAATAGATCCGTTGAACAAACAGTTGTTAGTTGTTAGAGATTAATAAGGTCTAATAAAGCGTTGTTTTGGTAGGGTTTGGGCGTCGGTTTATATTTGTGGCACAATTTTATACGTTTTACAAGCGTTAGCCCTTTTTGGGTTGTTGTAATAAAAAACAGCCTTGAACAGGTTATTTTCAGAATTTTGAATGTCCCTAAAATGATACAGCGGTTTACAATATACTATATTTTTATCCTACTTTTTTTGGTAGTGGCTCAAGATAGTTTTGCACAAAAACTACGGTTTAATGGGCATTATCCATTGGCTGCCCCCAATGGCAAGGAATCTCAAGTGAAAGCGGAATACGAGAAGACTTTGACGGCTATTTTGGGAGGTGCAGAGCTAATGGGCGATGACAATACACCCACGAAGGAAATCGACAACGAGGCGTATACCAGAGATGGCTACCGCGCTATTGTAGAAAACATGCAACGCTATGCTGACGAGATGAACGTGCAGTTGGGCTTGGAGCACGACGACCAATTGAAGAAAATCGCCAAGGCGATTCGCGGCAATAAATTTGAGGCAGCGGTGAGCGAATTAAAAGACTTGGGTGCTGCGACAACCGATGCCCAGCAGGTCTTCTTTATTTGGAAAGACTACATGCGTGACAAAGAAGTGGGCGCGCCGTGGACGGACCCAGACAACATTCGAACGACGCGGATGTACCGTGCAATGTTGCAATATGTGAGTAAGAATTACGACCGCCCTTTTGGTGTGCAAGCCGAGCAAGGTGCTATTGTGGCCGATGCGGCTCAGGCGTTGAGCAACTGCATGGAAAATCCAGATGATTTGGCTTGGAAGGGCGATGACCGTTTCAAGATGCGCCAAGAAGATGAGTTGCGCCGGTTGGCCAGTTTGGTGGCCTATTACAATTGGCGCAGGCACGATCCCATTAGCGGCAAGCGTTCTGCTCATATCAATCCGCAAATTGTAGACCATGTACAGCAAGCGTTGTACGACATCGTTCGCACGGTACTAGACAAAAAAGAAAATTGGAACAACGATCCCGCCCACGGTGCCAATCTATTGCGTTTGTTTGAAGATACCAAAAACAGCGGCTGGCGGGTTGATGGAGAGCGCGCCAAGCGAAAGAATTAGCGGGGACTTTTATCAGAAAAAAAATAAAAAATGCCAACGGCTGTAGAGCGGTTGGCATTTTTTGGTATAGGCATTACTAAAATACTGCGCGCACAAAATTACCATATTATGAAAAAGAGCAGTAATATTAATGATCGTAGCAATAATGGCTCCTTGTACTGTTGTTCAAGCCCATAAAGGAAAATATTATTCTGTAAAAAAAGACTTGGAGACGCCCAAAAAAGTATTGATTTTGCGCTTGAAGTTGAACCGTGTTGCCCTATACGTTTGAGGCATGGATTTTCAGGCTAGAAGTGCTGGATTTGAGTCACAACCAACTTACTAGTCTACCCGAAGGCGACTTGTTTATAGGGGGAATAGGTGTTTCAGGAAAGGTAAATGGTTTTGGTAATCCCTTTCCAGAAGCCGTCAAAAAGCATCTAAGAAAGAAGTACTACGCTGGAATAATGGGGGCTACATTCATATTGGATGCCGAATATTTTTTTGATGGTAAATTCTCTTATTGGACGGTTACCTTTGGCTACTTGGCACCATTACTTTGTACTGCGCCGCGATCCAGCCATTCATCGGCTTTTTTCTGTTGGCGTTTGTTCCACATTTTACGAAATTCTATCACTTGATCTTTAATTTGAAGGTCGCGACCGTGCAAGTGGCGGTGGTAGGAGCGGATGATGAGTCCAACCATATAATCGTAATGCGGTACGTTCATTTTACGGAAGTATTCTGAAAGTCGAGAACCTTCGCTAAGCGACCATTTATTCTCTAACCAGACGCCTAAACTACCGTGCGTACGGCGGTCTACTTCTTCATCACTAAACGCCATAAAAGCCTCTTTGGCATGACTGTCCATGAGTTTGTCCAATTCGCGAAAAGCGTCGTACAAATCTTTGGGAATGTACATGCCATCCAATTCCGATTGCTGGACACGGGCTTGATAAATACTGTCTTGAATTTGATCGCCCCGTTTTTTTTGTGTTTTAATAATTACGCGATCAGGATCAATAGAGGGTTTAGCGGTGGGAGCTTGGTCACGGTCATTGGGCTCTACCTGGGCATTGGCCGAAAGGCTAAGAAAGAGCGTTAACGCAAAGAAAAAGAGACGTATCATACGGTTGTTATTTTTCAGTTGGTGGTTTTATTGATAACGGCCTGCAAAAGTAAAATATTGCCTAGCAGTTGTGCTGCTGTTACGGCTTTGTACAGACTTTGTTGTTTATAATACGAATGCTGTACCAATGTTACAAGACAGCGTGAAAAAATGTGAACAAGCGGACAACAACACAAAAACTAAGAAGGAGTTGCGCGACTTCGTCAAATTAAGTATTTTTGCGCTACGCTCTACGAAATTAGATTGCTTGTTTTCAAGGGCATCCCCATAGGTCTTTTATCTTTTTTAGTGATTACCGATACATGAAGAAATTACGTTTTCCCCTATTTTTTTTATTGCTGTTCCTATTCGTAGGCAAACTATCGGCACAGGTGCTGCAAAATATGGTTAAAAATCCAAGCTTTGAGCAGTACGATAAAGTTCCCGCTGATTTGGGACACATCAATGCCATAGATTTTTGGTCGTCGCCTACCGCTGCTACGCCTGATTATTTTCACAAGCGCGCCAGCAACCGCGAGGTAGATGTGCCTTTGAATAAAATGGGTCGCTGCACACCGCGCTCAGGGTACGCCTATGCGGGAATCTATGCCTATGCAAGCCGCTACATCAAGCAAAATTTTAGAGAGTACGTACAAGTCGAGTTGAAACAACCGCTTTTGGCTGGGCAACAATATTGCATCAAAGCACACGTATTTCTTTCACAATCTTCTAACCGTGCTGTAGGTGCTTTGGGTATGGTGGCTACACCGCTCAAAATGACGGAACGCCACGAAGCGATGTTGATTGGACATAAGAAACATTACTTAACTCAAGAAGATCGTTCGCCTTTGGATGAGCGACGGTGGGTAGAAATTTCTTGCCAATTCAAGGCGCAAGGAGGGGAGCGCTACTTTACGTTGGGTAATTTTGACGATGACAGAGCGACCAAAGTGTCGGGGGCTATTGTCAACGATACTTTTGCGAACCCACACGTGGATTTTGCCTATTACTACATTGACGATATTTGTGTAACCAACACCAAAACCAATTTTACTTGTAATTGTGGCTCTTATGATTTGGTGCGTACTAGGGGAGAGGAGCGCATAGTATTGGATTTTAAGACCCGTAAGAAAGAATACAGTGTTGGACAGGTTGTGATTATGAAAAATCTAGAATTTGAACGTGGAAAAACCACCATGTTGCCAGGTTCACAGGCGGCAATTGATGATTTGGTGGCGACCATGCGCTTACATCCCAACTATTCGGTAGAAATTGCAGGCCATACCGATGATCGCGGCGACCCACAAAAGAACCAGATTTTATCCAAGCGCCGCGCCGAAGCGGTGTATAATTATTTGCGCTCATCGGGTATTGCCCAAGAGCGGTTGAGTTACCGCGGCTACGGCCAGTCGCGCCCCATCGCTCTAAACAAGACCCCAGAAGGGCGTCAAAAAAATGAACGCATTCAATTTAAGATTACCAAAAAATAGCGTACATTTGTACTAGAAAAAGGGCAGTTCTGGAGCTGTTTATTGCTAAGAATAGAATACCGATAAGAGACATGAAGAAGACGGTTGAAAAAGATGTATTAAGCGCAATTCGCTCGAAAATAGAAGCGTTGCAAGCCGCCTATAGACAACACAAGGAAGTAACGGCAGAAATGATTGAGGAAATGAAAGCGTTGCGGGAGTTGTTTAAAGAAATTAAACAGCCTACCATCGTTAAATCCATCCGTTTGGTGTATGAGCATTTGGACGCTTACCAGACATTAGACAATCTCAGCTATTGGGAAGAAGAAGAAATTGAACTGGATGAGGAGAATTCTAGCTTTGAATACTACATTGGCTTATTGACTAACCCAACTAATAAATACAACCGCGAGGAAATTAAAGAATTGAATGCGCTATTGAAAGCGCAGGGAGAAGATGAGTAGTTTCTTGACCTACTATTATGAAGAGAGCGTGCAACAGTATACTGTTGTACGCTCTTTTTGTAGCTTTATAAGCGTTCAACTTCGTCTAAAGGTAGTCCTGTAGCCTGTACAATTAAAGACAAGGCTGTTCCAAGGTTCTTTAATTCTTTGGCTATGCTCCTTTTTTCTTTTAGTGCTTTTTCTTGTGCCTCTTGTTGCGCTTTTAAAGCTTCTTCTTTAGCTTTTATGGCTTCTTCTTTTGTTTTTTGTGCCTCCTTCTTCGCTTTGTGTGCTTCCTCTTTTGTTTTTTGTGCTTCCTCTTTTGTTTTTTGCGCTTCCTCTTTTGTTTTTTGCGCTTCCTCTTTTGTTTTTTGCGCTTCCTCTTTTGTTTTTTGCGCCTCCTCTTTTGTTTTTTGCGCCTCCTCTTTTGTTTTTTGCGCCTCCTCTTTTGTTT
>CAYUZF010000028.1:27770-28867 GCA_964449615.1 uncultured Aureispira sp.
TTTGCGCCTCCTTCTTCGCTTTGTGTGCCTCCTCTTTTGCTAGCTTGACTTCTTCCTCTTCTTCTTTTCGTTTGTAAATAATCGCCGCCGTTTTTGCCAGCATAATTTCGTATTCGGCTCTTTGTGCAGGAGTCATAACGCTGTTGTCTACCTTTTCTATAGCCTGCATCAACCAGTCTTCTGTGAGCACTTCGGGCAGTCGCTCCAGGCCTTTGAGTTGCTTTAAATGTTTCATAGTATAAATGAGTTTGTCAAAATCAGAAGTAAGTTGAGTAATGTTCTTCTTAAATTTACTAATTTCTACAAAAATATAGGTCATTTGGTTGTCTATTTCTTCTCCTACTTGATTTTTTAACCTACAAAAGTGGTAAGATTCTTCAGAAGATGGAAATATAGTTTTAGCTAACAAGACAATACAGTAGATGGGTTTCAAATCATCAAATTCGTAATCTCCTTTTTTGACCAAGGTATTTAAACGCTGAAAAGCATAAAATTTCGCCCGTTGAACAAAGTGTTTGTAGTACCCTAATTGCATTTCTACAACAAAAATTCGCTTTTGCTCGTCCATGCAGACCAAATCCAAAGTGCCTCCTCGCCCTTCCTTCGTTGTACCAACAAACTCTCCCCTCATAAATTTAACCTCTTGTATGGGGGTATCACTTTTTAAAAGAGCCTGCAAAGCCTTTCTTAAAAATAGGGTGTTGGATTCATCGGCAAAGGCCACCTTAAAACCATAATCGGAAAGCAGCGATATAAAGTTAGTTTCATTTTTCATAACTTAAAGTTATTACTTTAAGATGAAAAAAGCAAGTCTAGTTTTGTTTTGAGGTTAAAAAATAGGTAAAAAGTTATTTTTGAGTGCTTATAGTATGACTTCTTTCCTTTTGATAATAAAAAACAACACCCCTTCATAAACTGACTTCAACAGCATGACTGCTCCAATTAACAACAGCGGATTTTCCCAACCTGCAAAACGGCTAAATACCCAAAGTAGAACAAACCAAAGGTACTGAACTACAAACTGGCTACGGTGGATCATCACTCGGGTTGACATGGGCAAACGGCGGTAGGAGGGAATTACTCCTCTACGCTCCAAT
>CAYUZF010000028.1:28877-32887 GCA_964449615.1 uncultured Aureispira sp.
TAAGTAACTAAAAATAGAGCTGCCAACAACAGCAAACCCGCCCGCCACAATTCTACAGGCAATTGCACCAAGGTCATTAAAATTCCCTGTGAGGTATCCCAGCTGCTCACGCCGCCCAACTCGATTAGAAAAACCAACGCTAGATAATGCAAGAGCAAGGTATAAATGCTCAATAGAATAACTCTAAAGGCAGGTTTTCGGTACTCCTCCAAATAGCGTGTGCCAGGTCGCCCATAACGAATAGGAACCACTAGCACCAAATAATTGACGACCAGCATAGCAGCCAACAGCTCTAACCATACCAAAAACATAGAGTCGAAAAGGCTCCAACCCAGCAGCCAAACGCCCAAAAACACAAAAAGATTATTGAGAAAAATACTGAAGAACTCAAACTTTTGTAAAAAATCTGGTGTTATCTTAACCATAGTGCTTGTGAATTTTCATTTTTTTCTGAAAGTTTTAAAAGTTTACCTAAGCTACACTAAATTATTGCTATATTTGCCTACAAAGGTACACTACTTGCAATGGCTTTTGTGTTTTAATTATGCTCGGTACAACGGCCATCAAAACATCTATACATGAATAGCGATCTAAAGGTTCTTCTGAACGATAAAACCCTTGATAAAACTTTACAGGGAATTGCCCATAAAGTCAACGAACAGAAACGCATTAGTCTCCAAGAGGGGCTGTATTTGTACGAAAAAGGCCCATTGGGCTATCTTGGTACTTTAGCGAATCATATTCGCGAACGCAAACACGGCAACAAGACCTATTTCAACAGAAACTTTCACATGGAGCCGACGAATGTCTGTGTGTACACCTGTACATTCTGTTCTTACTCTCGGTTGATCAAAAAACGCTCAGAAGGCTGGGAGTTGACACTCGATGAAATGTTAGATATTGTCAAAAAATACGATGGTAAGCCTGTCACGGAAGTGCATATTGTAGGGGGCGTACTGCCGCAGTACGATTTTAACTTTTACATCAATTTGTTTAAAGCCATCAAGGCGCACCGACCAGAATTGCACATCAAGGGCTTGACGCCTGTAGAGTACCACTACGTATTTAAAAAAGCAAAAATTTCTTACGAAGAAGGGATGAAAGCAATGGTAGAAGCAGGCTTGGACTCTATGCCAGGGGGGGGAGCTGAGATTTTTGATTCGGAGATTCGCGAGCAAATTGCACGGGGAAAGTGCGACGCGGATCAGTGGTTGCGCATTCATGAGATTTTGCACGATCTGGGCAAACGCTCCAATGCTACCATGCTTTATGGACATATAGAAGCCTACCGACACCGCGTTGACCACATGGAGCGCTTGCGTCAATTGCAGGACAAAACGGGTGGTTTCCAAACGTTTATTCCTCTTAAATTTAGAAATAAAAACAACCAACTTTCTCATTTAGAAGAAGTTTCGGCGGTAGAGGATTTGCGCAATTACGCTATTGGACGCATCTATTTAGATAACTTTGATCATGTGAAAGCCTATTGGCCAATGATTGGCCGCACTACGGCGCAATTGTCGCTGGCATTTGGCGTAAACGACATGGATGGTACTATTGACGACACTACCAAAATTTACAGCATGGCAGGGTCAGAAGAGCAGTCACCAAGTTTGAGTACGCAGCAATTGGTTGAAATGATCAAAGCAGTGGGAAGACATCCCATAGAGCGCGATACCGTGTATAATGTTTTACAGGATTATCAAGCGTACGATTTTAAACAAGAAGGTTTACAGGGGTTTTTAGAACTGCCCGTTGTTCAATAATTAGCAGACCGTATTATGAAACTCTATTTATACCGCCACGGCGAGACGGAGTACAACAAAGCGCGTTTGATTCAAGGTCGGGGCGTGGATTCCAACTTGAATGAGAAAGGACGGCAGCAGGCACAAGTTTTTTTTGAAGCTTATAAGACTGTTCCTTTCGATCGTTTGTTTACTTCTACTTTAAAACGCAGCCAGCAAACGGCGGCACCTTTTGAAGCGCTGGGCATGCCTGTGGAACGCCGTTCAGAGTTGGATGAAATCAGTTGGGGGGACTGGGAAGGACGTGCCGCCAACCAGACCATGAGCAATGATTATTTGGCGATGCTAGAAGCTTGGTCCAACGGAGATTATGCCCACAGCCTAGCCAATGGGGACAGCGCTTCGGATATGGAACAGCGCTTGGTACCCTTTGTGGCGTATTTGCGCAGTCTTACAGACGACTGTGTATTAATCTGTTCGCACGGGGGGACATTGGGGTTCTTGATTCCCTTACTTCTGGGAGAACCATTGTCTAGAATGCCAGCTTACAAACACCACAATACAGGATTGGATATTTTTGACTATGCTGACGGAACATTCGCCATGCTACAACAAAACGACCTGACACATGCGTCTTAACCACGCGTCCTAAAACAACCATTATGAGTACGATCAATTTGTCTGCGGTTGCTTATTTGAATACTAAACCTTTTTTGTATGGAATTTATCAACACGGTTTAGAACAGTCGATAGAAATCAACTTGGATATTCCTTCGCTTTGCGCTCAAAAGCTGGCAGATGGACGCGCCAATATAGGGTTGATTCCCGTAGCGGCTATTCCTCAAGTACCACAGGCACAAATTATTACAGATTATTGTATTGGGACAGAAGGCGCCGTCAAGACGGTTTGTATTTATAGTTGTGTGCCAATAGAACAAGTCGAAGCTTTGTACTTGGACTACCATTCTCGAACATCGGCAGCATTGACGCGTTATTTATTGGCCAAACATTGGCAACACAACCCCAAAATACTGCCTGCAAAGGCAGGTTTTGAACAGCGCATTCAAGGGAAAACAGCGGCATTGATTATCGGAGATCGAACCATAGGTTTGGAAAAGCGCTACCCCTTTGTGTATGATTTGGGGGAGATTTGGAAAGCGCATACGGGACTGCCTTTTGTATTTGCCGCTTGGGTCAGCACCCAGCCCTTACCCAAGGAATTCTTGCGCGCCTTCAACGCTGCTCTAAAAACGGGGGTAGACAAACGCGCGCAGGTAGCGCAGTTATTCCAATCGAGTCATCCCAATTTCAGTTTGTACGATTATTACCACCGCTACATCTCCTACGAATTAACGCCTGCCAAAAAACAGGCGCTTGCGCTATTCTTGAAGGAGGTTACGCTTAGAGCGGGCGCACGTTCCTAAGTAATTTACAGGACAACTGTGCTAAGATTTTTTAGCCAACAAACGCTTAATTTCGCGCTTCACACTAGGGTGGCTAGGAGGCATGGCGTTGCCATCTACAATATCCCCATCGCGCCCAATAATCATATAGTGGGGAATGGAGTAAATATTGAAAAAGCGTAAGAAATCAACCATTTCATTTTGATTGCGCTGGTAATGTTCGCCCACCTGCTCGATCTCCAATTGCTGCATACTGCGTTTCCACTGCTCTCTACTTTTGTCAATAGAAATATAAACAAACACAACTTCTTCTCCCTCCAATGCTTTGTACAGTTTGCGGGAAGCGGGCATTTCTTTGCGGCAAGGGCCACACCAGCTCGCCCAAAAATCCACATAAATCACCTTACCTCGATGGGCTTTAAAAATTTCTAGTAGCGTATGCTCCTTACCCTCGATGTGTGTAAACGGGTTGTTCTCCACTATTTTCTTGCTCTTAGTTTGTGCAAAAATGCCGTTTGCTAAAAGTAGAAATAGAAATACAGTTAAAAAGCGCATAAGGAAGTTTTGATTTAAAAAATGAATAGCGGCTCCCACAAAAGCGGAAAACTATGGATTAGTGTTTCTAAAAAGGTGCCAATTTTGATAAGCAAGAAAGCAACAAGCCTATGAGGAAAACAAAATACTAAAAAATATATCAATAACGTACTTGGAAGGGGGAAGATTTAACAACGGCTATAAATGTAGCTGGACAGGCTTCAAAGCGCCCCCTTACTGTCCATAAAATACGGACGCCTGTAGAAAAGAACGTTAAATTATTGTTTATTTTGTGTAAATTAGCAAATCGATAGTTTATTAAAATCAA
>CAYUZF010000029.1:0-2027 GCA_964449615.1 uncultured Aureispira sp.
GATCAAGCAAGGTCTATTAATTTTTAGCTTACGCAATGGCGAGCCAACTTGTTCGTACAGTAGCTTTTCTACTAAAAAGAATTGCCGTGGTTTAAGAATAAAAAAATAACGCCCTAAAAATCAGCAAATACAACGCGTTATCGAAGTTTGGCAAGCCCTTTGGTAAGAAATAATTAACAATTGACATTTCCCCGCTGTCGGTTGCGTTGCATCTTCTTTCCGTAAGCCACAATCACCAACCTATGCCACCACTTTACTCCTTTATAAAATATACAATATTCCTATTCTTCTTATTGTTGGTGCAGCAAGCACAAGGCCAAAGCAAACAGGATTTAGAAACGGAAATTGAGCAACATGAACAAGCCATTGACAATTTGGAACGACAAAAAGCGTCCAACAACAGCAATGGAAATTCAAGTGCCAACACAGCGTTGCAACGAGAAATAGAAGACCACGAACGGCAAATTCAAGTGCTGGTTGCGCGCATCAAACAACTCGATCAACAACAGCCAGCAGGAGACTGCGAACTGGAAATTGTAGCCGCACGCAAGGAAACCGCTGCCGTTCAAGCCATTGTAGACGATTTAGAACAAGAAAATTTAGAACTCAACAAAGAAATCCAACGCCTCGTCATGGAAAATGGAGGCTCTGCTGAGATCGAAAAACTCCGCAACAAAGTAGCCGTTCAAAAAGAAGAAATTAAGGTTTTAAAAAGCCAAGTTAAAGGTTACCAGCAACGCATGGTAAAAGCTTCTTCCAACACCCCTTCTACCGCCTCGGCTCAACGCCAAGTCAACCAACAACCCAATAGAAGCAAAACGATCCACGATTTTCAACGGCAGTTCGTGAACGAAAATGCAACCAATTTCTTAATCGGTTACCGTTACAAAACCTTGCCCCAACTCAATTTTCTAGAAACGCCTTTGATTTACCAGGGCTTGGGCCCCTCAGTTGGTACGTTGGTGTCTAAGCCTACAGAGCGCATGACAGGACACGATGCCTATTTGGGTATTGAACGCCTTATACACCGATCTAGTATTGGATTTAATATAGGGCTGTCGGGACGGTATGCTTACATGGCACAGCCCGATTTTTATTACCAAACAGTTGGGGGTCAATTGGGTGTAGAAATAACCGTTTTGCCTATTCGCTTGGGCATTCGCGCTTCGGCTAATTTTGGTTATTTGTGGGGGCGTTTTAAAGGGCACAATATGCGGCGAGAAGACCGCTCTATTGTTAGCAATCCTAGTTTTGGTTCTCTTCACGCGGGTTGGGAAGGCAAATTGAGGGCCTATATTTCTAGAAGGGTTGCCATTACGGGTTCTATTGGCTCCGATCGTCCTATTTCTTTGGAAGAGGACTCCGACAATGCAGCAGCCAATACTTGGGGCACTTCGCTACAAATTGGCATTGGAGTAGATGTGTTGTTACAACTATCCAAATAAAACCACCGTAACAACCTCGTCCTTCCTTTAAAACCTTTTGTTATGAACCAACAACTATATTTACTAGCTGTGCTGTGCAGCAGCTTACTCCCGTTGTCCGTGTGGGGCAACTACTTTGAAGCAACGCTGGCCGCACAAGCCGCGCTATCGGAAACGGCATTTTTGGCCGAATTTCCCTACCAACAACTGTTGCAACAACAGCCCGCGCCTAGCCTTCAAGAATACGAGAATTGGGAACGGCAATTGATTGCACAAGACCGCCCTGTAGGTGCGTTTTTTCTCGCTTTGGTAGAACAACAAGTGGCAACCGTTCCTTTGGATGTAAACGACCTGCCACAGCTGCAACAGCGCTTCACCTTAGGGGAATTTTTAGTAGCGCACGACGAGCGGGCTTTTCAAATTGGCAGCGATATTATTTTCGAAAATCTAGCAGAAACCTTAGAACAAGGTTATCAACAAGAAATTTTAGACAAATCCAATACGGACTACAGAGCGCTGGTAGACGCTCTAAAGAATTATGAGTACGGGGTGTCTATTCCTGTTAGCGACATTGAAAAAGGTATGCACCACCTCAAAGAAGGC
>CAYUZF010000029.1:2037-3771 GCA_964449615.1 uncultured Aureispira sp.
GTTCGATCATCCTTTCTTGTGCGTCTTGGGCATCGCCGTAGGTTTGCTTTTATTAGCCCTTATTATTAATAAAATAAAAAAATAATGAATAGAACAAATAACTTCTTCCTGAAAGGTTTTCTTTGCTGCTTGACCATTGGCTTATTTTCGTTTTCAGATGCGTCTGTTCGGGACTACGGCGAAGGCTATACGTCGAGCGCCCGCAAAAGTTACAAAGACGGCCAAGTAGAAATTTACACCCTTCAAGAAGGGTATTCCAAAGTGGGCCATGCCATTTGGCTCAACCGCGCCAAAAAACGCATGAGTGCCGCGTATTTTTCAGCAGGCGATGTCTACGGCAACCACCAATCTTGGAGCCGAGGCAAGGACGTTTTTTTGACGTGCAGCGGTGCTTTTTCGGATGATCTGAGTAAAAATTCGGGCGCTTTGCCTGTAGGCATCAACATCGAGAACGGTTATCCCAAAAACAGAAAAGTCAAAAAGGAGGGCATGGATGCGTTGGTCATCGTCTATGCCACGGGCGGCATTGTGGTTTCCGATTTGACGCAGGGCGATTTGTACTTAAAAAGCTTGGGCAAAAAAATAGACATTCGCAACAGCACCACCGATAAATACGACTTTTTGGAGTGGGCGGAGGATCAAAAAGCCACGGTTTTTCAAACGCAACTATTGGCTTACAAAAACAAGTTGAAGATTGACAGCCGTGGCCGCACCAACAAACGCGAGCGCCGTTTCCTAGCGTTGGGCACCGATAGCGCTGGCGATTTGTATCACATTGTTGTTAATTTGCCCGAAGGCGTTTACCTGTACGACGGCGCCCGAAAAACGATGGAATACCTCAATGAAGAGGGCGTAGATGTTACCGCGCTGCTCAACCTAGATACAGGCGCTTATAATGTCTTGGAAATAAATACAGGCGATTACACCATGGACAAAACGCTAAAAGGCGACACCAACATTAGCAAAGCGGTCAATTTATTGAGTTATTATTATAAATAAAAAAACATGCGATTAGCTGTTATTTTGTGCGCAATTTTGGGGGCGAGCCTTTGGGCCCATACTCGACAGGCAACGCCTCCTACAACGGCAACGCCTCGCGTTTCTACTCCTCCTCTAAACATGCAGGTGTTGAACTGGAAAGGCGCGTCTTATGTGGTCGCTACGGTTCCCCCGCAAGCGCTGCATTTCTTTCTGCGCGACGAGCAAGGCAACAAATTTCGCAATTTTGATAATTTGGATCGCTACTTGGCTGCCCGCAACAGCCGTTTGCTGTTTGCGATGAACGGCGGCATGTACTTGCCCGAATACCACAACGAGCCGCAGGGTTTGTACATTGAGGCGGGGCAGCGTTACCGCAATTTGGATCGACGAACCCGAAGCCGTCCCATCCGCACTAATTTTTACCTGCATCCCAATGGGGTGTTTTTTATTCAGAAAAATGGTCGAGCCCAAGTACTTTCCAACAAAACGTTTCAGCAGGTTTACCAGCAACAACTCTATGCCGACATTGCCTATGCGACACAGTCGGGGCCGATGTTGGTCATTGACAACCAATTGCATTCTGCCTTTACGCCCAATTCTGAAAATGTACACATCAGAAATGGCGTTGGTATTTTACCCAACGGAGACGTTTGTCTAGTCTTGTCTCAACAACGCGTCTGTTTCTACGATTTGGCTACGTTTTTTAAAGAGCGGTTGGGATGTACGCAGGCCTTGTATCTGGATGGTTTTGTG
>CAYUZF010000029.1:3854-8072 GCA_964449615.1 uncultured Aureispira sp.
CATACCCAGTCATTAGGTATTGGTTTATTTTATACAAAAACAAAATGAATTAACAAAGCATGGAGGAACAGGTGACAACATGGAACTGGTGGCTGTTGCTAGGCTTGTGCGGCTGTTGTTGTAATTTTCAATGCCGTTCTACTACGCCGCCTGTGGTGGAAGTCCCTCCAACAGTGCAGCAAACTGCGAAAGACTCCCTACCTCCCAATCGCTTAACCAATGCCCTAACTCTGCTAACCGATAGCAGTGCGGTAGACACCATCCCGCAGGTTCCGCGCTTTGTTTCGGTAGCCGCTTTTGCGGAACGCTATGCGACAGGCACATCCTACGAAACCCCCATCACGGTGTACCGCGTTCGTTTAGACACGGCCAACATTGCGCTGATTGACGGCAACTACCGCAGCCTTGCTGCGCTGGCCAAGAAACATCCCCGCCCCTATTGGATGCTGACCAATGCAGGTATGTTCCACAGCGGTGGAGCGCCTGTAGGCTTGTTTCAGCAAGACAGCATTCAAACCGCTCCGCTCAATACCCAAAACGATTATGGGAATTTTTTCTTGAAACCCAACGGAGTGTTTTTTATTACTAAAAATAACCAAGCAGGCGTATTGGAAACCCAAGCTTTCTTGGATTCTATTGCTACGCCAAAAATACCGCTGCACTTGGCCACCCAGTCGGGGCCCATGCTGGTTATCGACGGCAAAATCCACCCTAAATTCAACCCCAACTCTCTCAACCGCTATATTCGCAGTGGGGTGGGCGTAACTGCCGATCAAGAAGTTATTTTTGTACTTTCGAACCGCGCTGTCAATTTGCATACGTTTGCGCGTTTGTTTTTGGAGAAAGGTTGCAACAATGCCTTGTATTTGGATGGTGCCATTTCTTCTATGTACCTTAGAAACAGAGCTGACCAACTCCGCCGTTTTAAGACGCCCTATGCCCCTGCCCCCTAAGGCAGACACTTCGAGCGTTGCCGCCCCTGCCCCCAATCCCCTTATTCCTGTACTCGATAGCCTTCGTACTAAAGCCGACAGCATTGCCAGCATACCCGATACCACTGTTGTAATGCCTATAGATTCTCTTTCTTCACGACCAAAACCAACTACCGATGTTCCCAATCAATAAACGCTATTTTTTAGTGTTGTGCAGCATTTTCATACTACAGCAACTGCACGCACAAGGCAGCCGACGCGGCTTAGTGGCCTATTATTTATTCAATGCAGATGCTCAAGACGCCAGCGGCCACAACAACAACGGTTTCATCAACGGGGGCGTATACGCCACCAAAGACCGTTTTGGCAACGAATGCGGTGCCATGCAATTTAACGGCAGCGATGGGTACATCCACGTGCCCCACTCCAAAAGTCTGAGCCAACCGCGCTCTGCTTATACGGTTTCGCTCTGGTTCAAAGCCTCCAACGGCTCCGAGTATTCTGACCTGCAATGGATGACCATTTGTTGCAAATCCAATATTCGCGAAGAAAGTAAAAGCAGCCCCCAATTCCGCTTGCAGTCCACCCGCTACACCGTATCCATGAACACCGATTTTACAGAAAATTTTGATCACAATATCAAATTCAATCAATGGTACCATTACGCCGTGACGTACGATGGCTACCACTGCCGCGTCTATTTGGACAACAAAGAAATTGTAAGTTGGCCTTACAGCACGTCGTTTGTACCGAACCAGCTAGCGCTGGAAATCGGACGCGATTTACCAGGCAACATCGAATATTTTTGTGGAGCCATGGATGAGTTGTATATTTACGACCGCGCTCTGAGTCCGCGAGAGATCGCCAACATTTACAACGACCAAAGCGAACGCACATCACCCAAACCATGCGGCAACGCACCCGTCGTGCCGCCTACGCCTACGCCAAACAACCAGATTGCAACCTCTACGCCCAACACGCCATCTACAACCAACAATTCAACAACTAATACCCCGAACACACCAAAAACACAGAATACCCCTACGCCCTCTCCTAGTCCTGCCGATGACCCTACGCCTCCTGTTCTAACCAGCAGCTCTTCCAACAACACATCGAACCCCTGCGGCGAACCGCCCTTAATTGTAGGAAAGGATACCATTGAGTACCAGCAAACGGTAGTCGTCAACAGTCCCAATGTCAAGCTTTTATTTTACGATGCTGAGAAGGAAGACGGAGATATTGTGTCCATCAATTTCAACGGCGCTTGGGTCTTGCACCGCTATTACTTAAAACGAAAAAGTACCCAACGCCCCAAAGAATTACAATTGAGCCTTATTCCTAATTTTGAGAACTATATTTTTACCAAAGCTTGGAATCTAGGGTCTATTCCCCCCAATACGCTAACTGTAGAAATCGTTGACCTCACGGGGCAGCACCCGCCCAAAACTGTCAATATAAAATCAGATATAGGTAGAAGTGGCGCGATTAAATTGGTGTACCAGCCTGAGTAGAATGCGTTATTCCACTTCTGTCGTGTCGGGGCGTACGACGCGCAAGCGCTGCGAGAGCAGCAAACTGCCAAAGCCTGCCGCTAGGAACAAGAGCAGCAGGACGTACTCCCCGATGCCGCTTTCGCTGGACAAGGTACGCAGCTGTTTGATGGCGATGTAGTTGAACACAATGGCCGCCATAAAAAGTAGAATGGCCATGACTTTTTTGTAGGTGGGAAGTTGTTGGGGTGGGTTGGTCATCTTAATGGTATTTTTAGAGACAACAGAGAAGCGTTCTATTAAGTGCTTCCCCGTTGTCTTATTTTTTATAAAAGCATCCTCCCCTCCCTAAAACGAAGAAGTGATGTTCAACTGAACGCCATTAAAGGCAGGCTGGTAGCGGCAAACGCCCCCCGTGCATACAATTCCCTCTACTTGGCGCTTGTACGCAATTTCAAAACGGTTGCTGTGGTACGTGTAATTGGCGCCAAATTCGTAAAACACTTGAATGTTTTCGTATTGGGTAGGTAGCGTATTCACCATAGTCGATGCCCAAAGAGTAACTTTTTTGGCGCTGAATTCTGCCAAAGCAAAAGCCCAAGAACCGTAATCCTGCTCGGTGTGCATGTAGGACAACTCGAAGCGAAAAGAGCGGCGTTTTTTGAAGCGAAAACGCATTTCGGCGTAAGGCGTAATGGCCGTGAGCATGGGCACACCAGGTTTTTGTTCGTAACGGTCTTGGTTGTACTGCTGAAATTGTAAGCCAGCAATCAGCTTCATTTTTTTGTTGATTTTCCAAGTGCCGTTGCCATTGATTTCTCGGTACAGCAATTTGGCTTCTTCTTCTTTAGCCACCGCTTCGGGAATGGTGTCTAGAGCCATAATATTAGAGAAATTGATGTTAAACGTTAGTTTTTTGGGAATGGGTACCCAAGTAACATCGAGCTGTACGGCCTCTTCTCCTACTTCCTGCGTCGCTGCGTTGTAACGCGCTGTTAAGCGGTATGTATTTTGGCGCGACATTGGAGGCAAATAAGCGATCATGCCCTGCGTGAGGGTTTGTAGGGGCGAAGTGCGTAGGATGAAATGGTCGGTGCGTTTGTATTGGCCTAGAATAGAAAACCCTTTTCTAGAATAGCTCAACGAAGTATAGACATTGTACCCTGGGCGATTTTCGAGTACGCCACGTGGGTTGAGGGCATTCACTGCCTCTTCGGTTTTGTACGCGCCTTCTACAAACCAATTAAACCCATTCCACGTCAAAGTATTGTAGACCGAAAAGGCATAAGTTGTATATTTTGGAATAAAAACATCTGCTGGTTGGTAAGAACTGATGTCGTTGATTACTTGGTTCATGCTTTCGTCGTCCAACGTACGGCGCACGGCACCCGCGCCTGGACTTAGCGTAACCATTTTGTCGCCTTCTCCAATTGCAGCAAAGCCGTCAAGCGCAGCGCCTGCAATAATCGGCTGGTAATTCTCAAATAAATCCACTTGCTTTTCTACCTTCTTCTGTTGCCCTACAAAAGCCTTCACCTGCCAATTGTCGTTGAGGTGGTAAATCAAACGCGCACCAACCAAAGCATTGTCAATAGGCAAATAACGTGCATTGTACGCTCTAAAAATGGTTCCATTGCCAATCTGGTCGTAAAAATATCCCCCTGTTATGTCTAAGTTGTGGATGCGTTTGCGAATGTGCCAGCGCCCCAACCCCAGCGCCGAATAAGAATCTAAAGGGTCAATGAGGTTGGAATTGTAGTAAGCATCAAACCGCACCCCAATATCAAATCCCATGA
>CAYUZF010000029.1:8082-12806 GCA_964449615.1 uncultured Aureispira sp.
TTAATGTCAATTCAGAAGCGTTGAAATTGAATCAATCCCATGACGCTGTAATTCAAAGTCAACCAATTGCTGGTACCAAACTTTTGGCGGTCGTATTGAGGCGTGTTGGCCGCACCGATAATAGAATCGCGTACAAAAAAGTTGGTCAGCGTCTCAAAATCTCCTGTAAGCGTACCAAATTTATTGGCGGTAGGATCTTGAGCTTGCAGCCCAATAGTTAGTAGCAACAAGCCGCTCAACAGTACTAATTTCAATTGCATAAGGCAGTATTTTTTCCGATTATTAGAGGGAATAAAAGTAAGCTGGCGCAAAAATAGAATGGCACTGGAAAGGAACGCGCAACACCGTTTTATTCTTTTGTTAGGGGATATCGGGAGTGTGGACAAGCTCAAAAGTAACAAAACCTATAGAGTCGTCGAAAAAAGTGCTGGTCTTTGTTCATTGTCGTAAGCAATTCTTCCCCAACATTTGTCCGTTGTACAAAAGTATGAAGATAGTTTAATTTATCCATAGGTTAAACCACAAAATTTGATTTTAATTTCTTAACTTGGCATAGCTATTGAAAGTAGGACGAGTAGATAAGTGTTAAGGATTTCTTTTTTAATGCTTGCCTTTATCTGCTCTCTTTATAATTTTAGACTGCTCCTTTTGCTAAGGACAACAATACAACCAACCGTTATGAAATCATTGAACATCTTATGTGCTGCCTTTTTGATCCTCTTCTGGAGTGCTACGTCGATGGCACAAAAAACCCTTCCTGCCTCTTTGACGATGGAGACAATGGCGGGACAGAAAATTAACTTAAAAGACTACGTAGCCAAACAAGGTAAGATCACTGTTATCAATTTTTGGGCAACTTGGTGCAAGCCCTGCAAAGAGGAATTGGACTTAATCAATTCGGATTATTTGGACGATTGGAAAGACGAGTACGACATCGAATTTATTGCTGTAAGCATGGACGACACCCGTACCAAAGCGCGTGTAAAGGGTATTGTCGATTCTAAAGGCTGGGAATACACTATTTTCTGCAATCCCGACAACAGCGCTTACCAAGCACTTGGTTTCAACGCTTGCCCTTACACGATTTTATTGGATGAAGAAGGCAACATCATTTATTCCCACTCTAGTTACACGCCTGGTGATGAAGAAGAGTTAGAAGAAAAAATTATTGCCGCTGCGCAGTAGCGGTAGCATTGGTTCTATAAAACAGTCCGTAAGTCCTTCGAGGGCTTGCGGGTTTTTTATTTTTAAAAACTGGTTTAGAATTTGCAATAAGCGCAGTATATTCGCCCTTATTACGCACCTCAAAACGGCTTATGCTCTCGCTCAAAAATATTCGTAAATCGTACAAAATTGGTCAAAACTCCATCGAAGTCCTCAAAGGGATTGATCTGCTGATAGAGCAGGGTGAATTTGTTTCTATCATGGGTTCTTCGGGGTCGGGTAAGTCTACCTTGCTCAATATCATGGGCATTTTAGACAGCTATACTATTGGCGAATATCATTTGGATGGCATTTTGATTAAAAACCTTTCTCAAACACAAGCCGCCCATTACCGCAACCAGCTTATCGGTTTTATTTTCCAATCTTTCAACCTCCTCCCTTTCAAAACAGCCGCTGAAAATGTTGCGCTGCCCCTGTATTATCAAAAAGTACCCCGTAAAGAACGGCACATCAAGGCCGTAGAATTTTTGGATAGGGTCGGCCTAAAAGATTGGGCCAACCACCACCCCAATGAATTGTCGGGCGGGCAGCAACAACGGGTCGCCATTGCGCGGGCTTTGATTTCAGAACCCAAAATTATTTTGGCCGATGAGCCAACGGGCGCGCTGGATACGCAAACATCTTATGATGTGATGGATTTGTTTAAGACCTTCAACAACGAAGGCAAAACGCTCTTATTGGTAACCCACGAGGAGGACATCGCTGCCAAGACCAAACGAACCATTCGCCTCAAAGACGGTTTAATTATTAGTCAATAGTTACTTGCTCACCTTACTACACTTCATGGAAGAATCTGCTTTAACAGCAACACAAACTGAAAACTTACAAGACCTATTAAAAAGCCATGAGGCTTCCAATTGCCTGCTTGCCCTACACCTATTGGAACAGCAGTCCAATGTGTCGCCTGGCTTGTTGTCTACTGTGTTAGGTGTGTATACGTATTATAATAAAAACAAAGAGCTGCATAAACTCGCCAAGAAAATTCTTAATAAAAAAGGAAAAAAAGCGGTAGTTAAGTTTCTGCGGAATACGCCTAAAAAGGGGTTCGAAGAGTGGACGGTTTACCAATGGGAAGAATACACCCACGAGTTGGCCGCACAAACCCACTTGCCTGCACTGCCGCTGGTGGCGCTTTGGTACGCCCTGCGCCCCGATGATCCGAAGTACCTCAAACTCTATACGGCTACCGTTGCCAAATTGCCCGCCTTAGAGCGTCAAGAAAAAGCTAGAGCTTACTGGGCTCCTCGCCTAAACGGCTCTACGGTGTACGTCAAGCCCTCGGACGGTTTACTGTTGGCGGATTTAGTCGCTTGGAAACCGATTGAGCAAGTGGTAGCCGATCCACATTGGGGCATTTTTAATTTAATTTTCAAACACCTGCACCGCGTCCACACCGTTACGTTAAGAGGAGTACAAGAATACCAACGCAATGCCGATATTCTGCTGCCCAACGGTTTTGAACAACTAAAAAACTTGCGCACGTTGGAATTGCTCAATATTACCAGCGTCAGTAAAAAAGCTTGGGGCATTGTCAAACGGCTTCCTCAACTCAAAAAAATAGTGGTAACGCTTTGCGATCAACAGCAAGAGCGCTCGGGCTATTACTTTTTTACTTTTGTAACGGTACAAGAATTGCACATCAGTGGAAAACACCTAACGCTAGATATTGCCATTCACAAATTGCCCAATCTAAAAAAGCTGTACATCAGCCATTCTACGCTAGAGCACGCCCCTGCGTTCTTCGAGGCGCTCAGCCAATTGGAACATTTGGAAGCGGTGCATTTTCATCCTACCCTACACCAAGCTTACTTGGATTATAAGGCTAGTCGTTGATTTTTTATTTTTTTTTGAAAATTTTTTTTTGAAAAAGGGGTTACTTTTTTTTGAGCATACCATTAACGAGTACATAAGCTTAAGAGCCTGTTGCAACAGGCTTACAACCAGTACAAAAATATAAAGATACCGATGATGCATTATGCTAGATGCTAGGTATCTTTTTTGTTTCCCCCTGCTTCAGAAGCATCTGCTTCGGCCTCCTTTTTTACTGCTTTTTTCTTTTTTTGGGGCTTTTTTTCTGGCTCTTTGTATTCCAGTTCAAAATGGTCAAATATCTTGCGGGTGGCTGCTTTTCCAATGTGGTTTTCCAAATCTGCTTGGGGCGTTAGTTTAATTTTTTCCACAGAACCGAAAGTTTTTAGCAAACGCTCGGCGGTCGTTTTTCCGATGCCTTTGATGTTCGTGAGTTGACTGGCAACGTATTTTTTGGAACGCAACAAACGGTGAAATTCAATGGCAAAACGGTGAGCCTCGTTTCGTGCCTGTTGGATGACTTTGAGCGTGGGTGATTTTTTACTAAGCAACAAAGGAACGCTGTCTTCGGGAAAATAAATTTCCTCCAAGCGTTTAGCGATCCCGATAATTGTCACCCGCCCATAAATGTCTAATTCCTTCAAACTCTTGACCGCAGCACTCAACTGCCCTTTTCCCCCATCAATGATAATCAATTGAGGCAAGGTCTTTTTTTCGCGAATCAAGCGGCTGTAGCGCCGAAAAACGATTTCTGTCATAGAAGCAAAATCATCGGGGCCTTCTACCGTTTTGACGTGGTAATGCCGGTAGTCTTTTTTAGAGGGTTTGCCGTGTCGAAAGCAGACCATTGCCGCAACGGGGTTGGTTCCTTGTAAGTTCGAGTTGTCAAAACACTCAATATGCAGGGGAAGCACGTCCATTTGCAAGTCTTTTTTCATAATTTCCATGACCTTGTCCGAAGTAGTTTGTTTTTCGGCACGGGCGGCAG
This sequence comes from uncultured Aureispira sp., assembly GCA_964449615.1. Taxonomy (GTDB): domain Bacteria; phylum Bacteroidota; class Bacteroidia; order Chitinophagales; family Saprospiraceae; genus Aureispira. The sequence goes on from CAYUZF010000029.1 coordinate 12,104, forward strand.
CTTGTTTCTTTTTTTGTAAAACGTAGTACTTCAAATTCTTTTCAGAGAGGTCCAACAGTTTCTTTTTGTCGCCTATCTTGGGCAATGTCACAACGGTACCCTCCCAAACATCGGGCAGTTCAATAGGTACAATTACTTCGGGGGCAATGCTCTGGTATTTCTCCCGCAAGGTTTGTATGGCAAAAACCAGTAGATCCTCTTCCCCATCATCCAAATTGGTATCCAGCTCCATCGTAAAGGTATTAATGATCGCCCCATCTACCACTTTGAGGTAGTTGATGTAAGCCGTTTCGTTGTGCTGCGCCAAGCTAAAGACATCGACATCGCGAATTTTTGGATTGACCACCGTAGAACGCCCTTGGTAGTTGGAAAGCGCATCGTATTGCACCTTGATTTCCTGTGCCCGCTCAAACTGTAATGCTTCTGCCTTTTTGTGCATTTCTTCCTTTAAATAGCGCTTTACAGAAGTAAAATGGCCTTTCAAAATATTGGCTACTTGATCTATTTTTTCGTTGTATGCTTCTTCTTCTTCCAGACCAATACAGGGCGCTAGACAGTTTTTTATGTGAAATTCTAAACAGGGCTTAAATTTTTGGGCAAGGATGTTTTCTTCGGACAAGTTGAGTTGGCAAGTGCGCAGTTGGAACAAATTTTTGATCATTTCTATAATCGTATTCATACGCCGACGCGAAACATAAGGACC
>CAYUZF010000029.1:12816-16255 GCA_964449615.1 uncultured Aureispira sp.
TAAACACTCTTGGGAAACGCTCTTTTTTAATACAAATATAGGGATAGGGCTTGCCCGATTTGAGCATGACGTTGTAACGCGGCTGGTGCTTTTGAATCAAGGTTGCTTCTAGCAACAACGCATCTTGTTCGGTGTCTACGATGGTAAATTCGATGCGTTCTGCTTTGCGCACCATAATGCGCGTCTTGTTGCGCATGTCTTTGCGGTTGCCAAAATAAGACGATACCCGCCGTTTGAGGTGTTTGGCTTTACCTATATACAGGATTTCATCGTTCTTACCGATGAAGCGATACACTCCTGGTTCTGTAGGAACAGTTGGCGATATTTTTTTGTAATCGTCTTTGGTCATTTATGCTTGTTTGTGTTAGTGCTAGAAGCTGTTGTTTGGCGATCAGTTTCTTACAATAAAACAGCAAAATACAACTTTGGTTGTTTGCGCTACAAACTTGCCTAATAAAAGGCAGCAACAAAAAACGGCCATTCTGAATCGCATGTTCAGAATGGCCGCGTTTCTTGCGGGTGTTGTAGTGTGTAGCCAAGATAAAGGCAAGGGTTAAATTAGCTCCCTACTTTTTTAAGGTAGTATTCCATACCAACTCGCTATCTTCTGTAGCAGAAGCACCTGGCTTGTAAATATTTTGGTCGTAGCTTTTTACTACTTTTACGCCTTCTTCGTTAAAATCCAAGAAGAACGCACCTTTTCCATTTTCTGGATAACAAACCGCTAAGTGGCGCGCTTGCAATTCACAATCACAGTCTACTTTACCACCATTTTTCTCCACAGTAGAAGTAAATTTTGTTTTTTGAACGCGGCCAATCGCTAGAGAGGTTTGGGTGCCGTTGTAATCAAATTTGTACAAACCTTTGTAACGAGGGGTTGGTACGCGGCGAACAATGCAATCTTTGTTGGTACGCAACTCAGTAATGTCTAATTGCATCCATACTGGCGTTACAATCAACGGATTCTCTGGACGGGTTACAATCAACAAAAATAGTGGCTCCCCTTTTTTGTACTTATAGCTTCCATCGGCAGCGGGTGCTTCGTGGAAAACAACAGAATTGCGCTCTGGAATTTCTTTCACCGTACAATTGATTCGGAAAGGTTCTCCATTGATCAATCCTTCTAAAACAGCCGTTGGTTCAGGTTGATTGGGCAGTAAGTCGGTTACAATATGAATATTGCAAAAAGAAGATTTGGTACTGATTAATTCCCAACGACCTTCCCATTCTACGGCACTTTGAGCGTTGCTAAAGTTAGGGGCTAGTAAGAGTACTAAAAAGGCTAGTACGAATAAATGTATCTCTTTCATAATGATTTATATATTTTAGGTGCGGTGCTTGTTTTAATTTAGGTTTGGGACGACAAGGTGCACTTAAATGCTGCATTTACTTAGTTAATCGTATTTTTTTCGTTTTTGTTACCGTTCGAGTGTTTTTTTTTAGAATTTTCTTAAAAAAACTGCTCTTTTCGGGAGTGAAACAGCCAAAATGGGAATTTCTTGACATTTTTCAAACGAATGCTGGTTAGAAACGCTGCTATTTAGACTCTTCTCCGTAGGAGAATGTATTAATGTAACAACATCTAACTGCTTATTGTTTTGCTAAAAGTAGGCCAATTGTGTGAATATTGTGTTAACAAGTAGATTTAAGGCAATAATTTGTACTAAGGTGGCAAGAATACCGACCAACAGCTCCAAAAAAAAGAGTGTTCCGAATAATTCGGAACACTCTTCATACTATCGAATTAAGTATGCTCAATTTAAAATGAAACTTTTTTGTTCATTTTGGGCTATATTCTAGTCCTTTTTAGTCATTTTTTTACGCTCGTGTTCTTTGAGGTAAATTTTACGCATTCTAATGTTCTCAGGTGTTACCTCTACGTACTCATCTTCGCCGATGTATTCCATAGCCTGCTCCAAAGAAAAAATCATTGGAGGGGGCAATTTCACTTTATCATCCGCTCCCGAAGAGCGCATATTGGTCAGTTTTTTCGTTTTGGTAATGTTGATGACCAAATCATTCTCGCGGCTGTGCTCGCCTACTACCTGTCCTTCGTACACATCTACTCCTGTTGGAATAAAGAATTTACCGCGATCTTGTAATTTGTCCATAGAATAAGGAATAGAGGTTCCATTTTCCATAGCGATAAAAGCTCCTTTGTTGCGGCCTTCGATTGTTCCCTTCCACGGTTCGTATTTTAAAAAACGGTGGGTCATTACGGCCTCTCCTGCTGTACCGTTCAACACCTGCGTTCTCAAACCAATGATACCTCTAGAAGGAATATTGAATTCCAAGTGCATCAAATCACCTTTTGGCTCCATGATCGTCATGTCACCTTTGCGCTGAGAAACCAACTCAATAACTTTTCCAGAATAATCGCCTGGAACGTCAATGGAAAGCAACTCAATCGGCTCGTTTTTGACACCGTCAATTTCTTTAATAATTACACGTGGTTTACCCACTTGCAACTCATAGCCCTCGCGGCGCATGGTTTCGATCAATACCGACAAGTGCATAACCCCACGACCAAAAACCATGTAAGCATCAGGCGAAGCCGTTTCTTCGATTTTTAAGGCCAAGTTTTTCTCTGTTTCCTTAAATAAGCGTTCGCGAATGTGGCGCGAAGTAACGTATTTCCCTTCTTTGCCAAAAAACGGTGAATCGTTGATGGTGAACAACATGCTCATCGTCGGTTCGTCAATTTTAATCGGCTTCAAGCCTTCTGGATTTTCTGCATCGGCAATGGTATCGCCAATATCGAAACTTTCCATGCCCGCTACGGTACACAAATCTCCGCAGCGCACTTCGTCGGTTTCTTTTTTACCCAATCCATCAAACGTATACAACGTTTTGATGCGGGTTCTTTGGATGCTGCCATCGCGGCGCACCAAAGCAACGGGTTGGTTCACGCGCAAGCTGCCTCGTGTAACCCGGCCCATTCCCATTCTACCAATATATTTAGAATAGTCGATGTTGGTAATCTGCAATTGTACTGTTCCTTCCACTACTTCAGGGGCAGGCACTTCTTCTAATACCACATCCAATAAGTGGGTGACGTCTTCGGTTGGAGTTTTCCAATCGGGACCCATCCAGCCCATTTTGGCAGAACCGTAAACCGTTTTGAATTCCAATTGCTCTTCTGTAGCGTCCAAGTTGAACATCAATTCGAAGATTTCTTCTTGAACCTCTTCTGGACGGCAGTTGTCTTTGTCTACTTTGTTGACTACAACGACGACGGTTTTACCCAAGTCCAACGCTTTAGACAAAACATAACGGGTTTGTGGCATGGCGCCTTCAAACGCATCGACCAACAACAAAACACCATCTGCCATGTTCAAAACGCGCTCTACCTCTCCACCAAAATCGGCGTGACCAGGGGTATCAATGATGTTAATTTTTGTGCCTTTGTACTGAACAGAAACGTTCTTGGCCAAAATAG
>CAYUZF010000029.1:16265-30731 GCA_964449615.1 uncultured Aureispira sp.
TTCGCGCTCTTGGTCGTTGTTGTCCAAAATAAGCTCACCTGTTTCTTCGTGGTCTCTAAAGAGTTGGCATTGGTGCAAAATTTTATCTACTAGCGTAGTTTTACCATGATCGACGTGTGCAATAATAGCAATATTGCGCAAAGGTTGATTGGCCATTGTTTTGTTTAAATTGTTTAGAAACGCAGCTTGTTCGTAAACGCTTCTGAATTAAAAATACAGCGCTGTTTAGAGCAACCGCTTAAAAGTGCTGCAAAAGTACGATTTTTATTTATCACTAGCGAATTTTTAACCAAATTCTGAGCCTTACAGGGCAAAGGCTTTCCTTGCTAACTATTTTTTAACGTCTAATTTACAAGTTGTTATGACTTTAGCTTACTTTTGCGCTCGGAACAACATCCAAAAGGCAATGCCTGTGAACACCAAATTGGGTACCCAAACCCCCAAAATTGGCGACAAGCCACCCTTGATAGAGAAGGTGGTCGCAAACTTGGTCATAAAAATATAGACTGCCGACAAGCCTACCCCGATTACCAAGTTCCAAGCCATACCGCCCCGTCGTTTGCGCGAAGCCACCGAAAAACCGATTAAGGTCAAGACAAAAATAGAAAAGGGATCGGCGCTGCGGCGGTAGCGTTCCACCTCAAAAACCATCATGCCGCCTGTCCCCTTCGCTTTTTGTTTGTCGATGTAAGCAATGAGGTTTTCTGTTGTCATGTTATCTTTATCGTTGTCTCGCTTGATCAAATCGTCTATGTAGAGACCAATAGTAGTATCTATGGTGAATTGTGGCGGATAAGTATTGGTTTCGTATTCGAAGGTAATAGGGTGGGCAATGCCATTGGAATCGCTGGCCTGACCCAGCACCCGTTTTTTATGGATGCGTTCGCGAATGCCCGACAGGCGCCAGTGGTTGGGTGGTTCTAGCAAACGTACTGTAGTTGCCGTCAAAACAGCAATGCGGTGAAAACGCGTGCTGTCGTGCTTGATCCATGCAAACTGGCTGCCCGAACTGTCGTAACGATTAAATCCTTGTAGATAAAATTCCTCGTAAGGACTGGCAGCAGCGTGAAAATTGCCCGTACTTCCTACGTAGTTGTGCTTATAAATATAGGTATTCTCAAACAACGTACGCGAAGCATTGGAACGCGGAATTATATAATGATTGCCGTAATAATGAATCCCTGCAATGATGCTCGCCCCCATAAAATAGGGCAACAACAAGCGGTAATAATTAACCCCGCTGCCCACCATCGCCACAAATTCGGAATTGCCCGCTAAACGCGCCGTAAAAAACACCACCGCAATTAAATTATACAGCGGAAAAATTAAGCCGTTTATGTACGGGATAAAGTTCATATAATAACCTACCACCTGTACAAAACTGGGCCCGCCTTCCTCCAAGAAATCATTGACTTTTTCCGCCGCATCTATTACCACAGACAACATAGACGAGAGCAGTACAATAAAAAAGAAGCTGCTCAAGTAACGTGTTAATATGTATCGGTCAATTTTTTTCAAGTCAAGAACAGTTGTGTATGCGAATAAGGAGAATCAAAGTTTTCTACGACTTCTGTAATAAGACGAAGGAATTACAACTTTGGTTTGGGGCGGGTGATGTGTGGTTTCTTAAGGTAGAAGGGTTCAAAGTAAGCAACCGATTCCAACCGCTGTGCTTGCCATGCTTGTTGTCCCAACTGCGCCAAGTAGCGTGCTGATGGTTGCCCTATTGCAGCATCTCGGAGGTGATCGGGCAAATCTTTACCAAACAAATCTACAAACTTCGGACAAGCATCGCCTGCAATAATCCACCCGTCTAGTTTGTATTCTAGCAATAAACTGTCCAAACTATTGGCTTGCAGCGTGGCGAAGTAGGGATCTTTCAAAGGTTGCAACTGCCCGTCATACAAGCCCACATAAGCATCCATACGGCGGGCATCCATCAAGGCGGCGTAGCCCCAGCGCGGTACTTGACCCAACTTTTCTTGAGCGCCCCAAGCCAGCGCTTGTAAACTATCTACCGCCAAGAGTGGTTTATTAAGCGCATAACACAAGCCTTTAGCCGTCGACAACCCTATGCGGAGTCCTGTGTAAGAGCCAGGTCCTTTGCTAATGGCAATCGCAGTCAATACCGACAGGGGCAGTTGTGCCGTCTGCATCACTTCTTGGATGAACAAAGTAATTTTTGCTGCATGGCCATTCTGTTGGAAGTCTTGGCGAACGATCCAAGTTTGACCGTCTTTGACTAAAGCAACCGAACAGGTATGCGTAGTCGTTTCTAGGGCTAATATATAAGTTGGCGACATGTACAAATGGGTGACAATTGGTAGAATATTTTTTAGAAAACAGGGGCAAATATACAAAATCATGGGAACGTAGGGCGTTGTCTATTCATTTTATAGTCACTACTTCGCTTTGTACTGCTTTCTTGTGCTATAGTTGGTTTGTTTTTTGCACCTTCTTGTGTTTAAAGTGTTGTACTTTTTGTGAGCTTTTCTAAGCTAAAAATATACTTTTTTTTTGCAAAAGTCCACCTGCTATTATTTATCACTACTATAATCCATCGAATTATGTTTCGTTTTTTACTCGTTTTATTTTGCTTCAACAGCATTTTGTTATCGGCTCAACAGGATACCGTTTATACGGATATTAACGACAGTACTGATGTTAGTTTGGTTTATCAAGTAGATTTAAGCGACCAAAGCCTAACGGAGTTGCCGCCGCAATTGGTGGCCTGCCGCAATATAAAGCACTTGAATTTGGCCAACAACGAACTCAGTTTGCTGCCCGACGACCTCGGAAAATTGACGGCTTTGGAATCGCTGATTTTGGACGATAACCATTTAGAGGGCTTGCCTAAGAGTTTCAAGGATTTGAAGCGACTAAAAACACTGATGATGAACAATGCGTTGTGGACCAACAATCCCAACGGTGTAGTAGGCGATTTGGTAAAAAACACCAATTTACAAGCCTTGTATTTACGCGACAATGAACTCACAACCCTCCCCAACAATCTTAAAAACTGGAAGGCACTGCACACGCTGGACGTCAGCAACAACGATTTGCAACAGCTGCCCAATAACAGCAGTAAAATGCCCAAGTTGCGGACGTTGATCTTAGAAAATAACCCCAACTTGGATTTTGACGATGCTTTCGAAACATTAGCTGCCCTCAAAACTTTGCAAGCGGTACACGCCCGCAACAACCAATTGACCGCCGTCCCTAAAGCGCTGATGGATTGCCGCTACTTGCGGTTTTTGGATTTGTCTTACAATGCCATACAGGAACTGCCTGAGCGCATGACGCAACTTATCCGTTTGAGAACGTTGCTCACCGCTAACAATAAAATTACGACGCTGTCCGAAGCTTTTTCGCTGTTAGAAAACCTGGAACACTGGGATTTGAGCAACAATCAAATTGCTGCGTTGCCAACGGGTTTGGGCAATATGCTGGAGCTGAACGCTATTTTTGTAAATGGCAATCAATTAACGCAGTTGCCCAAGAGTTTGCAACAGCGCAGCAACCTTAAAATGCTGGACATTGGCAACAACCCATTCGAAAAACTGGGACTGGACTTGACCAAGATGCAGCAGTTGACCCACCTTAATGTAGAAGGACTCAACTTGCCTTCTATGACTGCCGAATGGATACAAAGTTGGCCACAGCTTACTTATTTGGATTTGTCCAACAATGCCGAATTGGACTGGGAACAGCTCTGGCCCGCTATTGCGCAGTTGTCCGAGCTGTCGGTATTAATTGTTGCAAAAAATGAGCTAGAGCGCCTGCCCGAAAGTATTTTGACCAACAAAGCGTTGGTAGAATTGGATTTGTCCAACAACAAGGCCTTAAACAGTCCTGAAAATTGGGCGTTGATTACCAAAATTCCTACCCTTGCTTCGCTTACTTTCAAAGGGGCCGACATCAAAGCGTTGCCTGATAATTTAACCGATTGCCAAGCGTTGCGCGCCCTCAATTTGTCGGACAATCCCATTGAGCGCATTCCCGATAGTTGGGTTAAATTCCCCTATTTGCAGCAGTTGGATTTGTCGGGCACGGAAGTGAGTGCTATTCCCAGCAATACGGCTAGTTATCCCGCTTTGCGTACCTTGCGTTTAGCCAATTGTAAAACCATTCAAACTAAATTACTGCTGGAGCATTTGAAAACCTTGCCTTTGATTGAGTTGGATTTGTCGGGCAGTACGCTGGAGGATTATCCAGAAGAGTGGCCTATGGTGGCGACCAACCGCATTATTCTGACCGATTCTAGTTTGGAGCAAGCCATTATAGAGCAGTTGGAAGAAAGTCTACTGTATACAACTATTGTTTCTGAAATTAGAGAATAACTACTTATGCGCCGTATCTGCGAACGTTGCCGAGGAGAACTAGAATGCCGTCCTACTGCTGTTGAACATTGTTTTTGTAGCCAATGGCGGCTTTCTCCTGCACTGCGAACGCAACTGGCCAAAAATTATCAGGATTGCCTCTGCCCTTCTTGCTTGCAGGAATTGGGTGCTGTCGCAAAAAACACTAGCTTTGCCCCCATTCAACAGCCGCCTAAGCGGGATTCTACATAAGCCATTGCCAACATGACTGTTCAAGAAAAAATTGCCCGTTCCGAAACTCGTATTTTTAAAGCCGTGCTGCCCAATACAACCAACCATTACAATACGTTGTTCGGAGGTACGGCGCTGCAAATGATGGACGAAGTGGCTTTCATTTGTGCCACCCGCTTTGCGCGCAAACGTATGGTGACCGTAACGTCTGACCAAATTCACTTCAAGCAAGCGATTCCAGCAGGTACGTTGATTGAATTGATCGCCAAAGTGGTGTATGTGGGCAATACTAGCGTAAAGGTACAGGTAGAAATTTACCTAGAAGAAATGTACGAGGACAGCCGCAAAAGAGCCATTACGGGCATGTTTACGTTCGTAGCGATTGATAAGCAGCGCAAGCCCACGCAGGTCGTGGAAACGTTTGTGAAGGAGTAGGGGTGCCTGTCTCGGCTTCGCTCGACAAGCAATATGGATTGGGTGACTGGTGCTGCCCATCTAAAAACCGCTTAAAGAGTTGCTATTGTTTATCTAAATATACCTTTGTATCGTAAATATCCTTTACTACTACTTTACTATTTGTTCTAATGACAAATTCACTCAATCCTATATGTGTGGAGTTGTTGGCGTTCCAATCGTAGGTGTAGCCCAATTGTGTCCAAGGATATTGACTGAACAAGCCACAACCGTAAAAACGACTGATGCGGTTGTCGTTGATCCAAATGCGGTGGGTGGTATCAACGGTGGAGGGAAAACAGATTTCACAAGTAGCGTCGTTAATTTCTGCGTCGGGACATGGTCGAAACAGGTCGCTGGGTTTGACCCAAAATTCTACAAATTTGGTGTAGTTGGATTCGGGGTTGGGGGGCAAGCCCAACAACTGCTTTAAGCGTAGATCGACGTCTTTCGGGTTTTCTTTTTTTATGCGTTGCAACAACTCTGGGGCAGCCGTTACCCATATATTGTACTCCTCGGTATCGTAGAAGCCCGTTGCATCGTTTTTGTAGTACGACGCGTCTTGTTTCCACGTTACCACCAGCAAATATTTTTCTCCGTTGATGGTTTTCCATTCCAATTCGTCGTTGTTTTCGTTAATGGCGACCAACTGGTCGTAGACTTTGGCGTCGGTGGCGTACATGGCGGTTTCAATGGCGCGCTGGTAGAGGGCTTGGTCGGTGGGGGGCGTCTGCGAAAGGCGGTCGGTGGTTTTGCAGGCGCTTAGGCTTAGTAAAAAGCCAATTAGGAGTAGCGTGTATTTCATAGGGGGTGTTGTTGGTTGGCAAACAATCCTCTATTATACGAAAAATTACATCTTGTCAATAAAAAGGCGCTATTTTTCTTCTATTTAGTAGGCTTCGCCTTCGTGTGGGCAACTAGAGTTTGTGATTTTTCAAAAAACTTCTATCCTTTTACCTAAAACTATAGCTTCTTTTTCTGAAACATTACCACTCTATTTCCAACAAACAAGGACAGTGGTCAGAATGTACGGCGTCGTTGAGCAATTGGGCATCTAAAATACGGTCTTTTAGGGGTGCGCTGACGGCGTGGTAATCCAGACGCCAGCCCTTGTTGCGGGCGCGGGATTGGGCGCGGTAGCTCCACCAACTGAATTGCTGCGTCTCTGGGTATTGCGCTCTAAAAGCGTCTACAAAGTTGTTTTCCTTAAACCATTCACTCATCCAGGCGCGTTCTTCGGGCAAAAAGCCAGAGCTTTTCTTATTGGTTTTGGGGCTGTGCAGGTCAATTTCGTTGTGGGCGATGTTGTAATCTCCCTGTACGATGATATTGGGACGCGTTTGGCGCAATGCTTGTACGTGCGTATTGATGGCCTCCAAAAAATCGTACTTAACCGTTTGGCGCAAGTCGCCCATGGTACCCGACGGGAAATAACAGTTGAGCAGAGTTAGGTCTCCAAAATCAGCGCGCAATACGCGGCCTTCGTTGTCAAAACGCTCTACGCCCATGCCCTCGACCACTAAATCGGGCTTTACTTTAGAAAACAGCGCCACTCCACTGTAGCCTTTTTTTACCGCCGAGTGCCAATATTGATGCGTATAACCCAAATCGGTCAAGCCACTTACGTCTACTTGCTCTGGGCGTGCTTTTGTCTCTTGCAAACCAATTACATCAAACTTATTATCGGCTACCCACCCTACAAAATCTTTTTTAAGCGCAGCGCGCAAACCGTTCACATTGTAAGATACCAATCGTAAAGAGGCCATAATTAACTTTTTGGTTGAAAAGAAATCGCAAAATACGGAATTTGGGCAACAATTGCGACTTGTTGAGGTTATTAGACCGTGTTAAGGACTTTTTTTTGACGTTTTATCAATACATTATACGCGTGGCTAATTTAAGAGAATTACTTCCTATTTATACCGATCAGCAATCCCGTTTTCTGGTACTCGACGATATGTTGGTGCATTACAAAGAGGAGGGCGAGGGCCGTCCTATTGTGCTGTTGCACGGTGCTTTTTCTTCTATGCACACCTACGATGCTTGGGCCAAGCAGTTGCGGCAACATTACCGCGTTATTCGGTTGGATTTAATGGGTTTTGGGCTAACGGGAGCCAACAGTTCGGGCGATTATACCATTGGCAACCACGTGCGGATCTTGCGGGATTTTCTCAATCGGTTGGAAATAGACACTTGTGATTTGGTGGGCAGCTCTTTGGGCGGCTGGATTTCCTGGGAGTTTGCTTACCGTTACCCAAATCGGGTACGCAAATTGGTACTGATCGATTCGGCAGGTTTCTTAGAAGAAGATGCCATACCTTTGCCCTTCAAGCTGGCGCAATCGCGCCTAGCGCCGCATTTACTGAAATACATTATCCGTCGCTCGGTGCTAGAATTGTTTGTTAAGCAAGTCTTTTTTGATACCGATAAAGCAACGGAAAGCATTATTACCCGCTATTACGACCTATTTACCCGAGAAGGCAACAGCGATGCGTTGGTACAATTTGTCACTTCGCCTTTTCAAGACAACACTAATTTTCTACAAGACATCCAGCACCCTACGCTAGTGCTTTGGGGTGCCGAAGATGCTTGGATTCCTGTGGAACACGCCTACCGCTTTCGCGATAGCATGCCCAACGCTACGCTAAAAATTTACCCCAGAGTGGGCCACATTCCGATGGAGGAGATTCCTTACGATTCCTTGATAGATTTGGTAGATTTTTTGGAATACCCTGATGCGCCATAAGCAGCCTTGCACCGACTATTCCTAGAACCACCCTGATCTATAATTCTTCAAAATCAATGTACTCGCCGCCCTGAAAACCTTGCTTGGGACGCTGGTCTTGCTGTGTGGCGCGATGCGGTTGTTTGAACGTTTGCTGAAATTGCTCAAAAATTTGTTGCGAGGATTGCTGCTGTTGAACGGCAGCGCTTTGTAGAGTGAGCAACGGTTTCCAAATAAAATAGGTAACAAAAGCGACCAAAAAAAGAGATAGCAATAACATAACCTATACGAATTAAAATTCCCTCAATATAGAAGGTACATACAGCGTTGCAAAGCTAACGCCAGTTGCCTGTTTCGGCCAAAAAGGCTGCTTTGACTCGTTACAATCGGTTATTTTGGCAGTCAACAGCCGCCTTCTGGATTGGGGTTGCGCTTACTGGGCGAGTCTTTTTTGACAAACAAACGGGCACTCAACACCGAAATATCATCGGGAAAGGGCTTGTCGCCTTTGAAGGCTTTCACTGTTTTCATCAACTCAGCATTAAACGCCTCTACGGGCAAATCTTTGTTGGCGGTTATAAATTCTTCGACTTTTTCGTCTGAAAAATAGGCTTCGTCTTCGTTTTGTAAATCCGTTAACCCATCGGTATACAACAAGAAGAGCGCATCATCGTCTAAGAAAATTTCCCCGAATTCAATTTCTGGAATCTTGGGAAAAGCGCCCAAAATCGTACAGCCTTTGTCTAAGCGTTGAATTTTGCCATTCATGTACATAAAGGGCGGGTTGTGGCCTGCACAGAGGTAGCGCAAGCGTTTTTTGCGTACGTGGTAGCGCGCTATAAAAAAGGTAATGAATTTATCGCCTTGTGTGGTGCGCAAGACCAAAGCGTTGAGGCGGTTGGTAAATTTCTTAACGCTCAGGTATTTGCGGTGTACTAAGGTCTGCAAATTAGCTTGGAAATTGGACATCAGTAGCGCAGCGGCAATGCCCTTGCCCGAAATATCCGCAATACAAAAGGCAATTTCTCCAGAACCTACTTCAAAAAAATCGTAGTAATCGCCGCCCACCCCTTCGTGGGGCTGGTAGATGCCCGAAAACTCGTATTGTTTGTTTTTGGGCAACTCGTGTGGAATAAGCATATTTTGTACCTGCACGGCCAATTCCATTTCGCGTTTGAGGCGTTCTTGGTCAATTTGTCGCTTAAAAAGGCGTTTATTCTCGATGGCCACCGCCATAATATTAGTGATGGCCGAAATAATATTCATCAATTCAAATCCATCGGCATGCATGTCTTCTAAGTTCAATTTATTGGCATCCAAATAAGTATATGCAATGGCGTATTCTTTGTGAAAGACGGGAATAACGTGCGAAAAGTTAGACAACAAAGGATGGTTGGGCAATTTTACGGCTTGTCGGCGGTTGTCTTCTGGCAAATACGGAGCGATGTTATCGTCCAGCAACGCCTCTTCTACGCCTGCCGAGGTTGCACAAATCCAATAATTTTCTTGGCGGATGTACAAAGCAAACTTCTGCACCCCCATTTCCCAAGTCAGCAAACCCTTGTACATCGTAAAAAGGTCGTCGATTGGAATATTGTCGTTGATGGCCTGCGTAATTTCTAAAACGCGGGTAAACTGCAACTTCTGCAAGGTTAATTTTTGCTCTAGTATTTCTTCCCTAGAGTTCATTTTTATATTCTGAGAGGTATCCACCGCTTATAGATTTGGTTATGGTAGGGATGTTTTTAGGGGCTGCTCTGGTTAGAATAAAGATAGAAAAAAAATAGTTTCTAAGTAGTCTTTTGAAGAAGTTGTTCCAACTACCTAGTTATTCTACCACACTATATTACCCCATTAGCTGGCAAAGCCCACAAAAATACAGCCTACTTTTTTCACAAAGTAGTCTTTTTTAGAAACATCTGTCCTTTATTTTCTGGCTGTCCTTTATTTTCTTTTCCAAATATTGTATCTTGATTAGCCAATTCTTTTGATTCTTAGGATAATACAATTTGAAACATGATTAAAGCAGCGCACATCGTTTGGTTCTTGGTTCTCTCTGCCGCCCTTTGTTTTTATTTATTAACAGATTTTGGCAATGCTGCCGAGTTGTCGCAAGCCCAAAAAAACATTTATAGCCTAATCGCTCCCATTGCGGTAGGTTTGGTTTTGGTAGAAATGATTTACTGCGCGCTGACGCGAAAAAATTATATTTCTTATCAAGAGTCGGTCGTGAATTTTGGCACAGCGCTGGGCAACCAGACGACGAATCTCTTGGTGGCGGTGGCTGTTTATTTTACCTATGGCTGGCTTTGGGGTACATTCCAGATTTTTCATTTGCCGCTGGATTGGGCGCATTGGTACAACGCTATTTTGCTACTGGTGGGCATCGACTTTTTATTTTATTGGTTCCACCGTTTTGGACACGAAGTGAATATTTTGTGGGCGGCACATTCGCCGCACCATTCTGCCGAGGAAATGAATATTTTGGTGGGTTTGCGGGCGAGTGTTACCCAACGTCTGATGTCTTTTTTCTTTCTGTGGCCGTTGGCAATCATTGGTTTTACGCCCTTTGATATCTATATGATGACGGGGTTGCATTTGTTTATGAGTTTGTGGCACCACACAGAAGTAATTCCCAAGTTTTGGCGTGGGATTGAATTTATTTTTAATACGCCTTCCCACCACCGCGTACACCACGGGGTAAATTTTCAGTATTTGGATAAGAATTACTCAGAAATGTTGATTATTTGGGATCGCTTATTTGGAACCTTTGAAGAGGAAGAGGAAAAAGTAGTGTATGGTATGTACAACGGCCCTCAATCGTGGAATCCTATTAAAATTAATTTTCATTACTACATACAATTGTGGCATTTGGCGGTTGCAGCGCCTTACTGGACAGATAAAATCAAAATTTGGTTTATGCCGTTGACTTGGCGCCCACGCGGCTTGCCCGAATACGTCCCCAATGAAGAAATCACTATAGAAAACCAGGTGCGCTACCAAAGCACGCCTTTTGCGCAAAGCAAACACTATATTCTCACCCATTTGATCTTGTGTTTTGTTTTAATGGCATTTATCATAAGTCCTGGTTTGGGTTGGACGACGCTGGAAAAATGGATTGGCGCAGCGGTGTTGTGGCACACTATTGTCAATTTGAGCGGTATTTTGGAAGCGCGGGCGTGGTTGTACACCTCAGAAATGATGCGTTTGCCGTTTATAACATTGATTGTTTTGTTGTTTAACGACTGGTACGCATCGCCGAGTTATTTGTTGGTGGGTGGCTTGTTTATGGTGGTCTCTATGGTTTGGACGCATCGCCATTTTCACCCCGATCAACGCCCTCTGGAAGCTGTTTCAAATGCGGCTCTTGAAATGGCGTAGCGCTTGCAAATGGTGCCGTGGCTGTATGGGGTACCGTCGGAGCGCATGCCCAATTTTTCCATCAATTTCCAAGAGCCTTTGTTTTCTGGCAAGGTGAGTGCAACGATTAGATTCAATTCTAAGGTTGCAAATCCAAATTGCAGCCAAGCAGCAGCGGTTTCGTAGCCGAATCCTTGCCGCCAGTAGGGCGCTGCCAAGCCGTAGGTAAGTTGTATTTCTGTACTCCCTTCTATGGGTTGCAAACCACTCCAACCAATCAACTCCTCTGTTTCTTTGAGTAGGATGGTTTGTACGCCAAATCCAAGCGTTTGGTAGCAATGCAAGTAATGCTCTAACCTACTTTTAATCCATATGCCTGTAGTGGCTTTCGCGCCGCCAATGTATTTGGCTACATTAGGCGTGGCTCGAATTTGGGTAAGTCGATCCAAATCCAGAGGCGTAAACAAGCGGTGTTGAAGGCGGTTTGTGGTTAGCATGAGAATGGTATTTTATAGGCTCTGCTTCCTCTAGCTTTCGTTGGCGTTGCAAAAAGCCGTCTAAGAAGTAGCACTGCGCTCCCACCAATGGCTGCTGGGCAGCGGCGTTTTCTCATCTAATAGTACAAATTCACCAATCTTGGGCGTTGTTACAGGGATTTCATAAGTTGCGGCTGCTTCTAAAAAGCGTTTGACAGGATCGTCCCAGCTGTGCATGGCCAGCGCAAAGCCCCCCCAGTGTATGGGCATAATAATTTCCGCCTTCACATCGTGCGCTGCTTTGGCCGCCTCTTCGGGAAACAAATGGTTCTGGCGCCAGTAGCGACTGTACTGCCCGCATTCCATCATAGCAAAATCAAACGGCCCGTACTCTTCGCCTATTCTCGAAAAATGGGGCCCATAACCACCGTCACCACTCAAATAAATGTTGTGGTTGCTGCTTTGCATGATCCAGCCCCCCCAAAGCGATAAAAAGCGGTCGCGCCAACTGCGGCCTGAATAATGGTGCGAAGGTGTAAATACTAAGCGTATATCGCCCAACTTCGTCTCTTCGTACCAATTGAATTCTTGAATCTTGGCAGCGGGAATTCCCCAGCGGCGCAAATGCCCGTGCATGCCCAACGGAATGAAGAACTGAGGAACGCGGTCTTTGATGGCTAAGATAGATTCGTAATCCAAGTGGTCGTAATGGTCGTGCGTCATCAGCACCGCATCTATGGCAGGTAGGTCTTCGATGGACAAAGGCAAGCCTGGCTTAAAACGCTGGTTACCCACTGTCAGCAAAGGAGAAGCGACTCCTCCAAACATGGGATCAATTAAAAGCGTCTTACCTTCCATTTCTACCAATAAGGTCGAATGCCCAAACCAAGTAATGCGCGGCGCTTCAATTTTAGTATCGAACGAAGCTTTGTCTAAGCGTACAATGGGCAGTTCAAAATCAGGCGTGCGCGTTTCCTTTGGATGCAAGGATTCGTCTTTGAATTCGGCCGATTCAAAAACCGTAAACTGCGGCATGATGTTGGAAAACTTCCCCCGTTTGTAATTGTCGTACTCTCGGTAAGTTTTGCGTTTTTTACGGCTGGGTTTTGCTCCAAAAACGGGCGCGGTGTAGACATAAATAATGATGGAGGCAACTATTACTACAATAATTGCTACTAAAATCAATAAAATGATGCCCAATATTTTTAACATACGTGCTAGATGGTCTACCGTGGAAATATTTAATTTCTGAATGCTCTACCTAACAACTACAGTCTATAAAAGTTGCGTTTTGGCTGTCTTAGTCAAGTCTCATAGGCCAGGTTTGTCTTTGGTCAAATTCACCACATCGGTTTCTACCCAACGCCCTTGTACCTTCATTATTTTTTCTAATAAATCCCGCACACAGCCCTCTCCACCCTTGTAAGGAGATACGTATTGGCTAATGGCTTTGATTTCTGGCGCGGCATTGCTGGGGCAAGCGGGCAAGGCCACCAAACGCATGGGTTCGTAATCGGGCAAATCATCGCCCATATAGGTTGTAGTGGATAGATCGAGGCCGTAGGTCTCGATCAAATCGTCCAAGGTGTTCAACTTGTTTTGGATTCCGCTATAAATTTCTTCTATGCCCAAATTTTTGAGGCGCGTGACTACGCCTTCTGAACGCCCTCCTGTAATAATGATGATGCGATAGCCCTGCTGTACCGCACGTTTGAGGGCATAGCCGTCGCGGGTGTGCATGCGTCGAAGCAGCTTTCCATTCTCTAAGACGTGTAGTAAACTATCGGTGAGTACACCGTCTACGTCTAGGATGATGGTGTCTATGGTGCGCAGTTGTTCTAGAAAAGACATAGTGGTTTGGTGGTCTTTGCAAGGAGGTCTAGTAGTGTGTGTGCGTAAGGGACAAGTGCATTTTCCCCTTACGCACACATGCCTCCCCCTGCCTACTGATTTATTGATTGTCGCGCCATTCGTAAACCCATTTGGCTTGGATTTGCTCCAAATGGCCTTCGGTACATTGTTCGCGGCTGCCTTTAAAATTGGGCAGACTCAAAATCCAATCGAGTAGATCGGTGAAGCGAATGCGGTATATTTTTGATTCGGTAAATTCATCGCCAAATTTTTCGTACAACCCCATGGCAATATCTTCGTGGTCTTCCCAATGTATGGGCAAATTTAACTCAAAACTCATGTTCTTATGTTCTTAAAAATGAAGAGTATGCTTTTTATAATAAAAATCTACTGCTAAACTAGTGTTCGTGGCCAATAATTTCTGACTGGTCGGGCACCAATACCTCAATGATGGCATCGGCTTCGTCTTCTTCTATTTTGCATTGACAAGACAGACGCGACTCGATGCGCGGACGGATTGCCCGATCAATAAAATCTTCTTCTTGGTCAGAAATTTCGGTTAAATAATCTTCGCCTTTTTCAATATAAACGTGGCAAGTACTGCACGCGCACACCATCCCACAGTTGCTGTTGATGTGCATGCCATTATCCTCGGCCAAGTCCAATATGTTGTCTCCCACCATCCCTTTGACTTCTTGGGTGGGAATAGTTTTATCTTCAAATATAAATCTTACGATAGCCATTGCTTTCTTTATTCTAATGATCTTAGTAATGCGGTGTGGTTGTAGCCTGTTTATTGTACCCATAACAAACGAGATTTGCCCTTAAAATGTGGCGTAAACGGCTTACAAACCACAAAAGTAATGCAATATTATCATAAAATAGCAGAACCTGCAAATTGTTGTGTTGGAGGCAGAAAATAGGACAGTATTTTGAAGAACTGCAACATCAAAACCGCAGACCACCGCTGATTCCAATCCACAACTTGAGGTTGGTTCCTTTGCCATTGGTCGCATCTAGGAGGGTGTAGGGCGCCAAATTGGAGCCATAG
>CAYUZF010000029.1:30741-32661 GCA_964449615.1 uncultured Aureispira sp.
CGTTGGGTATCTGTGTTGAATACGCGGGAGAGGTGGACATTCAGCACAGGGCCTACAAATAAATTGATGCGATCTTGAACGCGCACATCTAAATTAATTTTGAGTTGCTGCAATAGATTGAGTTGGTTTTCCCACAGTATGCCCTCGTTGACTTTAGACAAGAGCAGTTCGATATTGGTTTGTAGGATTTTAGTTAAGGGCAATGCTGTTCCTATGCCGCCGCCGATCGACCAAACGTATTCGCTCTTAGCATTAACTTGCCAGCCTACTTGGGCAATTTGGTACAAGCGAGAAACGCCAAACTTAGCTCCCAGCTGAAAATACAGAATGTCGCCAGAAGAAATTTCTATGCGGTTGTAGCCGTTTCGTTTCACGATGTTAATCAGCCCCAGAGGAATGCCCTGAATGCTGTCTACGACGTTGACCAGGCCCAACATAAACCCCTTGGCGTTTTCGGCGCTGTTGATTAAGCCAATTTGTGCGCCGTTTAGCTCGCGGGTTTGGTTGAGCACTCCGATTTGGCAGCCGTTGAGTTGGTGGTTGGCGGCGTTGAATAGGCTGATTTGAGCGCCATCGACGTATTGTGCCATATTGAGAAAACCTGAAATCTGCACTTGTGCTTTGGCGCTGTAATTGAACAAGCTCGACAATTGTACGGCACTTTTGCCCCCCCAAGCCATATTGCCCAAGCCCGCAAATTGCGACCCGAATAACTTTCCATTGGCAAAATTAAACAACCCTCCAATTTGACAGCCGTATACATCGCTCGCAATATTGCTCACACCGCTCAGTTGTAAGCCGTACAGGTCACTGGACAAATTACTCAACAGGGAACTCTGCATGCCGTACATATTACCTGACCAGTTGATGAAACCAGCACCTTGCAAGCCCATTACCTCGCTCATTGTCATATTGAGTACGCCCGATAGTTGCACCCCTTTCACTTGGCGTTGCACGCGATTAAAAACGCCTGCCAATTGAAAGCCCTGCATGCTGTGTTGCAAAATATTTCCCACCCCCCCTACTTCTGCCCCTTGTAAGCCGCCATTATTTCCCAATAAAATATTCAGAGAAGTAACGTTGGTTGCTTTGGTTTGGTGTCGCCCATTGGTACCCAATTCTGGAAACAGCGATACTTGTACAACACGTGGACGAATTTCGGCTTTAAACCGCGCACTTGGGAGTAGATTGGTGGAGTCAAAACTCAATTGGGTGCTGCCTATACGGGTCGCCACGAGGGGTTCAATTTCGGTTGTGGCCAGTTGTTTTTTTATTGGAAGCGGCACCTCGTTTTTGGATCCTAGTATATGGGTTTGTACATCTTTTTCAAAGAGCCGTTCCCGTTCTAGGGTTTCCTGATTTCGTACCGTGCGCTTTTTTTTGCGGGCGCGGCGCTCTTGGCGTTTGCGTTGGCGGGTGCTGTTGGGTTTTAAAACATACTGCTTGCCAATGTAGGCACAAATAATATCGTTTTCTTTGAATAACTGGCGCAGCGCCTTGTTGAGCGGTTGGTTGTCCGTGTGGTAGGTTATTTTTTGTTGTAAAGGCAGGTGGTCGTTGCTGTAAGAAAATTGTACCGCGTAGGTTTGTCGCAACTGTTGTAGTACTTGTTCAAGTGGAGTGTTGTGGAAATGCAGTTGTACCTCCTGCTTACTGGAAATGGGTTGGGCAGTTGCTGCTACGACACCCACCAGACAATACATTCCCAACAATAATGATTTCCATAAAGCCATGTTCGCAAGGATTGTTCTAGTCGACGACTAGTTACATCCTTGCCCTGTTAGCATGTACTTGTCATCGGTTTTCTCAATGTTCACTTCGGTAGGAAACGCAAAAGCGATGGCATTTAGCACCTCTTCTAGCTCCAACTGGCTAAAGTTACCAGTATAATGGCAATTTAACAAACCTTCGCTGCCTTCA
>CAYUZF010000030.1:0-7323 GCA_964449615.1 uncultured Aureispira sp.
GGCAGGTATTCTAACCAACTGAACTACCAGACCAATAGCCGAAGACTATTTTAGTTTTTTCTTTCAAAGTAAGCGACAAACAATCTTTATCGTTTGTTTGCACTTTAGGCCACATACAGCGCAAAAGCTAAATAAGCAAAGTACGCGTTGCGTTTAGTGCGAGGCAAATATAGAACGAATTATGACAATCCGCAAGCTTTGAACGGTTATTTTCAAAACTATTTTTAGTTTTTTTTGCTACAAAAAGCTATTGGCTAGCAAATCAAGAACTTAACGTTGAGGCTTCTTTTTGTCTATACCAATACAAACTCGCGTAAAGCAATAATTTGTATTCTTCTGCCGTCATGCGCGCCTGGTTGGTATAGCCCGTACGCAAGTCCGTTACCGTTGCCGCCTTGTGCGTTTCGCCCAGTGATAAGTCATACAAGCGTACAACTAGATTAGTTCCCGAAAGGGGTACTTTTTCTTCTACACCAGCTTCTTGGCCCTCTGAAAAGAGCATTTTTTGCAGGCTTACCCGAATGGGCAAGGGGTTTTGGTGAGAGCGGTAGAACAAGTGGTAGCCCGATTCTCCTTGAAGCAGCGCCTCCACACCATAACCCTCTACGGTAAAACAATCGCCCTCCAACTGATACACCCAACCCATTTCTTCCAGCACTTTTTCATAAATCGTTTTAAGGTGTTTGATTTCTTTTTTGCCTTGGCCACTAATGGGCGATTGGATGTACAACTCCACCACGTCCCAACGATCTTCCTCCAATTGTTGCACTTTTAAATCCAAAAAAGCCACATTGAGAAAATCCGTCAAGCAAATGGAATCGTAACGGTCAAATTGATCGGGGGCATTCTGATAGACATAGCGCAATTCTTCGAGGGCACTTTTGCTAAACAGCCGTTCTTTAATCAACGTTTTATCAATGTTAGAAGCGTCATTTTTGTAAATAATGCTGCCCGTTCCTGAACTTTTGAGGCGCAAAGCAATGGAGACGATGCGGTCAAAATAAGGACTTCTAAAGCCCAATAACATGCGGTTGGCGTGTTCTTTTAGATCCAACAACTGTTCTTTCAGGTCGTAATAAGGCCAGGAACTATCCGAACCGCCATCTTCATCGCTGTAGTAATCCGTAGGTTGATCCAAATCGAGTAAACGTTGCTCTACCTGTTCCAGTTGTTTAATAATTTCTTTATAAAAACGTTTGATTTGCCGCTCATTGGGTAGGTGGGGCAGCAGTTGTTCCTGCATGGGTTGCGCAAATTGCAAGACCTCGATTTTGGGTTTGAAAACGCCCTTCTCTAATTCTATGCTTAGAATAATTGGCTGCTCGGCAGTGGTTTGGGTCAATTGTTCGGCAGAAAATGCCGTAAGGTCTTTTTCTATTTGGCGTTTGAGGGCGCGGCCACCCATTTTGGCATTAAAACCGCGACGTGCCACCCATTCCAACGCCTCGTCAGAGATGTTTAGAATCGTAGTGCGGCGAACGAAACCATCGCGACTGAGCAAACTTTGAATTTGCAGTTTGGCAATCTTTAAAATATGCTCCAGTTCCAAAGGATTAAAAATAACCGTTTGGTCGATGCGGTTGATAAACTCGGGGCGGAAAAAGTTTTCTACCGCTTTTTGATAAATAGCCGTTAGGCTGCTGTTTTGGGTTTGAAAGCCCAATTGCTGGCTCACTTCGGCAGCGCCAATATTAGAGGTCATTATAATAATAGTATTGGCAAAATCAACGGTTCGCCCTAACGCATCGGTCAGACGCCCATCGTCCAGAACTTGCAACAACAAATCGTGGATCTTGGGGTGCGCCTTTTCGATTTCATCAAACAGCAAAACCCCAAAGGGGTTGTAACGCACTTTACCAGTCAATTGCCCTTCAGGATTGTAATAATCCCCAATCAACCGCGAAAGCGCCCCCGCGTCGATGTATTCGTTCATGTCAAACCGCATCAACTTATTGGCATCGCCCAGTAAATACTCACAGACAATTTTTGCCGCTTCGGTTTTTCCTACGCCCGTTGGGCCAATGAAGAAAAAAGAACCCAGGGGCTTGTTCGGATTGTTGAGCTTGGCTTTGATGGTGTGTATGGCATCGCTCATGCACTGCACCGCCGCATCTTGCCCGATGAGTACCGAGCGAATATAGCGCTCTATTTCTTGATCTTCAAATACATAGCTGTCGTCAAAAATCTGGCTGCTCAAACCGCTGTAAATTTCAAAGGCGGCCTGCACTTCTTCCACATCAACGGTTCCGTAGCTGTGCTTTACGGCCAGTTGCGTCAGCAATTTGCAAACCGAGCCTGGCAAGGCTTTGCGCTTAAAATAGTTGCGCTGAATGGCAAACAACTGCCGCACGGCAGGAATGCTGATGGTACAGGCATGTTTGAGCTCCAGCTGTTTGCGGTATTCCAGAACCATGCGCACCGCAGTAGGCATGTCGGGTTCCTGTAAGCGCAATACCTGAAACAAATCGGTAAAGCGGCGGTCTTTTTCTTGTACAATTTTCCATTCTTCGGGCGTAGCAATAAGCACTACTTGCAGTTGCCGTTTTTCCAGATACGGTTTGAGTACATCGCTGAGCGTCATGCTGTTTTGGGCAGATTTGCCTATGCGCAACATCGCTACCACGTTGTCGATCAGCAGTTGATCACTCGTTGTTTTTTGGCGGTTTTTGAGGTGGTGTAGAATAGATTCGAAACGTTTTTGCCACATACCCACAATGCTCATGCCTGCAATAATACGCGTAGGGTCAATGTGCCAAAGGCGCTGCATTTTGGCCGAGTCGCTGCCCGTCCAGTTGCGGCAATAGCGGTACACGACTTCTTGGATCAAGCTGTGTTTGCCTACGCCATCGGCCCCCAAAATAACTAAGGGGGTGTTTTCTTTAGCGTAAAGAATGGTTTGCAACTGCTCGATCTGTGTTTCGCGCTCAAAAGCGCGTTGTAAATTGGCGGGAAACAACTCGTTGAGGTTGTGGCCTACTTTGCCCACCTCGTCTGCGCCATCAAAATCCTCTTGTCCACTTAAAAAGCTAAAAAACCAATTATCGGGGCTGTTGCTGAATTTAAATTGTTGATACGTTACGTTGAGCTTAAAATTTAAAACCGTAACAAATTCGCCTTTTTCTGCCCAATACGATTCCAAATCTAAGGTATTGGTCTGCAGGCGCTTTCGGTTGACGCGCAACAGTTTTTCAATGGTTTCTTGCACCTGCTGCTTGACGACGGCTTTCTTCTTTCCACTTTCCAAAGCAAAAGTAAAGGAATGAAAACTCGGCAAACAGGCGAACCACTGCTCTTGCACTTGAAAAATCACCACACTGATTTTGCCGCGAAACAGTTGCTTGCTCGCTACAAAATTAAAATCAAAAATATAGTGTTTTAAATCGGGATTGAACAAATACCAAAGTAGGTGGTCGGCATTCTTGCGTCCGATGGCATAACCCTTAAAATGCGCCCGCACTTCTTTGCGAAACTGCGCTACGGCTTGTTCATAACGCCGATTGACGCCAATGGGACTGTTGTAAAACACGGGAGAAATGTGGTACTGCTGCTGCTCGTTGATTTTGGTGTGTTGTACCAAAACGGGTATGGTAACGGTAACTTGACTCATCTTATTGGTTCGTGTAGTAGGAGAGCGTTCTTATTCTCAATATAAAACGCTGGGGTGATAATGGTGCCAATGGACAAAATAAGGTTTTTACACTAGAACCGCAATGCCTAGCCTACAATTTAGAAGAAATTCTAATAAACGCACCAAATACCGAACGTTTGAGCGTAGTTGCCAATAAAAACCAACGGTAGGGTATCGGTCAGTGTAGTTGGTGGGACAAAAGAAGCGCCTGTATAAATAGATGTCTAAATTAAAGTTACCAGTGTAGTGGTGCGCTCCTGTTTTTAGAATGTATTAAATAGCAAAGGGTTGCTACACCCAATACAGCACAGGTATGTTGGATGAATATTGTTATAAACAGATATAAAACAATAAAACAGCGATGTAAACGCCTCGTTGTTGCTGGGAATTGTAGGAAGAAAAAGAAAGCTTAAACAAGGGGTTTTGGGAAGCATAGCTTAGAAAAGAAGGACTAAGCGCGCTTGAATAATTTCATTATAATTAGCGCAATCATAATTGATAAGGACTAGTGTTTGGGACGACAATACTTTAATAAGGCTTGTCTTGTTGGATAATAAATAAGAGCAGTTTCTAACAACAACAGCAATTGTAAGGAAGTGCTTAAGCAATAGAAGTTTAGCTAAAGGTATACATCACCGTCGCCCAACGTCTAATTGGCAACGGCAACCTGTTAATGGTTAAAAACTGGTCTCAAAAATAGCAATTATTTAATAGAAACTTGTCTTATGAGCGTCAAAAGTCCATTAGTTAGGACGCGTGTTGTATTTCTGCACCGCCACCAACTGGTCGTACAAACCTCCGTATTCCCTGTAATAAACCATAAACAAATAATCGTTTTCGGTCTCAAAACTGCTGCCTTCTATAGCGATGATGTCCACCTCTTTACTGCCTTCGGGCACCAAACCGTAATAGTAATCGTAAAACCCGTTTTTGAGTTTGGTGGCCAGTTTGTAACAAAGACACTGCTCATCGTAGCGCATGGCAAAGCTGGGTTGAGGCTGAAAATCGTTGAAGCCACCCAAAACGTAGACCTTGCCTGCATAAGGCGTGGTAGCTTTGAGCGAAAAATTAATGGTGCCGTACTCGCCTTGAAGCTTACCCTCACGCCCGTCGCGCGATTCTATGAAAAATTTACCATTCAAATCATGGGTAAATACGTGGGAAGTGTAGCGGCGCGAATCGTCCTCAAACAACCACAATTCGTAGCCGTCCGAGTATTGTTCCATGCGTTCTACTTGGTTGGTAGCGTATAAAAATGCC
Source organism: uncultured Aureispira sp. (assembly GCA_964449615.1). Classification (GTDB taxonomy): domain Bacteria; phylum Bacteroidota; class Bacteroidia; order Chitinophagales; family Saprospiraceae; genus Aureispira. The sequence continues at coordinate 4,889 of CAYUZF010000030.1, forward strand.
CGTAAATCCAAAGGGCGAAATTCTTTGTAGCCTGGAAATTGAACGGCCATAGGACGCTCATAGCCAATTTCCTCCTGTTGTATATAAGTCGGTTCTAAATCCGTAATCATTTTATCCCAGCGGCCATTCTGAATCACCACAGGTGTAATTTGATCGTCTACATTACCGATAGAAATACCGACGTGTTGTATCTTGAAAAACAGTTCTTGGTGGGTGAGGGCATTGGGCGGGGTAGCCGAGCGTCGCAGTTTGGGCACCACCTTCATTTTGGTATCTACAATCATAAAGCGGCGTGTAATCACCAAATCTTCTTCGTTGCCATCGCGGTAGACTTTTAGCAAGTAATTGCCCGATTTGGTCCAGCGCACATCCGAATTGGGCAGCGTGATTTCGTAGTGGGTGTACGGCGAACGCGTGCTAAAGGAATTTTTGGCTTCGTAGAAACGGTTTTCTTGGTATCCCTCAATGTAGTCCAAAGCATCCAGCTCCTCCGAAGGTTCCCACTGGGCGTTGCAATGAATAATTTTATAAGAAAAATCTTTGGTATACGCATCCAAATCGTCAAAAGAAAACACGAAGTAACTCGGGCTGCCCAACTCCATAACGGGGTAATCGAATTTGGCGTCGTAGAGGTGAAAGCGAACACTTTTGATGTAATCTTTGTAGATGTAATCGTAGTTGCGAAAAGCGGGATAATCGCCCTCTTGGGCCATTGCAGTAGTTGTGACCAACAGCAAAAAAAACAAACGAAAGAACGGCATAATATAGTTTATATACGAGGCAATCAAGCGCAGTCAAAACGCTTTGTATACCAAAAATTAGAAGTGCTCAACAACAAAGAAGCGCGCTAAAACAACCTGCACTTTTGGAGCCACTAATTTGGCTTTGCCACTCCTTTTTTGAACAACTTCTTTAAAAGTAATCTTTTCTATCTACTGAATGTTGTATTTTCATGCCAAACTAAAAGAAAACAAGTTGTAAATGACTTGCTTTTCCCCATTTTGTTCCTCCGTTAAAGTTGATAAGCATGGTTCGGTATTTTGAAAAACAAAAAAACAAGCTTGAAGTATTGGAGACCTCCCTGCCCAATTGCTGGATCAACATTTCGCCGCCTTCCGACAGAGAGGATCTGAATCATCTAGCCGAAGAGTTGCAAATTCCCCTGGATTTCCTAACCGACCCACTGGACATCGACGAGCGCACTCGTTTTGAAATTGAAGACGATGTAAAGTTCATAGTGGTCAATACGCCTGCACTCAACGAAGGAGGGCGGGACAGTTTGACGCTCTACATTACGGTACCGATTGGAATTATCATTACCAAAGACCACATCATCACCATTTCTTCTTACGAAACAGCCGTTATTCAAAAATTCATAGAGGGAAAAGTGCGAGGTTTCCAGCCGCATGATTTTTCGCTGTTTGTGCTACAGATATTAGAACAAAATGTTTATACCTATCTGCACTGTCTCAAAGATATCAACGTGCGGCGCAACACCATTGAACGCGAAGTATACGAGTCAAGCCAAAACCGCGATTTGAAGCGTCTGTTGAGTTTGGAAAAAAGCTTGGTTTATTTTGTAACGGCACTCAGCTCCAATGCGCTGCTCAAACAAAAGCTGCAACGCATGGATTTGCTCAACATCCAGAAAGACGAAGAAAAGGCAGATTTGTTAGAGGATATTATGATTGACAACAGCCAAGCCCAAGAAATGGCGCACATTTATACCAACATCCTAAGCAATACAATGGGCGCATTGGCTTCTATGATTTCCAATAATTTGAACGAAGTCATGCAGCGTTTAACCTTGATTACCATTATCTTAATGGTGCCAACACTGGTCGCTAGTTTTTATGGCATGAACGTAACGGGCTTGCCTTTGCAGGACAATCCTTACGCGTTTTGGATACTGCTGGGAGGGTCTATGGTCTTCTCTATTTGCTTAGTTATTTTCTTTAGAAAAAAGCGTATGATCTAAAAAGTAGGCAAAAAAAAACAGCAACTTCTAGGAAGGAAGCACTGTAGTAATCTAATGGAACAATATCGGAAGGGAATAAGGTTTGCTGTGTTTAAGTTGTGCTTTTGGTGGTTTTCATTAAGCCAATGCCTGAAAAGAAAAACATAACGCCTAAGATGATGCCTACCCAAGCGTAAGATTCGGTCAAATCACCATTAAATACGGTAATCAAACCATAAATCAAGCCAACGATGCCCAAGAGCGTTAAGATCATTGCAACCGTCTTTTTCATGGCACAGGTTTTTGTAGTATGTAGATTGAGTATAGAAGTGTTTATGCTAACTGTACAATACAACAATGCAGGAGTAGAAAAAGTTTTCTAGTATGTGTTGAGACGGTGGCGGTTGGGCATCCTACTTATAAAAAGTCCCGAAAAGCCTACTTGCCCTTCGAGACATTTTTTTTATAAGAAAAGAGA
>CAYUZF010000030.1:7333-8502 GCA_964449615.1 uncultured Aureispira sp.
CGTACTTCTTTTAATACGCACTACTTCAATTCATTGGCTGAAATCTGTTCGCTGGTTTTACCAAAGCGGCGCTCTCGGTTTTGAAAATTTAAAATAGCTTGATAAAAATGTTCTTTGCGGAAATCGGGCCACAGCACAGGCGTAAAAAACAATTCGGCATAAGCCAACTGCCAAAGCAGAAAATTGCTAATACGGGTCTCGCCGCTGGTGCGAATCATCAACTCTGGGTCAGGGACATCTTTGGTAGCCAAAGCGCTTTTAATAATATCTTCGTCGATGTCTTCTACAGCTAGTTGGCCATCTTTGGCGCGCTGCGCAATTTGTTTGACCGCTTCCACAATTTCCCATTTGGCGCTGTAGCTCAAGGCCAAGATCAGCGTCATGCGGTTGTTGTTTTTGGTGCTTTCTATGGCTTCGGCCAATTCTCGTTGGGCTATCTTAGGCAGCATATTCACATCGCCAATCGTCTGTAGACGAATGCTGTTTTTATTGAGGGTGGTGATTTCTTTGCGAATCGTAGACACAAGTAAGGTCATTAGAGCGGTCACTTCAAATTTGGGACGGTTCCAATTTTCGGTAGAAAAAGCATACAAAGTCATGTACTCAATACCCAACTCGGCACCAGCTTCGGTCACTTCTCGAACAGATTGCACTCCGTTTTTATGCCCAAACACACGGGCCTTGCCTTGTTGTTTTGCCCAGCGGCCATTGCCATCCATAATAATAGCGACATGCCGAGGCAAATTGTCTAAATCTATGGTTTCTTTTAACTCCATTGTATTATTTTTCACTAATTTTGTATCAAAATAGCTCGTTGCAAAAAGCGATGAACCACGCTCTTGACCAGCAGTTCAGTTGCTCCGAACTGCTAAAGTTACTACTATTAATCTTGAAATAGTAACAACAGCCCTGCGAATTCTAAGTGGGCGCCCATCGAGCGCTAAAATATAGAAAAAGTGACCTACCAAATAAAATTGCCTGAATTCGAAGGCCCTTTCGATTTGTTGCTGTTCTTTATAGAACGCGACGAGTTGGATATTTATGATATTCCTATTGCTTCTATTACCAACGATTTTTTGGACTATTTGCGCCAACTCGAAGAGATGAACATCGACAGCGCCAGCGAATTTATCTTGGTGGCTTCTACGCTGATGCGCATCAAAGCTAAA
>CAYUZF010000030.1:8525-10927 GCA_964449615.1 uncultured Aureispira sp.
TTGGACGAAGAGGGCAAGGCCATCGACCCGCGTACCGAGTTGGTGCAACGCCTTTTGGAATACCGCCGCTACAAGGCCGTATTAGAGGAGTTGCGCGATTTGGAGCAGGCGCGTGCTGCCCGCCAAGCGCGGGGCAATGTCACCGAGGAGTTGCAACAAGCAGCCTCCCAAGCCCTCGCCGATGCCGAATTGGAAAACTTGACGCTGTTTCGGGTGTTGAAAGCGTACGAACAGGTGATGGCTAATTTTGAATTTAGAAACGAAAAAACCAGCCATACGGTGACGCGTGTACAGTATACACTAGAGGAGCGCCGCGATTACCTGATGCAGCGACTCGGGCGCAGCGATCGGCTGGGCTTCCAGCAAGTTTTTGAAGCTTGTGAAAACCGCTTGCATGCTATTTTTACTTTTTTAGCCATTTTGGACTTGATGCAGCAAGAACGGATTATCTTTACGGGTGGCGAAGGGTTCAACGATTTTAGTTTACAAGCCGCGTTGCTCCCTTCTATGTCTGCCCATACCTAACATTTACTACTTGGCCATTAGATTACTAGCAATACCATTATGAATAAAAATCCAGAGCCGTTGAAGCAGCCGCAACAGGTAGAACTGTTGGACGAAGAACAGGCGGGCGCTCTCAAATCCATTAGTCCCTTTCGTATTTTACTGGCGGCTATGATTGGTTTGGGCGTAGTTGCTTACATGTTTTACAAAGATTTTGATGCAGAGGAATTTAGCAAAATTACCTTCAACCAACATGTGTATGTTTGGTTGGGCATTGCGGTGTTTTTTATGTGTTTTCGGCATTTGTGTTACATGACGCGTTTGCGGATTATTACCAACAATTTTTTTTCTTGGAAAAAGAGCTTTGAGTTGGTGATGATGTGGGAATTTAGCTCGGCCGTAACGCCTACGAGCGTAGGAGGGGCGGCAGTGGCAATGTTTGCCATTGCTCAAGAAAAATTAGCGGCAGGTAAAACGGCCATGATTGTATTGTATACGGTCATTGTAGACACCTTTTCTTTCCTGTCGGCGCTGCTGGTCTTCTTTATCATTTTTGGTCCCATAATGATTCAACCAGAATCCAACAGCATCAGCCACTTGATTTACGATAGCCAGTGGGGGATTGCTTTTTTCTTGGCTTATGGCCTAATGGTCGTCTATGGCGGTATGTTTTTCTACGGGGTTTTAGTTAATGCCAAGCGGTTGGAAGCCATCTTGTTGTGGATTTGTAAATTACCGTTTTTGAAACGCTTTCGCGAAAAGGCCATTAGAATTACCGATGATATGGATTTAGCTTCTGAAGAATTGCGCCAACAAAAATGGACGTTTCACTTGGGAACCTATTTGACCACCATGTTGGCTTGGGCTTCTAGGTTTATGGTGCTCAACTGCTTGATTATCGCTTTTGTAGCGTTTTCACCCAACCCCGAAGTGCAAGGACATTACAACGCTTTTATGGAAGGACAACTCAATATGGAAACCTTCTGGCAACAAATATTCATCTATGCACGCCAACAAGCCATGTATGTAATTATGGCCGTTATGCCGAGTCCTGGGGGCGCAGGGGTGGCCGAATACGCCTTCAAAACGTTTCATTACGACTATATTCCTACTGATTTGACCGATATTGCTTCGGCCAGTACACTAATGGTTATTATGGCTACAATTTGGCGCGGCTTGACCTATTACGTATATTTATTGGTCGGCGCAATAGTAGTTCCCAACTGGGTGAGCAAAATTATACAACGCAACCAAGAAGAAGCGCGCCTCAAACGCGCAGAGCAAGCGCCTACTAAGCATCCCTAATTATTACAGACGGCTATGAATTTACTAAAGTTAAGTTGGAGTTACCTCAAAGCAAAACCCTTTGCCACCTTGTTGAGTACCATTTTGGTGGCCTTAGGCGTAAGCTTGACCTCTATTTTATTTTTGCTCAACGATCAATTTCAGGATCGTTTGTACCGCAATATTGCCAACATTGATTTGGTCGTAGGGGCAAAGGGAAGCCCGTTGCAGATGATTTTGTCCTCGGTGTACCACATTGATGCCCCTACGGGAAACATTCCACTCAAAGAGTCTTTTGTAGTGACTAAAAACCCCTTTGTAGAAAAGGCCATTCCGTTGGCGCTGGGCGACAGTTATGCCGGGTACCGAATTGTGGGTACCGACGAGCAATACCTAGACCATTTTGGCGCAGAGATCGCCGAAGGCCGCCGCATAGAGCGCGACTTAGAAGTAGTTGTTGGGGAGCGCGTTTCTCGCAAATTGCATCTCGGCGTGGGGGATCGGTTTTACGGCTCACACGGACTCGTGCAGGACGGTGGACATGTACACGAAACCTATGCTTATGAAGTCGTAGGCGTCTTGAAACCTACCAATCTGGTGCTGGATCAACTCCT
>CAYUZF010000030.1:10937-28592 GCA_964449615.1 uncultured Aureispira sp.
ATGGCGCATGCACGCCGACCACGGCCACGGAGAAGGGGACGACCACGCCCATGGAGCCAACGACGACCACGAGGAGCATGCACACGAGGGTCATAACCACAGCGACCCCGACCACGTACACGACCACAACGGCGAAACACAAAACCCTGCTTTGCACGAGCACAAAGAAAGCGACGACGCGCACGAAGAACCCGAGTCTACACCAGCCTTAGCGCAAAGCGAACCCAACCACGCCGAGCACGGCCACGACCACGCAGCAGCAGAACACCACGACCACGACCACGGTGGCCACGGCCATGAGGGCCACGATCACCCCATTCACAATGCACCACCCAACCCCAAAGTGTTGCCGCCCATTTCTAAGGAAGGCAAAGAAGTAACGGCCTATTTGGTGCAGTATAAGAAAGACGGACAGGGCAACACCTCCTTGCGCGCAACCGTAGAGGCACCGATGATTATTGACGACAACAGCAGTAGTATGGGCTATGCCAAGCCTGCCATTGAGTTGCAGCGGTTGTTGGAAATGACGGGCGTAGGAATGGATTTTTTGCGCGCATTGGCCTTAATTATCATCTTAATTTCTGCTTTCAGTATGTTTATTTCCCTGTACAGCTCGCTCAAAGAGCGCCGTTATGAAATGGCTTTGATGCGGGTACAAGGTGCCCGTCCAAGACAGTTGTTTGCCATGATTATTTTAGAAGGCTTGTTGGTGGCGCTGGTAGGGTTTTTAATTGGTATTGTAATCAGCCACTTGGGCATGGAAATCATGGCGGCGCAATTGGAAGACACGTACAAATACACCTTTACAGGAATGGTATTTTTACTAGAAGAGTGGTTGCTGCTGCTTGGAACCTTACTGGTTGGCTTTTTAGCGGCGGTCTTGCCCGCAATTCAGGCGTATCGGGTAGATATTTCGGCCACATTATCAGAAGGATAGGACTATAGACCTCGTAAAACAGCATTATGCACTTGCAGCGCCTCCAATTGATTCATTTTAAGAATTACGAACAGCAGGAATTTTTGCTGTCGCCCCAACTCAATTGTTTTGTAGGGGAGAATGGGATGGGAAAAACCAATTTATTGGATGCAATTCATTATCTGTGTATGTGCAAAAGCCATTTCAAGTTGCCCGATCGACAGGTGGTACAACACGGGGCAGACTTTTTTAGAATTGAAGGCGATTTTGTGCGGGCAGACAAACGGGAAACGGTGGTGTGTACTTATGCGCCGCGCTTGCGCAAAACCTTGCTGCGGAACAAAGTGCCTTATGCGCGTCTGGCCGACCACATTGGATTTTTGCCGTTGATTATGATTGCGCCCGACGATACCCTGCTCATCACGGAGGGCAGCGAAAACCGTCGGCAGTTTTTAGATATTTTGCTGGTGCAAATCAACCCTACTTATTTGCAACAGCTAATGACTTACAACAAAGTATTGCAACAGCGCAATGCTTACCTCAAAAGTGCCAAACATCCGCTAGAAGTGGATCAAGCTTTGTTGACTATTTACAACCAGCAGTTATTAGCGCCTGCGCAGTACATCCACGAGCAACGGCAGCACATTGTGGAGCGCCTGATGCCTATTTTTCAGCAGTATTACAAGGTGATTTCTGGCGACCGCGAACAGGTATTGCTGCGCTACCATTCTCAATTAAGCGAACAAACCTTTGCAGCGTTATTGGACGAAAGTCAGGAAAAAGATGCTTGGCTCCAACGCACCACCAAAGGCATCCATAAAGACGATCTCAAGTTGCTCATCAACGACTATGCGGTCAAGCGGTTTGCTTCCCAAGGGCAGCTCAAGTCGTATTTGCTGGCGCTCAAATTAGCACAATACGAGTTGCTGCGCCAAGAAGTCGCCCTACCGCCGTTGTTGTTACTGGACGACATTTTTGATAAATTGGACGCTAAACGCGTAGAACAATTGTTGACTTTGCTGCTGGAACGCGATTTTGGACAGGTATTTCTCACCGATACGCACGAACAGCGGGTCGCTAAAATAATAGAGCGCCTAGAGGCGAATTACAAACAATTTGTCATTGCCGAAGGAGAAGTACAGGTATAATAATTTGACAACCGTTAATGAACACATAAAAATAGAACCCCACATGCAAAACAAGTTTGAAGACCTAGTAGACCATTACGACGAATTAAAATACGAATTGCTCAAAGCGCAGACTTTTGATGAGGCGCACTTTGGTTTTCCTCCCATTTATTATAAAATAATGGAAACGGACAAACAGCGCGTAGAAGCTTTTCGGAAAGCGTTTGAATTGAACAACAACCTCAAAGATGCGGTCGTCTGTGAGGTGGGCGTGGGTACTTTGCCCTTGACCAAATTGTATATGCCACACGTCAAGAAGGCGTATTTAATTGAAAATAACCCTGATCTAATTCCCTTTATAAAAAAAGAAATTGCCAAATACGATTGGGCGGATAAAGTAGAAATTTTTCATGCCGATGCGCTGACGGTAGAGTTGCCCGAATCGGTAGATTACGTAATAGGGGAGTTGATGAGTATTTATTGCGCCAACGAGTTTCAGGTGCAAATTTTTCAGCACATGCGCCAATTTTTAAAACCTGGCGGCAAATTGATGCCCAACAGAATCATCAATTTTGCGCGCTTGTGCTGTGCGGAGTTTGACGGAGATATTCATCATTATCCCATCAATTTTACCCGCCATTTGCCGATGTTTTTGTCCCAGCAGTTCTTGGTTAATGAAATAGAATTGCTCAACGAAGTGCGTCAAGGCGTGCATTTGAGTTTTATGACGCCTGTGTGGTTGAGCGGCACCATCAATGCCTTATATTTAGAATCTTATGTGGAAGTAGCCGAAGGAGCCAACTTCACAGGAACAGACAGCTTGATGCCGCCCACCGTGCTGCGCACGGACAACGAGTTGACGGTCAAAGCAGGGGATATCATTCACGTAGACTTAAAATTTGAATACGGTTCTTCTTTGGACGAGGTGCATTGTACAATTGCGCAGTAGCATTTCGGCTTGGCTCAATGCGCTGCGCTCCGCTTACGGATGCTTTATGCTGTTTATTTGACCAAATCAATGTCCAGTCCTATGATATCGCGCAGGGCAGCCTGGCGGTTGTCTTCGGGCGTAATGGCCGAAACGTTGTGCCAAAGATCGTTTCCGAAGGTGGCTTCTTCGCCTGTATCGGCTTGAAAAATAAATTCTCCAGCGGCCAATGTTTTTTTGTAGAGCAAGTGTTGCTGGTTGTTGTGCATTTTTTCATAAATGCGGCTTTCGCCGCCCAGCGCATTTTTTCTATTGACTACCAATGCCGATACAATGTAATGCGTACCGTCTTCGTGTATGCCTTCGGGGGCGTTTTCGCCAGCTATGTTTGGGTAGGCTAGGGTGCGCATGAGGTGAACCGTTACGTTTAATTGGCGGTGTTTGGGATGAATTTGCTGCACTAAGTGGGCGACGGCTTTTAAAAAGTTCTGAAAAGGCGCGGCGGCCACTATGCGCGCATCCATAGGCGCAAACACCCGTTTCCACTCTCTAAAATCGTCTACATTTTGCTGGAAATCGCTCTCCTCAACTTGTTGTACCACGTGGCTCTTGTCGGTGGTGGTGATGGTAAAAATGGCCAAACCGCGCTGGCGCGTCACGATAGACAATTGCTCAAAAGCTGTTTTTTGAGCATGCGTTAAATTGGCGGCATACGGTTGCAAAACGGTGGCATCCAGTTGGCCTTCAAAGTAAGCGCGGTGTATTTTTTGAAGTGCCGTTTGGTGCTGTGGCAAGTGCTGCAATAGAAATTCCAATTGGTTTTGGCGCGTGAGGTAGGTATCGTCTTCTAAGTTTTCAAAGAAGGGCTGGAAGAAGGTCAGAAACTCCTCTTGGGCTAGGCCCATGCGGATGGGCGATTTTATAGCGCGTTGGACGAGGGTAGAAATGTCTTTTTCGGTTAGCATGGTATGATTGATTACAACTTTTTACGGCTTCCACTACTTAAATTGATCGATTTGCATCATGGCGTCTTCCACTTCGTGTACCAGTTCGTTGAAACGCGGCAAGCGTTTGGTGGCGCGGTCGCGTTTGAGCGATAAATCTACGTCTATTTTTTTGACAAATTTGGAAGGGGCGTGTTTCATAATATAAATCTCATCGCCCAAATACACGGCTTCTTGAATGTCGTGGGTAACAAAAAGGATGGTAGGGCTGAACTGCTCCCAGATGCCGATGAGTAAGTCTTGCATTTGCAACCGCGTTTTGATGTCTAGGGCTCCAAAAGGCTCGTCCATCAATAAAATTTCTGGGTTAGACATCAAACTGCGCGCAATAGCGACCCGCTGCAGTTGCCCTCCCGATAGGCTGGGGTATTGCGCGTATTTGGCGTGGTGGCCTTCCAAACCAACCAATTGAATCATTTCCATTGCTTTTTCATCGCGCTCTTTTTTAGAAACGCCTTTGAAACGAAGGCCCAAACTCACGTTGTCCAGCACCGTCATCCAGGGCAAAGAAGAGTACTGTTGAAAAACCATACTGACGCGGTTATCGACGCTCACGGGCTTGCCTTTTACCAAAACGGTGCCTGTAGTGGGCTGTTGTAGGCCTGCAATGTAGCGTAAAACGGTTGATTTGCCACAGCCTGACATGCCCAAAATGCAGGCAAATTGCCCCTGCATGGGTTTGTCTTCGATCAGCAAGTCCAAGTTTTCTATAATTTTTACTTGACCGTTGTTGTAACTCTGGCTGACGCCGCGCAATTCGATGATGTTTTCCTGTGCGTTGTTGTCTTGAAATTCTAAAGCCATGATTTATTTTTTTGCGTGAGCGATGGGAACTAGTGCGGCTTTGCCGCAGATTCCGAAGGCATTCGGAAGCCGAGCGAACAGCGAGCTAGTGAACGTAGCGACCTGAAAGGGCACGTCCTAAGCCCCATTTGCTATTTCTTTACCTTGTTGACGTGTTTGTGTGGAAACAGTTGTTTGTCTAAAAAGCTGAAAATCCAATCTTGGAGCACCCCGATTAAGATGATTACAATTAAAATAGCGAAGGCTTTATCGATGCGGCTTTGGCGTCTGGCCGTCCAGATCAATTCGCCGATTCCGCCGCTTTTGTTGAGCATTTCTACAATGGTAATGTAGGTCCAAGAAATCGCGGTTAAGACGCGCACGTCATCAATTATTTTAGAAAAAACATAGGGCATGTAGACGGTTCGGATGGTCTGCCCAGCGGTAGCCCCTAAAGTGAAGACTGTGTTGAGGTAGACTTTTTGTACTTCGTCAATGCGTTGGATGATGACGGGAATCAAGTAAACGATGATGCCAAAGGCCAAAAAACTAACTTTCATAGGGCTGCCCAATCCCAACCACATAATAAAAATTCCCGTTACGGCGGTCAGGGGAATGAAGCGAAACGAGTTGATGATTTGGCTGAACAAACCCCTGAACAGGGGGATGAGCCCCAGCAAAAAACCGATGGGGATAGAGATCGAAATCGCCAATAAATAACCCAATACATTAAGTTTGATAGAGTACCAAGTGTTGCCTGCCAAATCGTCGTTTTCTTGCAAATCTGGCAAGGCTTGGAGAACTTGAACGGGCGAGGGGAGCAAGGGGTAAACTTTGTTTTTGGTAAGGCCGTATTGTTGCAGCTCTTTAGCGGTCGTATTCTGCAATGAGCAGCGAATCGCTTTCGTAGTAGAGGCGGTTGGCCACCGAAAGGCGTTGCAGTTCTATGGTATCGTCTTGGGTGACAAGCGATTGCGATAAAAATTCGGCTGCCAGAAACCAAAATAAGAAAAGTAGGGCGACGCCAACAATGGAGAGTAGGACGCGGCTTTGGGCGGGCAGGATACCTCTAAGAGTAAATAGGTTGTTCTTTTGCATAATTGAAAAAGGGCTTAGAGTAGCGGGTTTGGCTTGTAGGGTGTAGGGGGCAACATCTTGGCGATGCCCGTTGCCCCTTACACCCTACAAGATATAAATTAATCGGCCACCAATTCAAAATCGGTTCGGCGGTTTCTGGCTTTACAATCCGCGGATTGATTGCGCTCGCAACCCTCTACGGGTTTATTGGGGCCGTTGCCAATAATGATAAAACGGTTGCGCGGCATGCCGTATTCGTCGATGAGGTAATCGGCAACCGACTGCGCTCTTTTCTTGGAAAGGGCGATGTTGGAAGAGGTAGAACCAACGTTGTCGGTGTTGCCCTCGATGCGAATCCGCGCATTGGCGAAGGCCTTAGCGATGGGCGTAAACTGGATGTCGATCAACTGCTTGGCATTGTCGTCGATTTGGTACTCGCCTGTGCGGAAGCTGATGCTAACTTTTTTGGTAGAAATGGCTTCTCTGCTTTCTACTTCTTTGTCGACGGAGGTAAATTCTTTGGTGCCTTCGGAGCGGTGTTCGCTGCCCGTCAAAGTGGTGTTGGATACCAAGTCTTTGGTGGAGAGCAAGCGCCAGCTTTTGGCGTCGCCTGTGTTGTACCCCAACTCGTCGTATTTGACTTTCATTTTGTTGTACAATTCTTCTCCTGTCACCCCTTTGTATCCGGGATTTAGACCAAAAAAATCTTTGTTGTCTTCGTGGGTTACTAAACGCACGTTGTTGATGGCATCTAGGCAGAAATCTTCGGGTTGTGACAAGCCTTCTGCTAAGATTTTAGCGGCTTTTTTCTTGTTGGCATCCGAGCTGTTGAGTTCTGCGGCGCCTTTCATCCAGCCTTCGTACAAGTCTTGCAATTGTTCTTTGTGGGTTTCGACAAATTCTTTTTTGGCTACAAAAACATCGGCGATGATGTGGGTGGCATTTTTGGTGCTTTCCAACACTTTGGCCCCCGCTACTTTTTGAACACAGTCGGCATCGTCTGGACTCCAGACTACGGCGGCATCAACGGTTTTAGATTTAAAAGCATCGGCGGCATCAATGGCGCTGGGAACTTCTACAATCTGTACATCGCTGGTAGACAAATCGCCTGCTTCCAACAACCAAATCAAGAAGGAGTGCGAAGGGGTCATGGGCGCTACGGCAATTTTTTTACCTCTGAGGTCGCGTACGCGGTTGATGCCTCTGCGCGCTACAATGGCGTCGCCTCCTCTACTCCAATCGGCTTGAAAAACGACTTGGGGTTGGTATTGTGCGAGGCCTTTTACCTCTGTGGGAAAGGCGTCAATGGTGGCCCACATTAAATCAATGGAGCCGTTTTTGAAGGCGTCTCTGGAAGCGTCAAAGTCGTCAATAACTTCAAAATTGACTTTGAAACCGTAATCTTTGTAAAATCTAGATTTGGTGTTGGCTGCAAAGCCTTCGTTGAAGTATTGGCCACCAGCGTAGCCGCCCCAAGTTACTACTCCGATGTTGATCACGTCTTTGTACCCTTCTTTGGCTTCTACGTTGGACGCGCCACCGCTGCCGCCGTTATCGGTTTCGCCGCCGCTGCCCGTGCCTCCTACGAAGTAAGAAATGATAAAGTAAGCGGCTGCGGCGATCACTACTCCAATAAGAATTTTGGCAAAGGGTGTTAATTTTGTTTCTGACATAGTTGTTTTTATTGTGTAAGCTATTTATTTAAGGTATTTTTTCATTTTAGCGACATCATCGGCAAATTGGGAGCGTAGAAAATTGAAGGAAGCTAAGAAGTTGTTGCGCTCCTTGTCGATCTTCACTTTGTCTATTTTTACTTCTCGCTGCAACTCCTCTATGCGGGTTTGTTTGCGAGCAATTTTTTCTTTGAGTTGTTTGATTTGCTCTTGATGTCTTTTTATTTCCTTTTCTAATTGAGAAGCTTCGGTTTCCTTTTTTTCTACTTGTTGCTGTTTCTTTTTGTTGGCTTCTTCTTTAAAATTGACGTCTTGTTGATCCAACACTTCCAGGTAAAAGTTAGCGCTGTCTAGCAGTTTTTGTAAGGTAATGCCCATCGTGGAAGCGGTGGCGAAGGCAGAGCGGTATTTGGTCGCTTCGTCCATCGACATTTTATCTAATGCTTGGAGGGATTGTTTGTACTCAAAATAGTCAAAACCCTCTAGGTTGTGTTCTCCTACTTTTTTTAGGAGTTGTTCCACAATTTGGTTATCTACCACGCCGTGCTTGTCGATGATTTCTCCTTCCAAAGCAGCGGCCAGCCGCTCGTCAAAGTCGTCCATAATGTCCAACTCCTCTATGATTTCCTGCACCCCGCTGTCGGTCTCTTCACTGCTGGCAAACTCCTCGTTATCAGGATAGCGCTTCCCTTTTTCCGTTTCTTGTTTCTCTTCGGAAACGATAAATAAAGACTTTAAATTTTTGAATAACATGTCGGGATTACTTACAGTTTGTGTTTGTTTAGAAACAACGAATAGAGATTTGATTCTTTGGAAGAATGGGTTCATAGTTTTAACCACTTAGGAGTTAGCAGAGGTAAGATAATCAAAAATAACAACGAATAAATATTTCTGGAAGTTCCGCACGACAAATGCTATCGTTGACAAAATTGATTGTTGTAAAATAAAATTTGCATTGATAACTAAAATAAAGCGATGTTTTTAATTTTTGATGACCAACAACCGAACAACTTTGCAAAATAAAAAAATTATTCAACAGTTGTAGAGCCAACAGAAGCAGAGCAGGGGTATCTTAAAAATATAAGAGGAAATATTACGGTGCCTTACAACTCCCGCCTATAAAATTATTGGAGGGACTTAAACAAAAGCGGTTGTAAATCCATTGACAAAAGAGTCGCCAAGAAGGCCACGCTCAAAATCAACTACCTCTTATGCCAGTACAGCAACCAAACAAGCTTGCCCCTGTATCCAAAAGTCTCGAACAACAACTGGACGATACCCTCAATCGATTAAGTGCAAGCGTTGCTTACCGCGACTACGCACACATAGCGCCCATTGTATTGAGCGCAAAAGTACCTGCCAATGTTGTTTTTATGACGATTGTGTTGGGCACTGAAATTCAGTCGCCGCGAGCGGAAGAAATGACCGTCTTGTTAAAGCTAGACCATCTGGGACTTCGGCTAAATTTTGAACCTTACTTGTTTGTAGATGGCGTACTGAATGGCAAGTTGTACGAGTTGTTTTTGGATTTTAATACGGGACAAATAGATGTGCGGGCAAAAGGCTTGCTCGGGCAGCTCAAAGCAACCGTAGAGCGAGAGTTGAGAAAACTATTGAGCGGTACGTGGCTGGATCAAGAGGTGCGAAGCGAATTGTTTCCTTACCATCCTTTTGAAGATCCTGATTTAAAAGGAACCTTGAGCACGCTGCAACAACAACTCAAAGCTAAATTTAAACCCAAAGCAGGGGAGGATACCCGCCCTCCTCAAAAGAAGGAAGCGACGCCTTTGCCGCCTCTTGAATCGCTGGAATTGTCTTTGGAACTGCGTTTTAAGGAACAATGGGTACACGATTTTGGTGTGGGTAAGGCCATCGTAGCTGTAGGCAATGGCTTGCGCCTAAGCGTTCAACTCAAAGGCAACCTCAATCAATTGGAAACCTTGACGATTCCCTACATCGCGCTCACTTCCGAAGGCGTACAGTTGAGCCTACAAGAAAAACTGGATCTTTTAATTCAAAAAATAACCTTTCGCTACGGCGGACAGCTGCACTTGGACGAGGTGCATTTTGACAGCGCGCGCAACGAGCGCTTAAAAAACGCGGTTGAAGTAGTGGTGGAAGAATTGTTGTTGCCGCTTTTTAATGAGAAAGTGAAGGGAAGTTTGACCGAGCTTTTGGAAGACAAAATTGATCCAATGTTGGCTGGGCGAGGCCTTAGTGCCAAAACGGCTTTGGGCTTGTAGTAGTAGGGGCATAGTGCAATACGCCCCTGTTGTGCGTACCTATGCATCTTTGTGAGCCAAAAACTGTTCGAACGCGGGTAGAGACAAGGTGTTGAGGCAGTGTTCGGCGGTTAACATGCCTTTTCGGGCGGCAAGCACGCCATAGTGTACATCGTGTACCCCCTCTAAGCT
This sequence comes from uncultured Aureispira sp., assembly GCA_964449615.1. Taxonomy (GTDB): domain Bacteria; phylum Bacteroidota; class Bacteroidia; order Chitinophagales; family Saprospiraceae; genus Aureispira. The sequence goes on from CAYUZF010000030.1 coordinate 20,860, forward strand.
GTGGGCATCGGGGTTGATGGCGATTTTGACACCGCGTTCTAGGGCGTATGGAATCCAAGTAGCGTCCAAATCTAAGCGCAAAGGGTTGGCGTTGAGTTCGAGCACTACGTTGTGTTGGGCGCAAGCCTCAATAACGGCGCGGTGGTCAATGGGGTAGCCCTGTCGCGAGAGCAAAATACGCCCCGTAGGGTGACCCAAAATAGTCGTGTAGGGGTTGCGAATGGCGGTAAGGAGTCGCTGCGTGGCGCGTTGCTCATCCATGCGTAGGGTAGAGTGGATGGAGGAAATTACAAAATCAAACCCCTGTAAAACCGCGTCTTCGTAATCCAGTGAACCGTCGTACAAAATATCCGATTCAATGCCTTTGAAAATCTTGAAGGGCGCCAATTCTTGGTTGAGTTGTTCAATTTCTTCCCACTGTTGTTTGACGCGTTCGGCAGACAAGCCATTGGCATAAAAAGCAGACTTAGAATGGTCGGTCAAGCCCAAATATTCGTATCCTTGCGCTTGTACGTAACGCGCCAGTTCGGCAAGGCTGTTGCTGCCATCGCTCCAAGTAGTGTGGGCGTGCAGAAGGCCTTTGATGTCTTTTTCTTGAATCAGGGCAGGAGCCGCTTGGTCTTTTAACTGTAGGGCAATTTTGGGCAAGTCGCGTATTTCTGGCGGTACAAAAGGCAAACCTGCCTGTTCCAAAATCGCCGTTTCCGACAAGCCGCGCATAGACTCGGCGTTGTTGTGTCGCCAATCTACCGCAGGTTGTAACAAATCCTCAAATAAGTTTTTATTGAAGCCTTCAGTACCTGTAGTTCTCAATAAGTTATACCCAAAAAAATCTGCCTCACAAGTACACAGAATAACGGGAATACTGCCATCGGGCGTGTGGCAACGATAAACGGGCGCACCTTCGTCTTGCTGTTTTAGCGTGAGAATGCCCTGTTCGAAGATGGGTTCAATGTCGTGCTGTCCAATCAAAATACTAATGGCCTCCAACACAGGCATCAAGCGGCGCACTTTGCCCGTCAGTTGCACCAGCTCTGTTTCCAACACTTCCTGAATATCCAAAACCAAATCCTCCGATTCGGTTTCCAACTTGGCAAAATGAAATTTATCAATCGACTGAAAAAAGTACTCCAATTGCTTTTTTAGGGTAGTTTGGGTTTTGGCACCAAAGCCTTTGAGCGTGAGTAAACGGTTTTCATTACAAGCATACAGCAACTCTCCAGGCGATTGTATATCCAATTCCTCCCAGAGTTGTTTGATTTTTTTAATGCCTAAGCCTTTGATGCCCAAGAGTTGCACCACACCCAGAGGCGTACCGCTGCGGTACTCGTCGAGCATGGCCATACTGCCCGTGCGCTGCAATTCCATAATCTTCTGTCCAATGGCATCGCCAATTCCTTTGACCGTTTTGACTTCGGCTAAGGTCATGCCCGCTACAGGATCGCTGATGCCGCGAATGATGCGGTAGGCATTGCTGTAGGATTTGATGCGGTAACTGTTCTCGCCGTGTAATTCCATGAGTTTGGCAAGCAATTGAAACTGGTTGGCGTATTCTTTATTGGTCATTGTATTGGTTGGTTGTCGTTTGCAGTGCCGCAAAAGTACTACGAAGTTTTTAGAAGCGGGTACAACGACAGGGAATTTTGTTTGTCAGCGCAAGGGATTGTTAGAAAGATCTACGTGCTGTAAATTGGGCAGCCAATCGAAATCGGGCGGGGGTTGTTCCAATTGGTTGTGGGAGAGATCGACCTTGCGCAAGGCTTGTAGCCAAGCCACCGAATCGGGGAGCCCTTTCAGGTGGTTGTGGGCGGCGTTCAAATGCTGCAAGGTAGAAATTTGACCAATGGATTCGGGGACTTGATTAAGCTGGTTGTGGGAAATGTTGAGGGTTTGTAAGAGTGGCAACTGTCCGATGGAAATGGGCAGGCTGCGGAGTTGGTTGTGGGAGAGGTCGAGCCGTTGCAAGCCCCAGAGCAGGCCCATGTTGGTCGGTAGGTAGCTGAGATCGCGGTTGGGCAAATCGAGTTCGCGCAGTTGCAGTAAAGAGACTAGTTCTACGGCTGTAGATGCCTCTACGGCTTCCATCGAAGTCAACCAATCCCACAAGGCTTGATAACTGGCGCGCTGCTCTACATCGCTTTGTTGCCACAGCAGTGCAGCCAAAGCTTCCACTTGGTCGAGTTGTAGTTTGTCCTTAAAAAATTGTTTCCAAAGTTTTTGCTCCATGCCTATTCAAAAAAAAATAAAAAAATAAGTTCACCGACTGTAACTTTTAAGATACTGCTTCGTCTTCTGCATAACATGACACTAAAAGAATTTACATATCAATTGACTACGCTAAAGGATAAGCTGTTTCGATTCTCCCAACGGATTGTAGGCGATCAGGAGACAGCCGAAGACGTGGTACAGGAAGTAGTAATCAAGTTGTGGAAGCAACGCGAGCAGCGCGGCGAGTATCAAAACCTAGAAGCCTATTGCATGCGTCTCACCAAAAATTTGTCCATCGACAAAACGAGAGCCAAACATACGCAAAACGTTTCCTTAGAACAAGCCCCAACGCCCGTACAGCAGAGCCAAACGCCTTACCAGCAAACGGCGCACAACGACACGCTACAACACATCGCCCGTTGCATGCAGCAATTGCCAGAAAAGCAACGCATGGTGATGCAATTGAGAGACGTAGAAGGCATGGACTACAACAGCATTGCTGAGGTGTTGAACCTACCGCTGTCCCAAGTTAAAGTAAATTTATTTAGAGCCAGAAAAACAATCCGCAAACAGCTGTTAACATTAGAATCTTATGGATTATCCAACGATTAAACAACTCGTCAACAAATATTGGGAAGGAAGCACCACTTTGGAGGAAGAAGCACAACTGCGCGCCTATTTTAATGGGACACAGGTAGACCCACGCCTCAAGAATGTCCAACCCTTGTTTGTATTTTTTAAACAAGAACAACAACGAAAAAGCCAACGTCCCTTGCGTCTGTGGGAAATGCTGCGCCCCAAACGCCACTGGGGTTTGGTCGCCGCTAGCGTCGCCCTGCTAATTGCGATAGGCGTTTGGTACAGCGGGCAACAAGCCCCCGAGCCAACCGTTAATTTGGCCGTCAACCAAGCTAAAGGATTAGAAAAAGATACCTACGAAGATCCACAAAAAGCTTTTGAAGAAGCCAAAGAAGCCTTAATGCGCCTTTCTAAAGGCCTTAACAAAGGAGTAGAAAAAACGCGAAAAGGGTTGGAGCAGGCCAGGGATTAAACAACGGGCTTGAATCATTCTTACAAAAAAACAACAACACATGAACTATCTATTTGTACTTTGCTTTTGCTTGGTTATTAACAGTTTAAGCGCACAGAATGCCATTGAAAAATACTTCCAGCAATACGAAGACAAGGACGTGTTTACCTCTGTATATGTAAGTGAGCACATGTTTGGCCTCTTTGCTGATTTAGAGGTAGAGGATCAAAAAGACGCCGAAGTCCTAGAAATTATTGGCGGCCTCAAAAATCTACACATTCTAACCACCGAACAAACGCCCGATAAGTACTACCAAGAAGCGCTGCGCCGCATCAATCGCCAAGAATACGAAGTGCTGATGAAGGTCAAGGATGCAGGAACCAACGTGCAGTTTCTCATAAAAAAGAAGGGCGATATCATCGAAGAACTGCTCTTATTGGCAGAAGATGACGAGTTTGTTTTAATGAGTATTACAGGGACGATTGACTTGAATAAAATCGCTCGCTTGGCCAAACACGTAGACATCGAAGGCCTGGAGCATCTAGAGAAAGTCAAAGATGCCGAATAACACGCCTTGAATTTATTTTACTCCATCTACTTTTTATGCTTAATAGATAGCAAAGAACGTCAATATAGTAGCGCGCTGCCTGTCAACACATAAAAGGTACCATCCCAAACCACAATGAAATTCATTATTCTAAGTCTTTTTTTACTCTTGAGTTGTCCGTTAGTGCAAGCTCAAAACGCCACGCTCAACCAATTTTACAAACAACATCGAACAGGCGAAGAAGCGATAAGTATGCTCTTACCAGGTTGGCTCGTTCAAGCAAGTGTTAATATAGGCGCAAGAGATCGAGCTGCGCGCCAGGCGTTAAAACCCCTGCGGCCTTTTTTGAGACGGTTGAGTAGCGTGCGTTTGTTGACGGTAGAAAAAGCATTGCCTCAGGGCGCGGTACAGACCTTGTTGCAGCAAATACAACAGCAGGATTTTAGTCCTATACTCCGTATTCGAGAAGGGGGCAGCTCCATCCACTTGTTGGTACGACTCAAAGAACGAGGCTCCCAACACCGACGCCGCAGCATGGTCAAGAACCTATTGCTAGTCGTAGAAGAAGCGAACGAAGTGCTCGTGTTTACCATCAATGGCCGCTGGGATATGCAGCAAGTCCAACAACTGTTGCAACCCCCCCAAACGCAGGCACTCTTGGCCTCTATTTAAGCCTTTTTATACTCTTTTTTTAGTTTTTATTGTTCACCGTTTAGTTCCAACAGCAGGGCATTACCCCTCGACTGTTGCGGCCATTCAATACCTTTATTTATGAAATTACTACTATTTTTAATCGCTTTATTGATAAACAGTGGGACTATTTTTGCGCAGACCTCCACGCTAGAAGACTTTATAGAAACACAGGGAAACGGCGACGACGCTACTTCTCTGTACATTCCAGGTTGGGTGATCCAATCGGGCGTTTATTTTGCTGCCGAAGAAGACGCCGCTACCAATCAAGAACTCGAATCCTTGCGCCCTTTGATTAATGGTATAAGTAGCCTGCGTTTTACAATGTTGAAAAACTCCGAAGCGGTGGCACAAGGCACCGTTGCCCGCTTTGTGCAGAAATTAAGAAAACGACAATACGAGCCGTTGATAAAAGTAAAATCTGATGGCAGCACCGTGCATATTTTGATGCGTACAGAGGAGCGCGATGCCCAAACAAAGGTGTGCCGTCTCTTGCTGGTTATTCAAGATGGCGACGAAGTGGTGCTGTGTTCCATCAGTGGGAGCTGGAAGATGGGAACCATCAAACGCCTGCTTCAAGAGCAAGATATTGGTAAACTGCTGGATCGAGCATAAGCCAATTTACAAACTACCTGTTGAGCTTATTTCTTTTGGTAGAAGTACTTTACAGAAGTTCTGTTTCCAGATTGGGGGCAGGGCTTTTTTTGTAAAAGCAGCAAGCGAATCTCCAAAAAAGTAATTTATTATTTTTGAAAACTGCTATAAAATAATAAATTTGCAACATAGATTAATTTTGATTCTCTTACCAACTCGCTTTTCTAGTTATAAAAATACGCATTATGGGCCAATACGATCGAGATATACAAGAAGAGGAGCAACGCCGCTCTGTAAATTATACCGACGACAGTACTCGACAAACCGCAACAACTAGTTTAGCACAGGTGCTACCTACCCAGATGGGGCAAGAAGCGCCTTCACAGCAGCAGCAACAAGAGCAGCAACAACAACCTACCCAAACAGGAGACGAGGAAGGTTGGACCAGAGATCGCAACGAATTCAATCAAGTTGTGTACCACGACAGCGAGGCCGATGCACAAACCCGCTTGGATTACCTACAACCTCTCAACGCCTGGGAAGAATACCGCGTACACCAACACGAAGAGGGCTATGTGGTAGAGATGCGCGGCGTACGCACGGTAGCTAATTTTATTGAGTTGGTCGAAATTGCCGAAGCTGCTTACCCCGATTTGAGCACCAATGAATTGACAGGTAGAATAAGAGCCTTGGCTTATCGAGGGCAAAATTGGGACGAAACCATGGATAAAAGAGACGCGCCCGCCGCGCCTATTGTTGCTACAGGGCCTTTGACAGAAGCGCACATTGCTCAACTAGAAGCGATGCTGCAACATGGAGAAGACGAACAGGGCAACGAAACAGGCATTGCGAGGGATGCACTGGGAAATGAAGTAGCAATGGGGCATGTTGTAACTGGCGTAGAAGCTGGAATGAATCGACTGGACCAAGTCGTCATGCAAGATCGATTGGCTTATTTTGATGTAGAAACCAACGTTGATAACTTACATTTTTCTACCATTGCAGGAGACTTGGGGCAAAGCGCTACACTGGTCAATGAGGATACAGGCCACGAGGAAGGAAGTACCTATATTGGAGATGGAACAGAAGCAACAGAAGCGGAATTGGTGGGGGATATTGATGGATTTAATATGGGGGCGCAATTTGGGGAAGAAGGTGGCCGCGATACCGAACAGCCGCTAAGCCAAATTTTGATGGACTACTACCGAGGGGTGTACGAGGAGGAGAACCGCAACCGCTACGATAATTTTGAAACCGTTTCGGAGGTAGGCGACGATGATTTTGAGCAGCAAGTAATTGATTTTGCGGACGTTTATGAACACCGCAACAAAGGCGGGCTATTTTCTGACACAGAAGAAGAAGCCCAAGAAGCTACCGCACAGTTTAGAACTTGGCTGCGCGAGCAACAAGCAGACACCACCAACAACAGCGTAGAAACCGAACAAGACACCATCACCATTCGCAGCAGAGGCGATTGGGTCTACGTGGTGGATAATCCCAATCAATGGCGAAACGAAGGCGGCGGACGAGCAGACTATTTGGCCAACAAAAGCATTATAAAAGATACTGTAATGGCGGGGCCGCCTGCCTATCCAGAGGGCGTGCAAGCCGTTATTCTAGACGAGGGCAATGGCGAGTTGTTTAATGAGGTGAGAAGTGCGCAGTACCGATGGGTGCGGGTGCATATTGTAACAGGAGCCAGTACAGGAACAACGGGCTGGGTAAGCAACGCTTTTGTAGAACGAACCGCTCAATAAAGATGAAAATTGTAATTGGCTGTTTTTTAGTAGGACTTTATTTGGGAGTGCTGGGGGCAGAGCGCTACTGGATGCCTGGCTGGATGTTGGGGCTGGGGACGGTGGCTCTGATAGGGCTAACAGCGTTGCTTTGGCAACACTCCAAACTTCTAGCGTTTATTGGGGCCAGTATTCTGGGCGTCGTGCTGGCATTTTTCTCCATGCCTTTTTTGGAAGAGGCCGAAGATCCCTTGATCCTTTCCACCCAACACGCGACGTTTGTTGTACGCAACCATTGTTTTTTGGATTGTAGGCCTGTTGTTTATAAAAAATATCCTTATCTACCTTTATTACAAAAGTACCAAGCCTTAGAAGCTGAACAAGCGATACAAAACCACCGCCTCCAAAACGATACGCTTTACCTCAGCAATGGCCAGCGCGAATGGAAAATTTATTAACATCTTTACAAAAAAAAACGTGCAACCCAAGAGAGGAAGCACGCTAATCGGTCAAAAGAATTTCAATGCTTAAACCAAAGCCAATTCTAAGACCTCGTTCATGCGTTTGACGTAGTGAAATTCTAAGCCCTCCAAATATTCGGGATTGATCTCGTCAATATCTTTTTTGTTGTCGGCACAGAGAAGGAGCGTTTCAACGCCAGCCCGTTTGGCCGCCAATACTTTTTCTTTGATACCGCCTACAGGCAATACTTTTCCGCGCAGCGTAATTTCGCCTGTCATCGCTAATTTAGAGCGCACAGGGCGCTTGGTAAAAGCAGAAGCCAACGCCGTAAGCATCGTAATACCCGCCGAAGGGCCATCCTTTGGAATCGCGCCCGCAGGAACATGTACGTGTACGTTGGTTTCGTCAAAAACATGCCCTGCGATGTTGAGCATTTTGCCGTGCGCACGGAGATAACTCAAGGCAG
>CAYUZF010000030.1:28602-32067 GCA_964449615.1 uncultured Aureispira sp.
CCCGTCAAAATCAACTTGCCTTTGCCTTGGCTCAAACTGCTCTCAATAAACAGAATGTCGCCCCCCACACTAGTCCAAGCCAAACCGACGGCTACACCCAATTCCTCTTCTTCCTCCAAAATGCTGTCTAAGTTAACTTTCTTAGGCCCGAGAATATCAGGTACTTCCTCGGCGGTTACGGTTTCCCCCTTATAACTGCCGCGCACTACTTTCGTTGCAATATGGCGCATCACTTTGGCCAATTCTCGATCCAAAGAGCGCACCCCCGATTCGCGGGTATAATCTCCAATGACCCGCTCCAGCGCTTTGTCAGAAATCTTCACAGCGTGTTCTTCTTCCAAACCGTGTTCTTTCAACTGCTTTTCGATCAAGTGCCGTTTGGCAATTTGCAACTTCTCTTCGCTGGAGTAGCCGTTGACACGGATAATCTCCATTCTATCCAACAAAGCAGGCTGAATATTTTGCAACGAATTGGCCGTTGCTATAAACAAGACCTTCGATAAATCGTATTCCAGTTCTAAATAATTGTCGTAAAAGGCCGTATTTTGCTCTGGATCCAACACTTCCAGCAGAGCCGATGAAGGATCGCCCTTGTAGCTGGTGCCCAATTTGTCAATTTCATCCAAAATAAAAACAGGATTGCTAGAGTCTACCTTTTTAAGCGATTGAATGATGCGGCCAGGCATTGCGCCAATATAGGTTTTGCGGTGGCCGCGCAGCTCCGATTCGTCGTGTACCCCACCCAGCGACATGCGGATATATTTACGTCCGATGGCTTTGGCAATGGAGCGCCCAAGAGAGGTCTTTCCAACACCAGGAGGGCCCACTAGGCAGAGAATGGGCGATTTCATATCGCGGCGCAGTTTCAAAACCGCTAAATGCTCCAAAATTCTATCTTTTACCTTGTGCAACCCAAAGTGGTCTTTTTCTAAAATAGCTTCCGCAGAATCCAAATCAAAAGAATCTTCCGTCACTTCCTCCCAGGGCAAATCCACCAAAGTTTCTAAGTAGTTGGTGAGAATAGAATGCTCAGGGGCAGACGGATTCATGCGCTTAATTTTACGCAATTCTTTGTCGAATTTTGCTTGCACCGCTTCGGGCCAATCCTTCTCTTTCGCCCGCTCCTCAATATCCAAAATATCGTTTTGAGCAGGGGAGTCGCCCAATTCCTCCTGTATTTTTTTGAGTTGTTGGTTGAGAATGTACTCGCGCTGTTGTTTCTCCATATCGCCCTGCACATCCACTTCGATCTCCTTTTTCAACTCCAGCATTTTCAACTCTTGGTGCATGTGCTGCAAAATCGCTTTCGCTTTGGTTTCCAAACGCTCGATCTCCAAAATTTTTTGCTTATCGCCAATGTTGATGTTGAGGTTAGAACCAATGAAATTAATGAGGAAATGCTGGTTGCGGATATTTTTTAACATCATAGAAGCCTCGTTGGGAATGTTGGGAGAGAGCTTGATGATGCGGTCGGCCAGATCGCGCATCGTGCTGATCATTGCCTCAAATTTGGGCGAATCCACAGGCTGCTCCACTTCCGAGAGCCCCACTTGACCTTTCAAGTAAGGGTCGGTTTGTAGCAAATCCTTCAACTGCAAGCGCTGCCGCCCCTGCAAAATCGCTGTAGTACTGCCGTCGGGCATTTTTAGCACTTTCAAAATCTTGGCCACCACGCCCACGTGGTACAAATCCTCTTGAACTGGCTCGGCAATTTCCAAATCCCGTTGGGTAAACACCGCGATGTTCTTATCGCCTTTGTAAGCTTCCGTTAAGGCAGCAATAGAGCGCTCGCGCCCCACCGTGATTGGGATAATTACTCCAGGAAACAAAACCGTATTTTTTAGTACCAAAATCGGCAATACTTCTGGATAATCTTCTTGCTGGTACTCATCAAAACCCTGTTCGTTGACCGAAAAAAGGGGTAAAAATTCTACTTCTGTATCTTCTTGCAACTGCATGGGCATAAAATCTGTAGGCGGGGACATCCATCCAGTAGTTGCTGTTCTTATTATCTTCACGTAGTTTTATTTTTGTCAGGTGGAGCCGTCATTTTGTCAGCTGATTTTTGTTGCTGTGGGCACAGAACGGCTCCCGTAGATGTTTGTATGTATGGTTACAACGCATAATTCACTAATTTGGCGTTGTAAAGTAGCATTATTACACGAAAAATATAGCGTGGTTTTTAGCTCGCTTTGGCTAGTTCAAGGAATATGCCATTTGAAAAACGACCAGTTTTGTCAGTTCCAAGACGTTTATTTTTATCACAATAAAACAAATAGTATGTTAATTTGCACCCCCGCGATGCAGCAACGCTTATTGGGTTTGGCTTATCAAATGACGGGCGAAGCTGCCGCCAGCCAAGACATTTGTCAGGACGTGTGGCTGCGGTATTGGGAGCGCCAACAGCACACGACCATTGTTTACCCCAGCGCTTATCTGCGGCGCATGGTCATCAATGCGAGTTTGGACTACCTCAACGCCGTACAAGCACAGCGCGCCGCCTACAAAGGCTCTTGGTTGCCCGAACCCCTGTTGCAAGCGCCCAGCCACAGCCACCTCGATTTGGCCTATGGAATAACGGTTGTGCTAACGCACCTCAATCCAAAGGAGCGCGCAGTTTTTCTACTCCGAACCTGCTTTGACTACCGCTACGCAGAAATTGCCGACCTCTTGCAATTGAGCGTGGCCAATTGCCGAAAAATTTACCAGCGCGTAGCCCCCAAAATTAGCCGAAAGGCCAACACTCCGATACCCCCTACAAAGCAAGAAAATAAGTTGCTGCCCGTTTTTTTGAAAGCTGTAGAAACAGGCGATTTGCAAGCTTTTGTACAGCTGTTGCAAGAAGATGTAGTGTTGTATTCGGATGGTGGCGGAAAAGTGAGCGCGGCCACCAAACCGCTGTATGGAAAAGCCGTTTGCCAAGCGTTTTTACAAGGCATCGCCAAGAAAACAGCGGGAAAACTAGAGCTGCATCCTGCTTGGATCAACCAGCAATGGGGCTTTTTACTGTACGAAGATAAGCACTTAACGACTATTTTGTTGAGCGATTGGACGGCAGCAGGCATTCAACATATATACTTGCTGCGCAATCCCGATAAATTCCCTCTACCAACACAGAAATTAAATAAAAGTACGAAAAAATAGACCGCCCTTGTCACAAAAATAAACCCGCTACAGTCTTGTTCTTGTTGGCGCTTGCCGCCGAGGGTAATTTTCAACACCAAAACAATAGAACAATGAACCAACTCCATCGTATTTCGGGTATTTATTTGAGTTTTTTCATAACGCTGCATTTGTGCAACCACTTGGTGGCTTTGGTAGGGGTAGAGCAGCATATTGCGGTGATGTACGCCTTGCGGGTACTGTATAAAAATCCTTTGATAGAAGGGGGATTGTTGATCGCAATAGGGGCACAACTTGTGTCGGGTTTGCGGCTTGCGGTGCATTATTATCGACTAAAAAAAC
>CAYUZF010000031.1:0-5039 GCA_964449615.1 uncultured Aureispira sp.
GGTAACCCTGCTTTGATTATTTACGATGATTTGTCGAAACAAGCGGTTGCTTACCGTGAAGTATCGCTGTTGCTTCGCCGTCCTCCAGGACGTGAGGCTTACCCTGGCGACGTTTTCTACTTGCACTCTCGTTTGCTGGAGCGCGCCGCAAAAGTTATCGACAACGATGCCATTGCCAACGATATGAACGATTTGCCGCCTTCTCTAAAAGAAGCAGGTTTGATCAAAGGCGGCGGCTCTTTGACGGCTTTGCCGATCATCGAAACACAAGCAGGAGACGTTTCTGCCTATATTCCTACCAACGTAATTTCGATTACAGACGGTCAGATTTTCTTGGAGTCCAACTTGTTTAACTCTGGTATTCGCCCCGCAATTAACGTAGGGATCTCGGTATCTCGGGTAGGTGGTTCGGCACAGATTAAGCCTATGAAAAAGGTATCTGGTACTTTGAAATTGGATCAAGCGCAGTACCGTGAGTTAGAGGCTTTCTCTAAGTTTGGTTCTGACTTAGATGCTGCTACCAAAGCCGTATTGGACAAAGGGGTGCGCAACGTAGAAATTTTGAAGCAACCGCAGTATTCTCCTGTTCCTGTAGAGCAGCAAGTAGCCATCATTTATTTGGGTACACAGGGGTTGTTGCAAAAAGTGCCTGTAGATCGCATAAAAGAATTTGAATTTGCTTTCTTAGCAAAACTCGAAGAGCGCCACAACGACGTATTGACTAACTTCCGCGCTGGAAAATACGACAAAGCAGACCTTGCAAAAATAGCGAACTTGGCTAAAGAAATGGTTGCCAAGTTTTAATAAAAACAACAACGCGCCAAACCAATAGCTTTCTTAGTAAAGCTGTTGGTTTGGCCTTGTACTATAAACGCCAAACCACTTCATTTATAATTACTACTAATGGCAAACTTAAAAGAAGTAAGAGAACGTATTTCCTCTGTAATCTCCACTCAACAAATCACCAAAGCCATGAAAATGGTAGCCGCCGCCAAGTTGCGTCGCGCACAGACAGCGATTGTAGAGATGCGTCCTTATTCCAACAAATTGAGCAGCATTCTTTCTAATATTTTATCCAATCTAGAAGGCGAAGCAACAACTTCTTTTGGAAAAGAACGCCCTGTCTCCAATACTTTGTTGGTAGTGGTAACGTCTAACAGAGGCTTGTGCGGAGGGTTTAACTCCAATGTAAGCAAACTCGCCCTACAAACAGGGTTAGAAAAGTATGCCGCTCAATACGAGCAAGGCAATTTGACGTACTTGTTTATTGGCAAAAAAGGCTACGATTACATCAAAAGTAGAGCGCCAAAAGCCAACATGGATTTGCGCTATGTAGACATTGTAGGTAAGAATTTTGGATTTGAAGATTCTGCTAAAGTAGCAGAAGAAATCATGGAGTCTTACGAAGCAGGGACTTACGATGCCGTAGAAATCATTTACGCGCAGTTTAAAAACGCAGCGGTACAACTGTTTACCGCAGAGCAGTTCTTGCCCGTTGCCAAATTGCCTGTAGACGAAGGACAAGCAGAGGTGAAAGCCGATTTTATTTTCGAGCCGAACAAAGAAGACCTATTGGAGTTCTTGATTCCTACTATTCTAAAAACACAATTGCACAAAACCATTCTGGATTCGAATGCTTCTGAACAAGGAGCGCGCATGACCGCTATGGAAAATGCAACAGAAAACGCCGAAGATTTACTAAAAGAGCTAAAAATCAACTACAACAAAGCCCGTCAGGAAGCCATTACCGCAGAAATTTCGGAAATTGTTGGTGGGGTTGCTGCTCTAGAAGACGCATAATTACTAGGAATATAGTATTTCGCAAAAATAAAGCAAAGGCTTACAGAACATCTGTAAGCCTTTTTGCATTTCATGAATTATAATGTTAACTTTATTGCGCCGCCCCTCACTTTATCGACATGAAACAATTTATTCTCTTCACACTTGCTGCTTTGTTTGGCTTTGCCTTGCCTTCTTGTCATCTCATAGAACCCGCTGATCAAGACAGCGCTGTTCAAGTAACCACCAGTCCAAAAAGTGAGACGCCTATTGTACTGCTGGCCAACAGTTCCAACGATGTTGTGACAGACAGTACTCCAACAGCGCCAACCCCTGTATTTGATGCCGATAGCAGCGCCCATGTTGCTTGTATACATCGTTTGCGCAGGTTGGACGAGAGCAGCATCGAACCTTCTGAAGTATTGGTAGGCTTAACCAAATTTCTAGGGCAGTCTATTAGCGAAAGCAGCGCCTTTTTATTTCTAGTAAACAGAGATACGATAAAACTATACATCGACTATTTTGAGGGCGATATAAAAGGAAGCAAAGTGTTTTACATTGCAGCGGGCGAACTGATGGGCGTTGACATATTGACTGTGCAAAAACAGTGGACAGAAGGCGGCGAGCAAATGAACAGCGTACTGACGCACAGTTTTTATTACAAAGATAGAGAATTGTTGTGCTGCGAAAATCACCAACATGCCGAACAACAAGCGTTGTTGGAACAAGAGAACGAACAAGATTGGCGCATAATTAGACGAAGTTTGCAAATTTTATAACCTACCGCCCGAAAATCCGCCAAGAAATTACCGTTCCGAGCACCAAGCCCCCAGCCAGGGCCCAAAGCATCCAAGGCTGTTGCCGCTTTTTTACAGGAATGGCCTGCGCGTTGCCAATTAGAATGGGGCTGGCCCAAAAGAAAGGATGTGCCGTTAAACCGCTGTTGGCAGACAAGTAATGTAATTTGGCTTGTCGCAACGCCTCATCTTTGGTCATTCCCTGAGAAAGCAGTGCATAAAATTCGGACATAATGCGTGTACTGGTTGCATCGTTCAATTCCCAAAGCGTCATGACAACACTAGGCACCCCTGCGTGCATGAAACTACGTCCCAAAGAAATGATGCCTTCCCCTTCAGCGTACCGCCCGTAACCCGTTTGGCAAGCCGAGAGCACCACCAAATTGGTGTGCTGCCCATTGAGGTGTTGCGTTTCGTAAACGTACAACAGATTGTCCTCTAAACTGTCTAAGTTTTCTGTGAAAACCAGCGAAGAATAAGCAGGCTGGTTGTAATTGATGGTGCCGTGCATGGCCAAGTGTACCACGCCGTAATCTTGTTGGCTAAAATACTGTTTAAATTGCCGTTCATTAGCCGCAGCACCCGTAAAAAAATCTCCTTTAAAATGTTGTTCCAAAAAACTCAGTTCTTCAAAGGTGCCAGGAATGGGGGGAGAATGGTTGTGCAGGCGTACTTCCTCTTGGCTGCGTTCTCGACGTAGCGCAGGCGAAAGCTGGAGGTACTCGCTTTGGGTGCCGTAACTGGCCGCAAAACCCAAAACATCCCCTGACGGCGTGTTGAGCTGGGCTTTGGTACGCAGGAGCAACGCCGCAGAATAATGATAATACACCGCATAACGCCGCAACAAATAGGGCAAACTGTCGTAAGCATTTGGGGTCGACGGCGCTTCCTCATACAGCAAGGTTTCAAAAGGAATGTAGTGCAAATCTTGATCGGGGAGCAGCAGCAGTTCTTTTTTTCCTTCCAACAAAGGATGTTCTAAATAATGCTGATACAACCAACGCGCTTCTTTGATCATCATAAAATAAGCCGTAGAATCCTCTTGCGCCGATTCAAAATGAGATAAATAGTGCCGCAGCTGCCGCACTTTTTTCTCAAAACGGCCGTGCCTATGTTTGGGAATTACCTGCAAAACAGCTTCTTGCTGGGTAATGTAGATCACAAAACAATGTTCCGCTGTCAATAGATATTCTACTAGAACTTGCGCTGGGGATAAACTGGCCTGTACTTTTGTTAGATTGGGGGCCTGTGAGCGGCCATGATCCCATGTTTTATAATGTGGATAGCGCTGCCCCAACTCCTGTTCCAACGCCTGCAAGCGCTGCTGAAACTCAAAGGCTTTGTCAAAATAGAAAGTGGCCAACCCCTCGTTTTGATTGCGCTTTGCCATGCGCTCCTGTTCTTTGAAACGCGCAATTTGCATCAACAACTGCTCTTCTTTCTGCAACAAACTATCGGGCACGCCAATGCCTGCCTGTGCATAGCGGTTTCTAAACTTTATCAAATGCTCATAGAGCAAACTGGCTTTGCTGCGTTCGGCGTAGTTAAAAATAGCTTCTACCGCGGCGCGATTGGGTTGCTGCGCTTGGGCTTTCCAAACACAAACCGCTGCTTTTTCATAAATAGGCCGCAATTGCTGCGCAGAAGAGAACTTAGATTGTGCGCCCGTATAATTGTCGCGCAAATAATGCGCTAAATGCACTACTTGATCAAAGGCCTGCCGTGCAGCAACATACGCGCCTTGTGCTAGAGAATATTCGGCTTTTGCCTGATAAATCTTAGCTGCCAATGCTTTGTCCGAAAATAAATTGGGCGCAACTAGCGCCGTATCTACTAGAGCCGTTCCGAGGTACAAAGCTGC
Source organism: uncultured Aureispira sp. (assembly GCA_964449615.1). Lineage (GTDB taxonomy): Bacteria > Bacteroidota > Bacteroidia > Chitinophagales > Saprospiraceae > Aureispira. The sequence goes on from CAYUZF010000031.1 coordinate 4,438, forward strand.
TAAGGCTTTGTCATAATGAAGAACCGCCAAGCTGTCCTTACCTTGCTGCTGTTCCAAGTGGCCCAGTGTCCAGTACAATTGTGCAGGCTTGCTGCCTTTCTGGCCATATTGCTGCTCGGTGTAGCGTAGGGCTGCTTGGTAGGCTTGTTTGGCGCGGGCGTATTGTCGGAGTGCCGTAGCGGATTGACCAATATTGAGGTAGGCTTTTTCAACTGCCAATTGCTGGCTTTTTATAAGGGGTAAGGCCTGCGCATAGAAGGCGAGTAGAGAATCATGTTGTTGAAAATATTGGTAGTAATAGGCTTTCGCCAAATGCGTGTAGGTGTTGTTGCGGCGCTGCCAAAGTGGGCTCTTGGGAAGCTTGGGCCAATACTTTTTGAGACTGACGTAATAGTAGCGCGCTTGGTTGTATTTGCCGAGGCGCTGTTGCAACTGTCCAAGCCGTGTACAGAGCTTGACCAATTCCCCATAATTTTGCAACTGTTTGTACCAGTAAAAAGCTTTGGTATAATAGCCCACACTTTGTTCCAAATCGCCGTTGTCCGCATACAACTGCCCCAATTGGCTGTAGGTTTTTGCAACGCGGCTAGAATCGCTGGCTT
>CAYUZF010000031.1:5049-8546 GCA_964449615.1 uncultured Aureispira sp.
CGCTAAGGCTTTGCGCTCATAGACCAGTCCCGCTAAACTAAATTCAATGGCGCGGTCTATGTGTCCCTGGCGCCGCTGCACCGCACTTTGCAACTGGTACAAATGCCGCGCTACTAGGCGCGTGGGGTCCACTTGTTCTTTTACAACCGTATACAACTTACCCAAGCGCGTTTCCAACGCCGCTAAATCGTTGTTTTTATTGTAATACAACACATAGGCGCCCAACAGCAACGCATAACTATACTGCTCCCAGTCTTGCTGTGTTTGCCAGTACGCCGCTGCACTATCGGCCAATATCAAGGCCTCCTCGTATTGCGCCAAGCCCCATAGCGTCCAAGTTTTATTGGTCAACAGCAGACCTTTGACCCGCGCCCCTTCTACCGACTCCCGATTTTCAAAACCCTCTAAAAGTTGTTGTGCTTTTTTAAAGCGGTTTTTTTGTAGCCAATACGTAACCGCCAACAAATAACTGTGTTGCCGCGCTGTCGTAGCACGGCGATCAATAAATAATTTTTGTATATTTTTGCTGCGAAGATAAGCCTCGTCCAGCCGTACCGCGTCAAATAAGTCTTTTTCGAGGCTGAGTAGCTCTTTTTTAGCTTCGGCAAGGGGCTGGGCAGACAGGCGCGATGTCTCTAAGCTACAATAACTTAGAAAAAATAGAAGAGAGTATAGCAATGGGTGGCCTGTTTGCATAATGGGACGTTAAAGCTTAGAAACAGGGTGAGGTATGAATATAGGGAATTTTTTTGGGAGTGGAAGAATTTATAAGAATTGGATTGAAGCTTTGTAGGTAGGTGAGGGGCAAGGCCAATTGTCCCCCACCAGCCAGTTTTTTACAATTCCAGCACTTCTACTTCAGGCGTTTCGGGTTCGGCTTCTGCCAATAACCAGCGGCAAAACAAAATCGCTTCTTGATAATTGGCGGTACTAATCCAGTTGTCGACTTCCATCGGTTTGTGGCTTACATAAATCGTATAACTGCCGTCCGCATTGGGAACCGCATTGCCTTTGTTGATGCAAACTTTGTGGTTGGCGTAATCCATAGACTGCATCAAATAATTCCAACTTTGCATGCCCCAATAACAGCATTCTGGCGCTGTGAAATGGATTTTTAGATACTGGTTGCTGTCCAAATCGTATTTTCCAAAACAATATACATTATCAACGGTACCATACCCCCCTTGATCGGCTTCAAAGGGAAAAGGAGGAAGAAAAGCATTGGTGGGAAATTCTACAGGCAAGGGCGCAATCAAAGTAGACGTCTCAAAAAAGCGCGCCATAAGCTGAATTCGACGCGCCAGTTCTGCGTCGTCCAACGGCGAAATAATTTCCACCTCTTTCTGGAGGTTTTCGATGCTCAACGTACTTTCGCGGCTGTTGAAACGGTCAAAGAAATACTCCCGTGTAAACAGGCTTACCACATCTTTATCCAACTTAAATTCATTCTTACCCTGTGGGTTGGGCGTCAATTTAATTTCAAAACTGCCGTCTTCCTCGAAAGCAATCTGTGTGTGGTTGATGTTGTTGGTGACGCGGTCCACAATGTCGCCCGTAGGCTCGCCGCCGTAGAGCGAAAAAGACAAGTAACAACTGTCAAAACGCTGGCCGCGAATGAGGTATTCTTGATCGCCGCGCAGTTGGGTGAAATAATACACCGCATCTACGTTGTCTCCTAAGAATTTTTTGTGTTTGTCGGCCAACAACATAAAGCTAGGTGCTAAAGGATCGTTGAACAAATAAAACTCAATCGTTGCATGGAGTAGGTGAAACAAGTGCTGATAGCCGTCTATTTTACCTTGTTCGTCTAAGTTTTTATCAGGATCTAAAAAAGTTTTGTCGGCATTTTTGATAATCTCTAGAAAATGGTCTAAAGCAACTTTGCTCTGGTGGGCCATAATGAAAATGTATTTTTGAGAATAATGAAGGTATGAAATCGGACGCCTAAACGGGTAGCTGAAAAGAATCGTTTAAAAATCGGATATAAGGCGCAAATTGCTGCTCAATCTGTTGCTCCGTCAAACCAAAATCAGTTAAAGTGTAGCGATGCGCCCCGTGCTTGTCCTTAGGATTGTTGGCTAAAAATTGCTGCATGCTAGCTTTGGCTTCCGCCGATAGTTCCCAGCCAAAATGATCGTAAATGCGCTGCACCACCGCCAAATGGTCTTGCACAAAATCTTCAAATCGCAGGTCTATAATCTGCTTTTCTTTGTTCAAAGCGCGTCGTGCTTCTAAGAAGCGGTCAAAATAGGTACTCCAAAGCGCAGCGTGTTCTTGACCCGTTCGTTCTGGGTTTTCGGCATCGCTGTAAAGTGAGCGAACCGAAGAAACCAAACTCGCCGCCGAAGGGACTACCTTGTTGGGGTGTCGGTGGGTCATAATGATGCAAGCATCGGGGTACACCGCAAACAATTCGCGCAAGCGCAATAAATGTACAGGCGATTTGAGCAACCACCGCTTGGAAGGCACGCCGCCCGATTGTAAATATTGCAAAAAACGTTTGTGAAAACGCATCGTCTCCAGTTTATCGGCCTCGTCGTGGAACCACTTCATGTAGGAGGGAATGTAGACCTGTGCTGCCGTCTGAAAACTATTAAAATCCAAATTATTAATACCAATGCACTCCTGTGGACTATCGGCCGTAAGGTGGTGTTTTTGTTGAAGATCAGGCACCAATTGAAAGAGCTGCGAGAATTCTTTTTGAATGGTATGGAGTTGTGGGTTGTTGGTGTAATTGCTGGGAGTAGAAACAGGATAAGGCAACAGGCATTCCCAAGCCAGCGGTGCGCGGTTGATGGGATCTTTTTGCAGTAAAGCGTGCAAAATAGTCGTTCCTGTACGCGGCATACCAATAATGAAAATAGGTTGCCGAATGGGCAATTGTTCGATGCTTGGATTGTTGGCCAGTTCCTGTTCCAGTTTTAAGCGGTTGTACAAGGCGCGTTCCAGTACATTTTTAATGGCTAAAGCACCGAACGTATTTAGTGCCGCTTCGCGTTGTGCCGAATCGATTAAACCCAGCAGTGCATTGCTGGGCATTTCGCCTTTGAACTGTGCCTTCTTGCGTACTTTGGCAATAATTTTTTGGGCGTCCAAATGAAAAGGGCGGATGCCAACAGCACCTAATAAACCACCAACCTTGTTGAGGCTGTTAAAGGCGAAGCTGCGCTGTACAGAAACGGGGGAGTTGTTTGGTTGCATGTTTGTTTAATTGTCTTTACATCAATTCTTTAAGTTTGCGTGCTAGGCCAAGGTCACCTTTTACCTTCAATTTTCCTGTTAAGGTTGCTAGCATTGGCTTAATCTTCTTTTGTTGAATTTTAACGTAGGTTTCTTTGGACATAATTACCGTGCAATCGGCTTCTACGTCCTCCTCTGACACGCTGTTTTCTTGACCGCTGCCATCAATGACCAAGACATTTTCATCGAGTTTGAATTTTAGTTTCTTGCCAATAGGCGCTATTTTCTTGACATTTTCTGTCAATTCCGATTTAATT
>CAYUZF010000031.1:8556-10579 GCA_964449615.1 uncultured Aureispira sp.
ATCCATGTAGTGTTTATTTTTATTTGATACTATTAAAAAATAATTTCAGAAGGTGTTTTTAAACTAAAAATTTCTCAATATTAAAAATTGAGGCTTCTACAATGTACAAACTTGTTTCTACAATCAAAAAATTGTATCTTGCTAAACTTGAACTTATTCTTATCCCCTGTTGACAGTATCCCCATACTGTTCGTTGAAATATTTGAACCACTTATGCTACAGCGTTTTTTTGCAAAAAAAAATCACCCCTACTTACAAAAAATAATTCCGCAGTTTGTGCAACAGTTGGACTTCAATCCGCAACATTGGACGTTTAAACAGCAAGCCGCAAGTTACCAGCAACCCTACCGCTATGTGGCGCAGGGGCAAGGTTGGACGGTAAGTTTTTACGAACCTGCACTAAAGGAAAAACAGCGCACAGCGCAAACGGAGTTGGTCTTGGTTTGTCGCAACGAATCTTGGTTCACGCTGCTGGCGCAGAAACCTGGACAGCCTGCCGCCCACAAGCGCCGTTTGGACATCGCGCCTTTGCCTAACCATACGGGTTGGTCGTCTTGGCAGTGGCACAGCAACAACGAGTCGCTGGCCGAAACCGTTTTGGCTGTGCTGCGTCCTTACCAAAATTTATTTCGGGAATTGGAAGCGGTAGAGTTGGTTTTGGAACGACAGCGCTTGTATGTGCGGTGGACTTGGTTGCCGACTACAGCAGCGCAGCAGCAACAGCTTTACCAGACCATGCAATTTGCACAATCTTTGACGCAGGCCGTTGACCAGGTAGCTGCGACGGCTCCTTAATTGTATATTTATAAAGTAACTCTTTATACTCCATTTTATCCGCTACCTAACGCACCATACCAAAGAGGCGATTGTTATAGCCAATACCCCTTTTGCAGGCGGTGGAGAGGGCGATTTGTACCATGTCAAACTGCCTCAAGGAAAAAGTTGGGTCGCCAAAATTTACCATCCGAACAAACGCGGTGCAGAGCGGGCCGCCAAAATGCTTTACCTGCAAGCCAATAATCCTTACGACGAGCGACAAAACACGGCTTGGATCCTAGATTTATTGGACGACGAGGCGGGTAATTTTGTAGGAATTTTAATGCCTTTTCTGCGGGGGGAAAAGCTGGAAGTATTGTGTTCGGCCAAGTTGCCGAGAAAACTGAAAGGCGTATGGCACCGCTACGAGCGCGAACAAGTTGGTGCTTTGACAGCGCGCATGAAGTTGGGGGCGCAATTGGCAAGCGCCGTCGCCCAGCTGCACGCCAGCCAGCATTATGTTTTGGTAGATTTAAAACCCGATAATGTATTGGTACAAACCCATCAAGGTACGGCTGCTTTGGTGGATTTAGATTCTTTGGCAGTAGTGGAAAGTGGTAAGGTGCATTATCCTGCTTCTGTGGCAACACCTGAATACGCTCCGCCCGAACATTACAAAAAGAACAAAGACAACACCTTGCATCCCTCTTGGGATACTTTTAGTTTGGCGGTTATTCTTTACAAACTGCTGTGTGGCATTCACCCTTATGCGGCTACTGGGCGCGGGCGTTTTGCAGATTTGAACAGCTTGGGCGAAAAAATAGAACAGGGGTTATTTGTACACAACAACCAACAACGCTCCCATTTACAGGTTATTCCACCGCCCCATCAACGGTTTTTCAAGTTGCCCGAATCGGTGCAGCAATTGTTTCACCAATGCTTTGTGGCAGGGCACAACACCCCCGAAAAACGGCCAACAGCCAGCGATTGGTGTTGGGCTTTGTTAGACGTTGTCAATGATCCCGTGTTGACCAGCGCGTTTCGCGACACGATGGCCGACGGTTGGGAGCAACCTCGTATACCGTTGCCGCTGCCTTCTACCACCCTGACACAACACAAAAAAACGCCCACGGGCCGCACTCTCCTTCCTTTGAAGGCACTGGCCGACTCCGACGAATTGATCCAAAAAATAGACGGCTTACTGGAGCGCCGCCAAACGGAACCCGTCGAGGACGAGCGTACGGTAGAGCGGGTGGTGGCTGCTTTC
>CAYUZF010000031.1:10589-14383 GCA_964449615.1 uncultured Aureispira sp.
ACTAATTTTCCTCGTTTTTTTAATAGCAGCAGTAGAAAACTACACAACGGCTATTGTGCTGTGTCTATTTGTTTTGGTCGTTTATTTGTTGAGAACAGCAGTTGCAGAATACAAGTATGTAAAAGAAAGGAAAACAAGGCGTTTACAACAGTTCATTACAGCTTATCAGAATTGCAAATAAAAGATAGCGGAGGAAGGTCGGCATTTGCTTCAAGCGTGGGAAACGTGGTATCCTGCACAACAGGCAGTGGTTGAACCTGAGTTAGTGTTTCTGGATAAAGCGATCAAAAAACAAGACGATGCTGTACAAGAACTTATAAAAGAACGTTCAAGGGAGTATCAAAGGGTTAATAAGAGGTATACCCATGCACTAGAGAAAATACAATTGCCCAAAAATTGGCTGACACAGTCTTGGGCGGGTATTGTAAGTAATTTGCGCCGGCAACAAGTTCAACAAGAACAAGCCGTTGCGAAGGCAATGGGAAGCCCCGAAGCGCAGCGCGCCCACGAAAAAGCAGTAGAAGCATTAAAAGCGCAGTTGCAGCAACTCGAACAGCAGTTGTTGGACGAGGCGCGGGTGTTGTTCGATTGGGAAGCGTTTTTTGATGTCGAGCAAACGGGGATTCCTTTGGAGGATGAAAAACTGAAACAACAGCTTTTGGGGCATGGTATAACTGATTTGATAAGCATCAAAGAGTTAAACTGGATCGATAAGGGAAAATTAGAAATAAAAACCGATACGCAAACGGTAGTACTGGACAAGGAACAGTACAAACAATTGGATACATTTTACGAGTTGTGTAATTTTTATTTGGAACCCCGAACCTTTGCCCACAACCATCATATTAATAATGCGCCCGATTTTCTAAAAGCGCGTTTTGAGCAGTTGCAGCGGACGTATCGCCAAGAGTTGCAGGTCTTGGAGGCGGCTCACAAAGCTCGCCAAGAAACCTTTCAGTTGCCCTTGCAAAAGGCATTGGTACTGACCAAATGGCAATTGGAGGAAATGGAAGCCTTGACGCAGGAGCGGCGACTGGCCCTATCAAAAGTAGAAGAGGTTTACCGCGTCCGCTATGCGATTATTCAAGTTAAAATAAAGGAACAATTGCAGCAGCGTTCGGCTTTGACAGAGAAATTTGAAAAAGAAACTTTGGCCTATTGGAAACAATTAGAGGTTGGAAAAGCTTATATAGATAGTAACCAACAATTAAAAAGGCAGGTGGAGCATCTTCGTCGTCTGCTTTAAACCAATAGGATTCCCCCGCACCCGCGCCTATTTAGCACGCTTAATCAATGGCTAGATACGCTACTTTACAATACAAACAACGGTTTAAACTACCGCAAAAACCTTATGCGCGCACTCGGCAACACCAGCGTTACCGTTTGTGCTCGCCCGCTTGGGAGCGGGCTTGTGTGGTGCAGTTGTATGAGGATACGCAATGGTTGAAACAGCACTTACCGTTGGTGCAGACATTGATACAGCAGACGAACCAAGCTGCGGTGGGTGCCTTGCCTTTGGATGTCGTGTTGAACGAACAGGGGGAGGCGGTCGGTTTGTTGCTGCCCATCGTAGAAGGTCGCAACCTTTTATCGGCTTTAGATGGGTTGGAGGAAACAGAGCGCATAGCGTTGGCTTATCGCGTGTTTTTGTTAGCAGGACAATTGGAAGCGCAAAGCTTGCCCGCAGCAGTTGTATTTCATTTATCTCAATTTGTAGTAGATGAGGCAGGACGGGTAGATTGGCAGTGGAACGAAGCAGCTTTGCTTCTGTTTGACCGAGAACAAACCAATTATGTCGCTTGGTGGGCGGGGCTGTTGCCCATGCTTTCGCTAAACAATAAACTGGCCCCCACCACAGGTTGGGAAGCCGCTGCCACATTGTTGCTGTCGTTGCCAAAAAAACAAGCTGCATCTTTGTTGATAGAAAATTTCAGCAGCAGGATTACTTTAAAGGAGCAACGCTTGCCCATTCCCTCCCTCTACGAATTAGACAAAACCTTGCTAAAAGAAATCGTAGCATTCACCACCACAGATTGGCCAGAGCTTCACCCCACCAAGCGCAGTTTATCGCCGCATCCGCAGGTAGCTACTATCGAAACGGCTATTTGGGTGGCCTGTACTGCATCGATCTTGATTGGTCTAAATGTGTGGTTGTTGTATTGGGCTTGGCCAGCGTTGCAAGTGGCGTATACGCAGGCACTTTATGCCGTAATTGCCGCTTGGTTGGTAGGGGGGACATTATTGGTTGGATTGAGTTTGATTGGAGGAAGTTATGCGGCACTCAAAATAGGCAATTGGGTGAGTGCGCAGGCACAGCGGCGGTTTGTGCGTTATTTTTATACCACCCATCCGCATTTGCAACGCGTAGAGGATGCGGCGGCTTTGGCGTATTACCACCAACAACAGCAGCATTTAAAAGAACAACTGTACCAGCTAGAAACCGACGCGCAGCAGTGGCACAAAGCCTCCAAACAATGCCAGAGCGTTATGATTCGGATTCGCACCCAGGCCAATCGTCAACTAGAACGCGCTTATGAATATCACCAAGCGGCGTATTGGCAAACCCAACAAGCACAACAACAGCAGTTGTTACAAGCCCTACAACGCGGGGAGGTAACGGGTCTGGCCTTGCAACTGCAACAAGTACAGCAACAAAAAGCGCAAGCGGCTTTAGCGGAAGCGCACCACCACCAAGTAGAGCAAATCAAACACCGCTATTGGGTCATACAATCGGAGCAACAACAGCAATGGCAACATTATAAAAAAGAAGAATGGTTGTTGCAACAGCGCTTGGCAGACTGGAAGCTATGGCAACAGGCGCACTGGGAAAAGCGCAGCACAATGGAGACCGCCGCAGAGGCTTGGCGGTTGGAGGATTATCAAAACATAGTAGGGTAGGAATCGTTTATGGTGCGTTGCGGCTTTGCTTAACGCACCATAAACGGAAAATCCTTTTTCGATTAATCTTTAATCATGTTGTCCATCAAATCATAAAGGGCCAACGTACGCACTTGTTCCTGTTCTAAGAGGCTCAAATCCATTTTGGTAACTTCTACGGCCTTGTGGGCAATGGCATCGGGCAATGCAACTTTTGCGACTTCATCGTTACCGATAAAAATCTTGTTGATGCTGCTGGCGCCGTAGCGTTTGATTTTAGCGACTTCGTCATTTTTATTATCGTAAAAAATACCATTTTCACGCACCAAGCCTTTTTTTACGCCGTCCAATGTAATTTCCGTTCCTTTGTTGGTTATTCTGAAAATATACTCGTGGTCTTGAGACAGTATATAAAGAACGGCATTGCGGCCAGGGCCGATGTATTTGCGGTAGGCATAAGCAAAAATAGGATCGCCAGCTTTGGATAGAAAGACGCCGTTGCCCGAACGTTTTTCGCCTTTGTCCATAATTTGCTCCATTTGCTTGGGCGACATCTCTTCTGTCCAGGGCATAAACCCGCCTTTGAATTGCGCAACGCTTTTTTTAAGGTCAACCAAGTCTTTTTCAACTTCATCTCCCGTTGGTTGTACATTGCGCAGAAAGCCCAACAATAAATAACCCAAAACGCCGATAACGGCCAGTGTTACAATAATAAAAATAACTCCCATAGTGTGTGCGGTTGTAATAAACGGGGGTAGTGGGTAACCCCTCTATTGGTGTTCAATCTTATGTACCTTCGTACACACTTTACAATAGTTTTTGAACAAGTATTGTTTGGCGTGTGGCATAGTAGCTTCTGGATTTTTCTCAAAATCTGTTTTATCGTACTCTGGGTTGCCTTTTAGAGGCGTTCCGTG
>CAYUZF010000031.1:14393-16626 GCA_964449615.1 uncultured Aureispira sp.
AAGTAGCTGTTTCTTTGTTGGCGGCTTTGTCTTCTGCTTCAAAATCTTTGGCTTCTTTGTCCATCACACGCGTACAGACAGGGCAGTAACGGCGGTAGTTGAGCTGGTAAGCAAAAGGATATTCATCGCCAGGCGTATAGTCGGAGGCATCGGCGCGGTAGTTGTCGCTCAAACTCATGCGTTTGTTGTGCAAAGGGCAACGATCCATCGTATTCTTTTCTTCTCTCGTCGTACTGCTCAGTTGCACCATAATAGCAGCGGTAGAATTGCCACTTTTAGCGACTTGAACCTTTTTAGGTTCCTTCTCTTTTCTTTCTTTTTTTTCTTTTTGTGCGGCCGTTTGGTCGAGGTTAACAAATAGTGTCATCAACACCAAAAAGCATAACATAGGTAGTTGTCTCACAATCATTATTGGTTGGTTTGGTAAATTATCTCAATTAGAATTTAACTAAAAATTTTATTCTTGGCTGCGCACCACTTTTGTACAGGTGCTACAGTAGTATTTAAATAAGTATTGTTTGGCATGTGGCGTATTGATATCGGGGCGGCGCTCGTATTGAATGCGGTCATAATCTGGATTGCCTTTCAAAGGGGAATTGTGTACAGGACAGCGCTCAAAGGTAGCACGAGGGATTTTAGGCATTTGAGAACCCGACTCTTTGGCCATAATGCGCGTACAAACTCGGCAATAGCGGCGGTAATTGAGCTGGTAAGCAAATGGATACTCGTAACAGGTCGTATAATCCGAAGCATTGGCGCGGTAGTTATCACTCAAAGGCATTTCGCGCTTGCTGTTGTGCAAGGGACACTCGTTCATGGTGTTTTTTTCCTCACGCGACATTTTACTAACGCGGTTGACCGTTTGCACGTATTCTTGTCGAGCCAAGTAGTCGCGTTCGCGTTTGGTCAATTGGCCCTCCTCAGGCTCGGGGTCGCCATCTTGTGGCTGGGCAGTCACCCATTGTACAGAAGTAGCCCAAAGTAGACCCAATAAAGCGAAAGTAAATAGTCGTATCATAATAAAATTTGGTAAAACATACAATGGTGAATCAATCAAAGAAAAGCCCCTAAGCGCTTCTCTAAGCGCCTTTTATCAACGACTCCAAGCGCTGTGAAGTTGTATTTATGCGCCTAAAAATACAGTTTTTATGCCAGTCTATGTCTGTCAATAGGCAAAAAGAGTTCCTAAAGCGAATGACATTCGAAGTATTCACAAATGTTTAACAAGGTGCGTTTTACTCGCAAGCCCACTGTTTGTTGGACAAGGTAAACCAAGCACGCCTATAGTTAAAATGCCACCATTCAGTTGTCACGGTCTTAAATCCGTGTTTCTCTAAGGTGCTGCGTAGCAACTGGCGGTTGTCTAAGGTGGCTTGGGGCAAATCTTGGTTGGACCAATAGGCCTCTTTGCCAAAATAATCGTAATGGGTGCCCATTGCCAACTGCTCTTGCGTTTTTAAATCTATCAACGTCAAATCCAACGCGCCTCCTCGGCTGTGTATAGAACCTTTGGTAGGTGGTGCAACGTAGCGGCGGTCGGGGACTTTCTTCCACAGTTTGTACTGGGCGCTGCTGGGGCGGTAGCAGTCAAACATCTTAAAACCCAAGCCCTGCTGTTGCAGTTCGGCCTCTGCTTGGAGCAATGCTTTGGCAGTAACCAAGCGCATCAGGCATTTGGGGCAATCGTAGACTTGCAATTCCATAAAATTGTTGGTCGTTGCATAGCGGATGTCCAGTACAATAGTTTGGGACAAGTCTTCAATGTCTACCCAAGCCGTGTCTGGCCCGTTGAGTATGGAATCTACCTGTGCGGGTGTAGGACGAGGGTCGACAGGGGGAGGCGTATCCACCACGGCAGTCAGCAAACTGCTGTCAAGTGCCGTCGAGGACGGTTCATCTTGCTCTTGTGCTTCAACTGGGACTTGGCAAGCTTGAAACAAAAAAAATAAAGGCAGCAGCGAGATCAGAAGGTATTTCATGCGATTATTGATAATTTTTTCGAGCGCGGTCTAAGGTGCGTTTGTTGTCGCGCTCTTTCATGGTGTCGCGTTTGTCGTAGCTCTTTTTACCTTTTGCTAAAGCAATTTCTAACTTGGCAAAACCGCGCTCGGAAATAAACAAACGGTAAGGAACAATCGAAAACCCTTGCTCTTTGACCTTACTGTGAAATTTGCGCAACTCTATTTTATTGACCAGCAATTTGCGGGGACGTTTGGGAATGTGGTTGTTATAC
>CAYUZF010000031.1:16636-31853 GCA_964449615.1 uncultured Aureispira sp.
TGTATTCCGAAATGTGTAGGTTATTTACAAAAAGCTCCCCCGCCTTGATGACGCAATACGAATCGCTCAAGTTGGCCTTACCCGCCCGAATGGACTTGATTTCCGTACCTTGCAAGACAATGCCCGCTTCTACGGTATAGATAAAGCTGTATTCAAATTTTGATTTTTTATTAAATATTTCTATGTGTTTCTTTATGTCCATTAGTTGTTTGATGTGTTTTTGGTGAGAGGGATGGTCGAATAGTCTAGCTACAAAAAGAGTAGCGTTGTTGTTGTTGTACAGGCAGAATTATTCTACCGAAATAGAAACAAATTTACGCCTTCTAGGGTTTATACGCAGGTATAAAGCAATAATTACTTAAAAAACGTTCAAAAAAATATTGAAAAACTAACCTGCCTATCAACTATCCTTATTATTTTTGACCCTCTTAGGTGCAGCCAACAGGTCTAAAGTAGCAGTTTAAGCGCGACTATCAAAGACCAAGCTGGGGAAAAGGCACCGTTTGCTAGAAAAATATTTCAAACGCTCATACACTAATCATGAAGACAGGAATTTATTTTTTATTGGTACTAACTACGCTGTGCTGGTACGGCTGTGGTTCGCCTGATACTGAAGCTACAGAGGGAACTACTGAAACGACAACCGTTGAAGAGAACAACGCGGGTCCAGCTGGAGCAATCGAAGATCCTTCTATTAGCGCGCCAACAACAGCGGGCGCCAGCAAAATTACCGACGAGGTGGTGGCGAAGGTGTGCGATTGTAAAAAACAGGCCACCGATGCCGAAGGCAATGTAGACAACGATGTCGTTCGCTCTTGTATGGGCGCAGAAAGTTTGCCTGCTTATGTGGAACAGTTGCTAGGGCCTACCGCAACAGACAAAGAACGCTCGGACGCGGAAAATAAGTTGGATGAACGTATGCGAGCTTGTTAAGCTATTATTCAGCAACAGGTACGAACTACGCCGAGTCTTTGTTACTTATAAAAGATAATCAATTGGATTTCTATCCACACCAATTAACCGCTTTTTTTCTTATTATAGGAAATAGGATCAGTCATTGAGTAAAATAAATTGCTGCTGTGTTGACATCACAAAGCAGTTGCTAGATATATTAATAAAAACTTGTATACATAAAATGGTTGTAAGGCCATTGAATCTTTCTAACTCTTTTAATTATATATAATTATGAAAACGCTAACAATCTTATTTTTGATGTTCACGTTGTCTTTTTTAACAGTAAGTTGTGAAGAAGCTGAAAACAACGCAGAACAAGTAGAGCAGAACCTAGAGAACACTGCCGACAACACAGGTGATGCGATCAATAAAGCTGCTGAAGACACAGAAGATGCTTTGAACCAAGCTGGTGAAAACGTCGAAAGAGAACTTGATGAAGCAGGTGACGAAATCGACGCAGAACTACACGAAGAGGCACACGACTAAGATAGCTTGTTCTAGAACAGGACTACAGATTATAGGCACTGCATGGCTTCGGCCATGCAGTGTTTTTATTTGTCAAGGGACAATAAAGCCGCTGTATGAACACTAGGACGCTTGTATTGTTGTGACTAAGGAGCACCAGCACCCCGTCTAATACAAAAGGGTGTTTGGCAGCAAAAACTAATAAAAACTTACCGCAATGGTCTAACTGTCCTTGCGTTTTTTCAACACTTTTAACAACATACGATTATGAAACTTTTCACGCTTTTATTTTTAGTTTTTACCCTATCTTTTTTAACAATAAGCTGCGAAGAGGCGGAGGCAGACGGTGTAGAGCAAGTTGGGGACGATATTGAAGATGGTATCGAGGATGCTGGTGACGATATCGAAGATGGCGCAGAGGAAGTAGGCGACGATCTCGAAGATGGTTTGGAAGATTAAGAGCGCTAGACGCTTTTTTATAACACGATAACAACACTGCACAGCAAAAGCTGTGTGGTGTTTTTTTATGCCAACAACTAACTAGGTGGCTCTAGCGCTTGATGTAGAGGTTTTGGGCAACTTTTAACGTGATGGTGTGGAGCTGCTGGCCGTTGATGCGAATTTGGCGGGATTGGTCGTAGGCATAGACCTCCAGAATTTCTACTTCGGCGCCCAATACTAGTTCGCACTGCTGCAAATAGCGCAGAAAGTCGCTGGAGTCTTCTTGAACGGCCACTATGGTCGCTTGTTGGCCTTTGCTTAGATCGGCCAGCGAGGTGGGAGAGCGCTGCTCAAAATTGCCGTGGCGGTCTGGAATGGGGTCGCCGTGTGGATCGACCTTCGGATAATCCAAGAAGCGTTCTAGTTGCTCAATGAGTTTGGTTGATTGTATGTGTTCCAACTGCTCGGCTACAACGTGTACTTCATCCCAAGAAAAATTGAGTTTTTCGACCATAAAGGTTTCCCAAAGACGGTGTTTGCGAATAAGGTCAATAGCAACGGCTCTACCATCTTCGCTTAGGCGTGCGCCTTTGTATTTGACGTACAAGACATATTTTTTTTCGGTGAGGCGTTTGAGCATGTCTGTAACAGAAGCCGCGGCGGTTTGCATTTCCTCGGCAATAGCGCTCGTAGAAACAATGGCATGTTCTCGACCTGACAATTTAAAAATAGCCTTGAGGTAATTTTCTTCTGTTTGCGATAAGCTCATAGTAAGAAGCGTTCTGAGGTTGCTGGGGAGGAGGTAATAAGCGTTTTAGGAATTAAGCTCTGCTTCGCGTTTTTTGGTCTGTTTGGCAGCAATGCCTATACTCAATTCGTAAAGAATGTAAATTGGAATTCCTATAATTACTTGCGTCATTACATCGGGGGGCGTAACGAAGGCAGCAACAACTAAGATGCCCACAATCGCATGGCGGCGGTACGTGCGCATAAAATCATCGGTTACCAAACCCATTTTTGCTAGGTAGTACACAATAATAGGCAGCTCAAATATAATGCCTACTGGCACCGTAAACATAATCATGTAATTGATCATAGAAGTAGCCTTAATCATGTTGCTGTTGGCCGCTTCGTTGATCATTGGCAGCTCATAACCCAACAAAAAATTAATGGCAAAAGGGGAGAGGATAAAATAGCCAAAGCAAATGCCCATTATAAACAACAGGCTGCCCACTGCCACCACCCCATTGGCGGCTCTGCGCTCTTCGGCATACAAACCTGGTTTAATAAAACGCCAAAACTCCCACAGTAGATAGGGAAAAGAAACAATCATGCCTCCAAAAATACAGACCTTGATGTGCAGTAGAAACGCCTCGCCCATCTCTAAGGTAACCAAATTGGCCATGACAGGGTCGTAACACATGTTATCGCCCAAGCCCATCCAATTCGACAGGCGGCACAGGAGGCGATAGGTTAGAAAATCTTTCTGTAAAGGGCCAAAAATAACAACTTTAAAAATAGAACGCGTCGCAAAAAATACAAACACTGCCGACAACACCACGCTAATCACCATCCGAATGAGGTGTACGCGCAGTTCTTCCAGATGCTCTACAAAAGACATCTCTTTTTCTTCGATTGGCAAAGGAGTATTAGACATAAATAAATGACTATCTATAAAATGGCAGCACTAGTCGTATCTTGCACTAGACCGTGCATAAGCCGCTAAAGTACAAAAAAAATTGCCCTTCGTCAGCAATTCCAAGAGAATTGTCCAGCGAAAGGCAAGAGAAGCAGCGTGTGCTTGCTTTAGAGCAATTCTTTGAGCAAGTCGACCAAATCCTGGTCGCTGCTGGCGTTGCGCTTGCTTTTAATTTCTTTGATAACGTCGTCGTCCAAATCCAGCTCTTTCAAAACGTTGAGCGCGTTGCTCTTTTCTTTGTTGTCGCGAGAGTGGTAGTTGTTTAGAATTTGCCGTGCGGCGAGTTCTTTCTGCACTAGGGCGTTGTTTTCGATGGCAAAAGTGGTGTCGATTTTGGGCGCATCGTTGGTGCTCCTACCGCGGGTGAAGATGCTCAGAAAGTCTTTGGGCTTGCGCACATTGGAACCCAACAACTGGTCTTCGTTGATTTCGTTGTGTACGTCCAAATCCAGTTCCGTTACTTTGCGCGAGAGCAAAAAATCGTGTTCGTCCAACCCCAAGTCTTCGCCCTCTAGCGGATCTTTGTCTTTATCGGGGTCGCGTTTGGCGTAAGCTGGTGGGAGGGAAACGCCTTTGTTGACGGCTTCTGCCTCTTGTTCTTCCTCTTGCCATTCTAGCAAATCTTGTTGCTCTTCTTCGAGTTCTTTTTGGCGTTGTTGGTCTTCCTCTTGTTCTTTTTCACGTTCCAAAGCGGCGTTGATGCCCATCAATTCCTCTTGGTTCAGCTCGTCTTCTTGGTAATTGACAGAGCGTTTTAGAAGCAATTCTTCTTCCTCGTCGTGTAATTTAGATGCTTTTCTTTTGGCCATAAGTCGTACGCATTGTTGTTTAGGTATTTTAAAAGTACGGATAAAGTGCGACTTATGCAATGTTTTTTTTGGAGAAGGGGCGTTTCATTAATAGTGTATTGCTGCTATCAAAGCACTAACAAGTATTAAGCTATAGCTAAAATAACCTAAGAAACGCCATCTACCGACTCCTGGTCTAAATTAGGCGCTACAGCCGTACCATAGATTTGGTTGGACTTATAACGTCGATTCATTTTTATGTTGCAAGCCGTGATTTGGTGTTGACGTTGTAGGGCAACCGTGTTGAAGCTATTGTAAGTTTCTTGGCTACAAGTGGAGGCAAACACCTGGATGTTGAAAAGATTGGACCACTTGAAAATTAGTTCCCATAAAAAGGTGTAGTGGTAGTGGTGTATGCTGGTTTCTATATCGTCCAGCACAACAATCCCATTTTCTGATAGGAGTAGACCGATGGCAACGAGTAAAACTTTATTGACAGATTTCCCAAACAGCTCGATGGGCATGGGACGATCCGTTTTTTTGCTGGCGTATAGTTGTACCTGTCCTTCAAAGGTTGACAGTTGTAGTTCTACAATTTCAGGATCGATGTTCTTGAGGGTAGCCAGTAGCAGATGCTCCAAGTTTTTACGCTCTACCAATTGGTATAAAAAGGCCAACTGGTAAGAGGAAATGCTGTTGTCGAGCGCGATAAAAAGCGTATCCGCAAAAGGTCGTTGGGCGTAGTTTTGTTCGCCCACCAAATACACTTTATGGCGGCCTTTGAAACGATCTATGCTGAGAATCGTCTCCACCATTTTTCCGTTGTTGATGTTAAATTGAACGATCAGTTCCTTAGGCACTCCTGTACAGAAGGTAGCGGTAGTGGTGCATTGGTCTTTCCAGCCGTATTTTGCTTTAATAACCTTCTCGGTATTCCTTTGGTAAAATAAATCTATCCATGAACGGGAAAGAATAGTCTGTTTTAATTCTGGGTCATTGTTGTAACGCAAGTCCGAAAGGTGAGGAATTTTTTCAGGCTCAGAGAGGTCACTGATATAAATAGCTTCCAACAGCGTCGTTTTACCCGTATTGCTCAACCCACTAACCAAGTTCACTTGTTGAAGTCCTTCCAATTGAAATTGATCAAATCCTCTAAATTGTTCTAAATAAATGTGCTCTAACATGATCTATGCCTAATTCTTATCACTATTAGCTTGGAAATCGGATATAATAATAGAAAAAAAACGGTAAAGTATTACGATTTAAAACGGGTTACTATACGCAGTAGGGCGTTATTTTTTAAAATTTAGGGCGCCCCCTGTCCAGCTGGGGGGCTGTTGAATAGCGGGTAGCACTTCTTCGGGCTGTGCCACAAATTGCCACATTTGTTGGTATTGAGGTTGCAAGAATTTTCCTTCAATACACTGCGTTAGCATTTGTTGTAGGGGATTGTAGTAGCCTGCGGTGTTGAGAATAACAATGGGTACGTTGAGAATGCCCAAGCGTTTGAGGGTAATGGCTTCTAGCAATTCTTCCAAAGTACCTGTGCCACCTGGCAAGGTAATGAGGGCATTTATGCCTTCTAAGAATTTAGCTTTGCGCTCGTGCATGGTTGCGGTAAATTCAAACTCTGCTACGCCTTTGTGCGCCCATTCTACTTCGTTCATAAATTGCGGCATGATGCCTTTTATGCTTCCGCCTTCCTCCAACATGGTATCGGCCAGTTGCCCCATCAGCCCTGTAGCGCCACCGCCGTACACAACGGCCACTTGTGCTTGGGCAAGCGCTTTTGCCAAACGGCGGGTTGCCTCAAAATAAACCGAGTCAATGTGCGGACTAGAAGCCGCGTAAACGCAAACTTTCATACTTTATTAGGTGGTTACGTGTTGCTATAGGTATACGTTCAAGAAGAAAAGTAGGTTTATAAAAGTGTTTGGAGAAGACCTTCGCGCATGGCGTGGTCTGAAACCAATAATTGCTCGGTCTTTAGATACTGCTGCACAAAACTAATCAATAGAGCCGACATCACACTCAACTTAGCACGAGTAGCTTTGAGATTGGGAATCAATAAGCGATCTGCATAGTTGCTTTCTATCAATTGTTGGGTGACTTCTTCAAAATCCTTGCGCTCAATAAAAGAGTAAGAAGCGCCCGCCTGTCGCGTACCCGCCAATTTGTCCAGCATATTAAAAGAGCCAGAAGCACCGACAAAATGCTCGATGTCGTACTGGGGCAAAACGGCTGTAAAATCTTCTAAGGCCTCTTCCAAGTATGCTTTTAAAATAACTTGGTCGCCGCTGTTGATGGGATCGCTATTGTGAAAATTCTCAAACAAAACCGCTACCCCTACAGGGTAACTTTTAGCCCAAAAAACGCGCTCCTTGTTGCCAATAATTAATTCCACACTACCACCGCCAATGTCCATAATCAAGGAAGGACGTTCGGACAAAGGGGCCGCCAATCGCACACCTTCGTAGATGTACGCGGCTTCTTTTTCTCCCGAAATAATATTGATTTTAATGCCCGACACGGCATAAGCTGCTTGTACAAAGTCGTGGCTGTTGGCGGCGCGGCGCAGGGCGGCAGTACCCAATGCTTGTACCTGCGCTTCGGGATACTTTTCCAAGAAATCTTGAAACGAGCGAAACGCATCCAGTCCGCGCTCAAAAGCATTCGGACCAATGGCTTGTATGCCCTCGGCAGCTAATTCTACGTAGTGGCGACTTTTGTCGATGCGCTTGAAATGATTAGCGTTGTCAATTTGAAAGAGATTGAGGGTAAAGGTGTTGGTACCACAATCTATAACTGCTACTTGCATTGAACCAGGGCTTTTAGAAGAGAATAAATAGGCAGCGGTATAATTAGCCTTTATACCTCAACACTTCAACTCCCATATAGTTGAACGGTAAACTAGTCAATGACGTTCTCGGTACAAGTTAAGGGGTAGCAACAAACTGTCTTTGGGGGTGTCAAACGCGTTGCCGTAGAGCGGGAGGCACAAACCTAGCAATTGGACGAGGTATGCTACCGTTCTTATTTAAAAATTCCGTTGCTTTTCATCAAAAAATAGTGATCAAACGCCTCTTTTATAGATACCCCATGTTCTTTTAAAAATTTGGGATTGGACACCGCTTGAATAAACATCTTATCGGTTAGGGCCAAAATTTTGGGGTCGAGGTCTTTGAGAATGCCCGATTCTATGCCCTGCTGGTAAAATTTTTCGGCGGCATGCAACGCGCGGTCGCTAAAGGTGTTCATTTTGTCAAACAACTCGGGATGCTTGAGCTTGGTATCGTGTAAGAATTGCCCAGAAATTTCGGCCAACATAATCGAAGCCGTTTTAATCATATCGTAGTACCGCTCCGTAAAATCAATGTTCTCGTCGTCCAAGAGGGCTTCAAAGGCTATAATTTCCTGAATTTTGTACTGCACCACTGCATCAATGATTTCTTCTTTGGAAGAAAAATACTTATACAGTGTGGCCTTACTGATGGCTAATTTTTTAGAAATCTTGTCCATCGTAAATTTTCCTAGACCGTGCTGCAAATAAAGCGCCGTCAACTCCTTAATCCAAGCGTCTTTGACATCTGGATCATCTACCCGTTCTTTGTCTAATGGTTTTCTGCCCATGTATAGCGTTTCCTGAGATGATATCTAATGGTTTGTTGAAGTAGTAATTATAATACAAAAAAAAAGAGCGCCAACCAATTTATCGCTTGGTTTACCCTCCTATTCCTTACACCAATCGTAAAAATAGGCATTGTAGCGCTCACATAAATCTTTCGGAAAGCGAATCATATCGCCTACGGCTATCCGTGCCTCGTATGCCGAAGAAATTTTTTGACTTAAATAATAAACCTCTAAGTCATCTGGATTGACCCCATAAATGCTGTCCATACGCAGTACCAAGCTGTCCACATCCATGTGGTAATCTTCTTGCCGTTCTTCGGGAATTACTTTATCGTTCTGGTGAGGCGCCAGCAAAATAAAACCCATAATTCCAATCAAGACCAACAGAAGCCCAGGCACGCGCCGCGTACCGCGCAAACCTATGGCAAAACCCGCCAAAATAAACACAGCCAGAATTCCCGCTGCCAACCGTTTCTGCATCGGCGACAGCATAGAAACCCCAGGCGTAGAAAAATTATCTTGGTTGAGTTTGATCCAGTCAAAACCAGGAATGCGCTCCATGAGATTTTCGTCCTCTGTGATAAAGGTAGGCGGGGCGTATTTGTACCGCGTAATGACTAGGGTACCAATAATCAAGGGAATTAAAAACAACTTGCCAATGCGCGTACTCGAAACCCGCAGCCAAATAATCGATAAAGGCAGTAGAATCCACACAATGCGAATGATGGAATCTAAGCTGTAGATTTGATCCGCGCCCGAAATACTAGCCGAGCCAAAAAAGCATTTCAGCAACCACCAATAGGACGTTACCGTCAAGCCCAGCCATTTGGCCAAAAAACTAATGTCAATGGTGTTGACTTGATGTACCAACGCCACAATGTTGAGCATGATGTAAAAAACGACAGGCGTTACCACAAAGGCTATAAAGGTACCTACAAAGGCCCGCGAAACGTAAATGGCACGGTTTACACTGCGCTCTTCCATGATGTTGCGCAAACGCGAGAGCAAGAACAAGACAATCAAGAAAATAATGACCCAAAACACGTAACGCTGTGGACTTCTAGCGACGTTGAGCAAAAATTCTCCCCAAGTCTGGGCTAGGAACAAAGAACTCATATGCGGGCAGCTTCTTGGTCAGGAATAGAAGACAGAGCCGCTTGGCGCATTTCATCGGCGGTTTGGCTGCGGCCGTCGTGGCTCCAACCTGGTGGCATAAAAATATAGCGCAGTTTGTCGCCCAACGTGGGCGCATTGGCCACATCTTTTGCCAAGTTGGCAAACTCGTGCGAGGCAATCCGCAGCGGGTTGTAGGTATTGATATTGGTGGTGATGCCAAACTCTACAGGATCGTCGGGGTGTTCCTCGGCGAAGGTGCCAAATAGGCGATCCCAAATAATCAACGTGCCTGCGTGGTTGCGGTCTAAGTAACGCACATTTTTGGCGTGGTGGACGCGGTGGTGCGAGGGCGTATTGAAGATAAATTCTATAAAAGCGGGAAAGCGGTCAATGCGCTTGGTGTGTATCCAAAATTGATAAATAAGGTTGATGGAAATCTGTGTGAGAATCATAATAGGCGGGAAGCCTAAAATGGGCAGCCACACATACCACAGATATTTGTAAAATACCTCCGACCAACTTTGCCGTAAGGCCGTACTCAAATTGTAATGCGTAGAAGAATGGTGGTTGACATGCGCTGCCCACAACAGCCGTACTTGGTGCGACAAACGATGGTGCCAATAAAAGGTAAAATCGTCCAGAAAAAACAACAGCACCCAACCCAACAACGTATAAGAAAGTGCGTCTTTGAACAAGCCGTACTGCGTATACAAAAACAAAAACAGCCAAAAAGCAACCGATTTGCTCAAAATATCCACAAAAATAGACCCCAAACCCATACTAATACTGGCCATAGAATCCTTCCAGTAGTAATGGTCGGTGCGCTCGCGGTAGTTGAGGTAAACCTCTAGCCCCAACAGTCCTATAAAGAACGGGATAGCATACAAAACAGGATTATCAAACTCCAAAATCGGAACAGTCCATTCATAAAACATAAGCTTGGTCTTTGAAACGTTTTTAATGACGGGGAATACACAAGATACGCCTAATTTCTCAGTTGTAAATCATTCTAGTATCAAAAACGCTTGTAGTGCATGGTTTTGGAGAGGCATTGTAGGAATGCTACAGCTACTTTAATCCCTAGTTCACTACTTCAGTTATTGGAATTGCCAACAATTTTTATTAATTTAGTAGACCAACAAAAATTTCTATTAGCCCCAACTGTCCCCATAGTTTGAGCAGCTCTTCTCTGTGATTTGAACTATTTTCCAAATTATCACTTTAAATTTTATACTATGAAAATCCATAACTATTTATGGCTGCTCCTTATGGGTATGCCTTTTTACACCTATGCACAAACAGGATGCGTGGAATCGCGTGCTAATCGTATTTTATACGGCAATGAAGTCTATGCCATTTTTAGAGCGGGCGGCGACATGTTTTGGGACGGTACCTCACAGCCTTTTTTTATGGTGCCTTTTGATTCTACGCAAAGCAACCCGCTAAACAATCCCAGCACCATGTTTGCAGGGGCGCTTTGGTTGGGCGCTTACGATGCAGGCGGCGATTTGAAACTAGCGGCGCAAACCTACCGCAGCAATGGCAACGATTATTGGACAGGACCCTTGGATAGTAGTGGACAAGCGGCAAGGTTTACTTGTGAAAACTTTGATTACATTTGGCAAGTCAAGCGCTGGCAAGTAGAGGCGCATGTGGTAGATTATAATGACAATGGAGTGCTGGATAACCCTGTAGATTCTGCCTTACTGAAGTGGCCAGGACAAGGAAATCCTCATTTTGCGGCTGCTATGGGGTTTGCGCTGCCCAATCAAGCGTTGGCGCCTTTTTATGACCGCAACGGCAACGGCCTCTACGAACCCCTCCAGGGCGATTATCCTGTGTACGAAGATGGCGTATCCACAGCCGTAGCAGAGGATTTACTTTGGTGGGTGTTTAACGACAACGGCAACCTACACACACAAACCAATGGCCAACCCTTAAAAGCGGAAATACAAGCCAGTGCTTGGAGTTTTGAATGCCCAAACGATAGCTTGCTCAATCGCACCATATTTGTTCGCCACAAAATTATCAATAAAAGTGGAGAAACGTGGTATGATTTTAAGGCTGGGCTTTGGTCAGATTCTGATTTGGGTTGTAGCAACGATGACTATGTAGGCACCGATACCGCTACACAAACGGTTTATTTTTACAATCAAGACAATTACGATGATTCCCCCTGTGGTTTCTCAGGTGCGCTAGGCTATGGTCTAAATCCGCCTGTGCAAACCATCACCCTGCTGAATCAACCGTTGAGTAGTAGTATCTACCACATCAATAGCAGCAGTGATCCTAAAGGAGACCCTAGTAGTCCCATAGGGTTTTACCGTTTGCTGTCGGGGGTATGGCCCAATGGTACCTTGCTGACAGCGGGCGGCGATGGGTACAATCCCAGTGGAAGTAGCCCCACCGACTTTGCCTTTCCAACCAATCCCAATACCAGTGGAGGCTGGTCTATGTACAGTGCGAATTTGTCGGGCTTGGATCAGCGAACAGTGTCGACTACTGAACGCGATTCGGAAGCATTTGTACTAGATGTCGCCTACGCTTACCACAGAGAAGCGGGACGCAATAATTTAACCAACGTCAATCTGGCGTTGCAACAGGTTCCTCAGATACAAGCCTTGTACGACAGTAGTTTTGCGGATGCCTATTGCGGGCGTAGTTTGAATCTCGTTCACAAGGATTCCGATGAGCAAGCACCTGTTCTATATCCTAATCCGACACAGCAGTATACCACGTTAACGATGACGTTAGAAGAACCCCAAACCCTACAAATTCGACTGCTCAACAGCATGGGGCAAGTGGTGTATGAGCAGATAGCTCAAGACGTACCCGCAGGCGAGTACCAACATCAAATACCCACAACGCAATTGCCCACAGGGATCTACCATTGCCACCTTATTGCTACCCAACAGCAACATGTATTGTCCCTAGTAAAAGGTAGATAATGTACCAAGAAGCACTAAGTTAACAGTCCTACAAAAACAGAGTCATTTCTTTATTGGAATGGCTCTGTTCTTTAAATGGTGAACCGCTTATAAAACTACAGAAAAAACGCCAGTGGCGCACAGGGCACCAACCAGCGTTGCGGGGGAAGGCAACGATTCATTGCCCTAATCGTAAGCTTTTACTAGTTCTTTTTAATTTTAACAGGTACAACCTGCATGGGTTGCTGTTGGTTAAAATAATTCGCAAGTACGGCATAAATGCTGGCCAGCAAAAGACACAAGAAACTGAGTTTGAACATAGTTGAAAAATTAGATGGTGATTAAAATAGACCGTTGTCAAGCAACCTTAAGTAAAGTACAACAGGTAAAATGGACTGCTTCAACAACTGTCGCAAATGTAGAAGAATTATTCCTACTACAAGGATTTATTCTTGCCATGCTAGAGCGTATTAGGTGTTTAATATTGTCAAAAACAGATAAGATTGAAGGTTGTATAAGTGTAAAGTTTAGCGGAGTGCTTTTTTGAGTTTTTGCATGCGCCATTGCAAACAAGAAATGTTTTTTTGCCAAACTCTAGAATGTTGCTAGGGCAGGGGGGTATAAGGAAGGTTATAAGACTACTGCCTTCGTGACAAAGCCCTTTTTTAGCCCAAAAAGAATTATCTTTAATCAACGTATTTAAATCAACCAATCTTTATACAATGGCAAGTAAGTGTCTATTAGGGCTACTTTGTGCCCTTCTTTTGGGCAACAGCAGAAGTGTTTGGGGGCAAGCGGCAACAGAAGAAGCCTTACAAAGAGCCTGTACCTGCTTGGAAACGGTGCCCGTTACCGAATTGGCGATTGCACAACTGGCGACACAGGTAGACAGCTGTTTGGAGGAGGGCTTGTATGTTAATTTATCGGGCGTGTTGCGGGAGCAAGGGGCTAATTTAGACAACGACAGCAGTATGTTGGTGTTGGCGCAATATTTAGAACAAGAATTGACGCGTGGTTGTCGAGGCTTTCGCCAAATCAGTCAACAATTAGCTGCCGAGCAACTGCAAGAAGTCAAGCAAGAGAACCAGCGCAGTACGGGAATTTTATACGCCTTAGAAGACCAGCAGCGCTTTCCTACCTTCTTACTACTCAACAAAGAGCAAGAACTAGAAGCGTTTCTCTGGCTGCATGAGTTTGACGGCTCTACGCGGTTTATGCAGGGCATCAAGCCTTACTGGTACACCGAAGTAGAGATTGTTTGGCGGGAAGTCGAGTTGTACGATGCGTCTACCAACAGCTATCCTTTTTATAAAGAAATTATACTGATTGAGGAGAAGGGGAACATAGACAAACGCCGCCGCAAAGCATGGATCAAAGCGTACGAACAGTCTTCAAAAAGGAAAGATTAGTCGAAGAAATTAATAAACTACTTAAAAAACGCTACCTTCACTCAGTCAATTCCCACAATCGGCAGTCTTACAAGGCAAAAACTTTTTTGCCAACCGAACCAACCAAACCATTCTTTTTACCACAGGGGTGCTGGGCGCATGTACGCAGCAGCTGCATCCCACCAAAGAAGTCTATTGACAATGAAAACATCTGTATTGGGCCTTCTATTTATGGCCTTTTTCCTGTTTAGCCAACAGGCACAAGCCCAACAACGAGGCGGTGTTCGTGGAACGATTTATGACAAAGAAACAGGAGAACCCATGATTGGAGCCATCGTTTACCTAACCTTAGAATACGGCGCGGCAACCGACATCAACGGCGATTACTCTATCAATGGGGTGCCCGAGGGAGATTACAACTTGACTGTGAAATTCTTAGGCTACGACTCTGTAGCCCTACCCATCACGATTAATAGAAAAATGATTACGCAAAATATTTTGCTGGAACCCTCTGCAGTAGGTGGTCCTTCGGTACAAGTAGATGCCAGCAAAACTGCGGCTCAAAACGATGTACAAGTTTCCGTTGTACGCGTAACGCCCAAAGACATCAAACGAATTCCCGCCGCAGGGGGAGAATCCGATTTTGCCCAATATTTGCAAGTCATTCCAGGAATTGTTTCTACAGGTGATCAAGGGGGACAACTCTATATTAGAGGAGGGGCGCCTGTTCAGAACCGCATTTTATTGGACGGTATGACTTTGTTCAACGCCTTCCACTCTATTGGTTTTTTCTCGGTATTTGAAACAGAAACCATTCGCAGCGCCGATGTATACACGGGGGGCTTTAGTGCCAAATACGGCGGTCGCTCTTCGGCTGTAGTAGATATTAAGACGCGTGCGGGGAATAAAAAGCGTTTGGCAGGCATGATCAATGTCAACCCTTTTGTAGCGAAGGGCTTGTTTGAAGGGCCTATTATTCCATTGAGCGAGGACAATGGTTCTAGTTTGTCTTTTTTAATGACCATCAAACACTCGTATTTGCAAGAGACCTCTCCGTTGTTGTACAGCTACGCCAACGAGCAAGGCGTATTGCCGTATAATTTTACCGACGGACACGCCAAACTATCGTTTAATGCAGCTGGTGGGAGTCGCGTCAATTTATTTGGATTTTACCACTACGACGACGTGAATTTCGTAGGGTTAGCGGCTTACAACTGGAATGCTGGTGGCGGTGGAATTGATTTTAGAATTGTTCCACAGGGAGCGCAGTTGGCACTCGATGGTGTGATTGCTTATTCTATTTATGGGTCTGATTTTGAGGAAGATGGCAACAGCAGTAAAATTCGCCGCAGCGATGTGGGTAATTTTAATGGAAACCTGAACGTCAATTACTACCTTCCTAAATCTAGAGTGCTTTCTTTTGGGGTAGAAATAAACAGCATTACCACTGCTTTTGAATACAGTACGGGCAGTTCGGATATCACGCAGGGGAGTGGAAATGGCCCTCAAACCAATTTTGAAGCGGGTATGTTTGCGCATTTTAGTGGCCGTTTTGGAACCGTTGTAATTGAGCCGAGTTTGCGCTTGCAAGCTTATGCTTCGCTGGGTGAGGTGCGCGTAGAACCCCGTCTAGGATTCAAATGGAACATTACCGATTTTTTGCGTTTCAAAGCAGCGGGAGGAATGTACTCTCAAAACTTGATTTCGTCTGTGGATGAACGCGATATTGTAAATTTATTTGTCGGTTTCTTGGGTGGGCCCGACGATGGCGTTTATCGTTTGACGACCAACGACAATGGCGACCGCGTG
>CAYUZF010000032.1:0-9044 GCA_964449615.1 uncultured Aureispira sp.
CTAGAAAAAAATACCTCACTTTTTATTACACGGTTTCTTTTGTGTGACTACTTAAGCAGTGCTTGACGCAAAGACTTTTTTACGTGTCGCGCCCCCTGGCTAGTCGCCCGCCAACCCTCTAAGCGCACCTGTCTAACAATACGATTAATATTATTAACAATGCGCTCCACTACCGCAGGCGTTTGAGTCGTTTTTAGTTCGCTAAACAGTTGCCCCAACTTAAGGAGTCTCGTCCTTCCCTTCCTTGACCTTCTTCCTATACTTCCACACATAAATCATTAAAAAACACCATATCGCTACCAAGAACGCCACATCGCCCCATTCCTCCAAAGGAATGGCCTGCCAGTTGTAATCGAAGCGATACCACAGGCCGTAGACCAAACTGATGAGCACAAGCACCAACAAAAAAGTCAGAAAAGCCAGCCAGTAATAGGCTCTGCGTAGGGCTTTGAAGTCGGGCGTTTGGGTGGAAGACATGTGAAGGATGTTGAGGTGAGAAAATCGGGTTGGGGGATCTACCGAACGAGGGTAACGGTTCCTTTTTGCTCTATGGCCGTGCCGTTGGGCGCTTGGTAGCGAATCCAATACACGTAGGTGCCGAAGGGCAAAGGCGTACCGTTGCGGGTGCCGTCCCAAGCATCGTAGAGATCGGTAGAGCGAAACAACTCTTGCCCGTAGCGGTCATAAATGAGCATGCTATAATTGCGAATGCTTTGGCCAAACACCACCACAGGACGGAAAAAACGGTTTTCGCCGTCGGGGGCGATGGCGTTGGGGACTTGCAAGCTGGAGCTTTGGGTAGCGCAAGCGCTGTTGGATTGACTTTGTAAAAAACGCTGCTGGCCGTCTGGAAAATGGAGCACGACGTTGGCAAGAACTTGGTAACAGGCGTTGGCTTCGGATTCGTCCGAGAGGTTGAGCGCATCTTCGTAGTAGTGGTCGTTGGGCCCCAGCGTAGCAATTTGAAGGCGGTTGCCGTTGACAATTTTATACAGCCAATAGCTCTGCACTGTACCGTACTGAAATTGAGCGGGTGCCCAGCTGATTTGATTCACAAACGCAGGCGTTGCTTTGGCTTCCAGAAAGATGGTTTTGCCTAAATTGCTGGTGACAGTTTGGCCGCAATCGTCTACGGTTTGCACGCTGTAAAAATACGGCTGCTCGTTGGTCGCTACTTCGCTGTCGGTAAAATTATTGAGGGCAGAACCTACGCCAGGCAACAAAATACGGCTACTCATGGCGGTGCTGTCTACCCCGCGCAACAAATCGCCGCTCGCATAATCCACATCGGTGTCCCATTCCCACGTCAATTCTAGGGTGCTGTTGTCTACAATGTTCAAAGCCGTTAAGTAAATAAAATCCATAGGGCGGTTGGCCTCTACGCTCAAGGCCACTTCGTTGGAAACCGCTCTGTTGTTGGCATTTTGCTCTAGGGCTTCGACTCTGAATTCTAGCAAACTGTTGTCCTGCGCATTTTCATACACATAAGAAGTAGTGTTGTTGTTAACGGTAGTCAGCAGTTGAAAACCCGTGTTGTTTTCGTTCAACCAGATTTCGTAGCCTTGCACGCCCGCTCGCCAATTCTCATAGGCATTCCACGTTAACGTAACGGTTTGCGCACAAGGTTGCAAATTGGCACTCACCACGATAGAAGTATGCGGACCCGTCGTACTGTCGGCCACTTGTCCCAAGCCCAACAAACTTTCGTTGCAAGCACTCACCGCCAAAATCGCATAACGCGCTAGCAAATCAGTGGCCGTTTGATCCACAAAAGTGGTAGCCGTAATAACACTATTGCTGTTGGGATAAGGAAAGTAGTTGCCCGACCCATAAGGATTTTCTTTGTACAACTGGTAGCCGATCACCTCGGGGCTGGGACTGGGCGACCAGCGCACTACAGGTATGTTGTTCTGAATATCAACACTCAATAAATCGGGAGTAATGGGTTTTTGATTGCTCACAGGCGTCGACAGGTTGGTCAAAACGCCGTTGCAGAGTAGCCCAATTTGGTAGTACCACAATTCTTCGCTCAAATTGGGTGCCGCTGTGGCACTGCCCGATAGCGTATCCAAACGCACAAAAGGTCCTGTTCCATTTTGCTGCCCCAGCAGCACATACCCGCCAAAGTTGGTACAACTGCCCGCTGTCCACACAATGGAATCCTGCCCCGACCCCAACAACAAACGCGCACAAACTTCGGGGTTTTGTGCCTGTGTATTGACCGCGCTAAACAGAAGCAAGAACAAGAATATACGTGCCATAGGAGAATAAAATTGTAGGTTATTGGGTCTATTTATTCCACCACCACCTCTAACAAATCTTCTTGTCGAAGGTATTGCTGCGCCAATAATTGAATATCTTGCGGGGTAATGTTTTTAATAGTGTCTATAAATTGATAAAAGTGCTGCGCGGTTAAGTTGGCGGTAACCAAGCTTTTGACCACACTCGCTACATTAAAAACGCCGTCGAGCGCCGTTAATTGCATGCCCAAAGAATAATTGCGCACCATTTCCATTTCTTCTGTGGCAATAGGCGCTTGCTGCAAGCGGTCGATTTCGTTGTAAATTTCCGTCAAGGCCACCTGAGTAATCTCTTTGCTTACATCAGTATGGATGTACCAATAACCGCTGTGGCGCAAAGTTTCTATCGAGGAATAAATCCCGTAGGTATAGCCGTTGCGCTCCCGCAAATTCTGCATCAAACGCGACCCAAAATAGCCCCCTAGTACCATGTTCATCATATAAAAACGATCGCAGTCGGAGTGTTCCCTGGCAAAAGTACGGCGGCCAATGCGAATGGAAGCCTGTAAACTTTCCTCTGACAGGACTTGGTAGACTTTTTTGTGGCCCAACTCTGGAGGCAATATCCAGGGCGGGGCGCTGGGAGCGGAGCGTTGGGGCAAGTCCGAAAAATATTGATTGAGCAACGCCACCGTGTTTTCGCTGGTTTTTCCTGCTACAAAAATCGTGCAACTGCCTGCGGTGTAACACCGTTCATAATGTTGTTGTATTTGTTCTCTAGTCAGTTGGTTGTAATGGTCGGCGAAGGAATTGTAGCCGTAGGGGTGTTGGTTACCAAACAGTTCTTCGGTAAAAAGACGATAGGCCAACACGTCATTTTTTTGCAATTGCAATTTGAGGTTCTGGCGGCTGCGTTTGATGAACTGCGCTACTTCCTGTTCTGGAAACAATGGGTTCAACAGCATCTCTTGCAAGACGGGCAGCAGAGTGGGCAAGTGCTTGGTCAGACAATAGAGTTGTATATTTACGGTGTTGAAGCCATCGTAGATGTCCAACTTAGCGCCATAATGTTCAAAAAAATCGGCCAACTGCACCGCACTGCGGCGTTTGGTTCCTGCTTTGAGCAATTGCGCACAAGCGCGCGCAACCAACTGCTGGTGTTCGTACCAGCGTCCCGCTTCAAATACCAATTCTAACTTAATGACTTCCTGTTGGCCCAAACGAATGTCGTACACCGCAATGCCGTTGTCCAATTTATGTTGGATGGGGCGGTGCAGCGACAAGGTTTCTACCGATTGGATGGGGGGCGCTTTGCGGCGGTCGATCATAAGAGTAAATTCTGATAAAGTGGCAAAAAGAAAAGCAAAGATACAAAAATAGCGCCTTCCCTCAATGCCGTTGAAACCGCAAGAGCGAAAGCGCTTATTTTTAATTAAAAAACAAACTTACAAACTGTCTAAAATGGTTTGCGCGGCTAGCTGGCCCAAATTATTGGCCGCGTAAGGACTAGCCCCTGTGATTAATTTTCGATCCACATGGCAACTGGTATCGGGTTTTTTATTGAGAATGGTGACGTTATAATCGTCTAAGCGTTCCCCGAGGTGCCAAGTCATTTGTCCTGGCATGTACCCGATAAGCGGCGTTTGGCGGTCGGTACTGTCGGGAAAAGCCGTGATGCTGTAACCGTTGTACAAAAAGCCGCTTTCTACTTTGGCAGAAGCCAACAGCGCCGCCGGCCCGTGGCAGATGGACACTACAAAACGGTCGTGTTGGTTGGCCCAATGCAACAGTTGACCCACGTTGGGATCGTCGGGCAAACCCAGCATGGCACCGTGGCCGCCAGGAATAAACACCGCTGCATAGGGACTGTGTTCGTCCAAGCTCGGCACCAATTCTTGCAAACTGCGCGGATTTTCTAAAGCTTTTTTATAATCGGCATAAATGGCCTGCACTTGGGCATCCTTTTCGGGAAACGCCCAGTGTTCGAGCTTTGCGGCTTGCCCTGTAGGCGTTGTAAACACCAAATCAAAACCCGCTTGGCGCAAATGCAACAGCGGTACAAATAACTCTACAGGGTGGTTGCCCGTCGAAAACTTTTTGCCGTTTTGCATGGTCATTTGTCCCTCTTCGGTGCAGAGAACCAAGATTTTCAAATCACCGCCCGTGTAGGCATTGGCGTATTGTTGGGCTTGGTAGTCCGTTTTATCGGCAGTAGCAAATTTGAGGGCAACGGGGGAAGGCTTGTACGCGCCACCAGGCGTTGGTTGGGGCGCGATGCCCAGTAATTTTCTGATCATTGGAGGTGTGTGTAGTTGGTTAAATTAGTAGTAAACGTGGTGTGTGGCATCAAAGGCGTCCGCGCAAGGTATAAAATTGCACAGCTCGAATGTTGCTGCGCTGCGCACTCAAACGCTCTAAGGTAGTCACCAAATCCACTGGAAGGCGTTCCCAAGCTCCTTGATTTTGGTCGTAGAGAATGATCCAGCCGTTGTCTACATTAAACGAGACGTAATGAATGTTGGCTCCTTGGGCTTCCAGTTCTTGAAACTTGGCTTGCATGGGCGTGGGAATGAGGCTGCTGTAAACCTTATTGCCTGCGACCAATACCCAGCCGCCGTTTATGGATAGCGCTATGCTTTTGATAGTTTGGTGTTGTTCGTGTACCGCTAGGATTTGAGCAATTAGAGTGGGCGGTACGTTCTTCCAATCGACTTCGGTGTCGTTGTAAATGACCACCCAACTGGACTTGCCCGACCACGAGAGCGGAGAAAAAACAATCTGTTGAATGTTGGCATTGGCTTCTTTGAGGTTTTGAAGCGTTGCCATTAAGTCTCTAGGTGCGCCGTCCCAAGAGAGGTAGGGCAGTCCTGCCGACTCGTAGGCGCAAACCCAGCCGCCATCGGGCGCTAGGCCCAATGTTTTTATTTCTATGTTGCTGCGCAGAAACAAGGTTTTTTCTTTGTCTTCTAAGCTGCGCGGAATTTGGTTATTGGCGGTTGAACGTTGGTTGTAAATAATGTTCCAGCCTTCTTGTGTCCAAGCCAGTTGGGCGCTGAACAAGAAGAGCAATAAACACAGTGTTGGTTTTAAGTTGTTCATTATCATAACAAAAAAATAAAACAACGAGTCACCTTCTAGTTAGAACATGACTCGTTGCGATTCAAAAACATAAATCTAGGCCTGCGCCCATTGCAAGGCTTGGTCTTTCTCCGCCACGTCGTAAAATTTGATTTCGCTACTGGTCAAATAATTACTGGCGTTGCTGATCCATTCCTGCCATTTTTTATTGCCAACGATGGCTATTTTTCCATAGTCGCTCAGGTGTAGAGCATCTACTTTAAAATTCTCCATCAGTCCTGCTCGATCGTAAGACAGTTCTTGCGCCAGCTCAATGTACCAATCTACTTTGTGGCCTTTGTTAACCACAGCGTGGATCATTGGATGCAAAGTTTCGATGTCAGCTTTGGTCAAGGTACCCGACAATTTTGCGGCAATTAGATTTTCTTTTTTGGTGTCAATAATAGAAAGCATGGTGTATATGTGTGTTAAATTAGACAATGGTTGTCCTACTTAACACTTTCTAAACGCTTTTTGATGTCGTCGACCACTTTTTTCTGTGCATCAATTTCTTCTTTGGCTTTGCCCTGCCCCTCTTGGGCTTCTTTGACGTCATTTTCGGCTTCGACGATGTTTTTTTCCATTTTTTGAATGGTATTTTTGTAATCTTCGATGTCGTTTGTACGTTGTTTTTCCTCTTTTTCTAATTTGCTCAGGTTGCCTTCGTAATCTTTTAACAATTTCTCGGCTTCTTTTAACTCTTCCTCAATCATATCCGCAGAAACACTTTTGGCAAAATCCTTTAGCAATTGCTCTCCTGGAGGGTAGCGATCGGGAAAATCTTTGGACGACAAATAAGAAACGCCCAAGTTGTACCAAACGGTCACGACGCTTCCATCTTGGCCACGCTCATCGACCTTAGCAATAATATCTACCGTGTTGTCACTCATTTCCTTGATGGTCGCATCTTCGGTAATGTACTCGTTGTTGCGGCGGTCGTACTTGGTTTTTCCCTTGTACTTCTTGATGTACTTTTGCCAAGCTTTGGTTACTTCCTTGCTGCTGGTGCCAGGCAGTTCCATCACCAAAGCATTAAAGGTGCCTTTGCTGTTTGCTTTGGTTTCTTCTTTGATCAAAGAATTAATTTGAGCCCAGCTGCTGGCAGTTATTCCCAACAACAAAGCGCTTAGTACTAGTAATGTTTTCATAATTTTCAATAGTTAATTTACTGTTTTAATTACCCTTGTATAAACGTTCTAAAAGTAACTTGAATGATATACCCAACGCTACAAAAGTGTGCCAAGCTCTATTCGAGCTACCCGATTAGAGCAGTAATAGACGTTATTTAAAAGTAATAAAATTGCAGCGTGTACGCTGTAAATACTAGAGAAAAAGCTAAAATATTTTTTTAAAACGAGTTCAGCGTGCCTGTTGCTATCAAGAATCAGCATTAAAATCTTGTCGCATCGCCCTAGCTTTAGCAATACCCTGTTGGCGTACTTGGTCGGTTCTACGATAACGACTTTTGGCACCCACTCTTCTGGAGCGAATAAACTCCACGTACATCCAAGTCCAAGATTTTGTCGCTTCTAAGTCTTCGTAAAACGCTTTGGTTTGCTCGTGATAGCGCGGTAAAAAACGCCCGGGAATGTTCATGAAATCGTGGTGTTCGTTGTGGTAACCCACATTGAAACAAAACCAATTTAAAATGCCGTAGTAAGAGTTGGTTTCCTGCCCTTCTTTAAAAATAAAATGCTCGTGGATGAAATGCCCTGCTACGGGATGCAGGCTGTAGCCAAAAAAGGTGCTCAACAATAAATACAACACCGCCCCTGTTCCCAAATAATAGCCAATCAAAACATCAGCCACTACAATAACCGCTATGTTGATCCATTCCCAACGGCTGGGCTTGACCACAAAACCACGTGCCAGTGTTAGAAAAAACACATAGAAAGAAAGCCAGATGATTTTGTAGAAGGGCTTGTTGTGTACCGTATTGGCCTCACAATGGGAAGGGAAATCATTGTCTATGTGCTCTATGCCCAAATGCGAGTGGTGTTTGAGGTGGTGCCTGCGGAACGACACCGCAACGGGCAGCAAAATAGGAATGTTGGCAATAATCGAAATCCAATAGTTGTGGCTGGTTTTTGGAGCCAACAAGTCGTGAGAAGCCTCGTGTATGGCCATGCCAACCCAGTGGTTCATAACGCCTCCTACCGCATAGCTGGCCAACAAAAAACACCACCAATATTCCCAAGAAAACCAATGGCTGCCCACGTAGTAGGCAAAAAATAATTGAACGACCACCAATAAGATGGTCAATAGACCCGACCAATTATCGTAGCCCATAAGCGCCTTAATCTCTGGATGTTTGTTCAGCACCTCTACGCGGCGCAAAGTGTGAATTTCGGGTTCTTGTACTTCTTTAAATGGACTTTTAGACATGAGTTATAAGGTTTAGAAAGTGATAGAATACATTTAAATTAATGGCGCACACCTGCCTTTTGAACTCCCTGTACAAAGGCGAGGAAGGAATGCAATTTTAGAACGCCCTGAATTCAAAAGCGTTACAGAACCCTATATGTACAATTTTTATACCTTTTACCCAATACAGGTGTAGTGATTATTACCTTTATGACCTTCCTTAGTCAGCGTGCGTAAACGAACAGCAAATTGTACTAGGCAAAGGAAGGAACTACCGCTTCCCCCTCCCTCCCCGTAAAAAAAAACGCGCTTTGAAGTTTCCCCCCAAGCGCGCTGTTTATTGTTCAAAGCTTATCGTTACGGACGGACACTGACTTTCTGACTCCACTGTTGGAGGCCATCTTCCGTTTGTACCTGTAAGAAATACAAATTGTTGGGCAAGCCGTTTAGTAAATTAGGCAAATGGATAATGCGGTCGTTGTCTACAGCAATATACTGCTCTCTAATCAACCGACCTTGTGCATCCAGCAAACTGATGTAAACCTGTTGTGGTGCAATGGGGTCCAAAATTTGTACGTTTAAAGCTCCGTTACTCGGATTCGGGAACACGGTCATTCCTTCGCCAGAAGGTGCGGTCAGACCCGCTACTGCGCGAATGGGAGAGTAGCTCGAACTGCCGTCGTTGTCGATTTGTTTCAACCGGTAATACGACATTCCCGTGAAACTATTGGGATCTATGTGGTAATACGCGTTGTTGTTTGCCACAGCATTGCCCTTACCAGCGATATGGCCAACCGTAACAAAATCCGTTTGGCCTTCTAGCAGACGCTCTATTTCAAATCCTTGGTTGTTGATTTCTACAGCGGTTTCCCAGCGTAGGTCAACGGTTTGGCGATCCGCTCGCTCAGCCTCAAAGCTCAATAGCTCAATGGGCAGACTGCCGACGGGACTGGTCTGCGCAATAACAAACTGGCTGAACCCAACTGTTAGCGGGGTTCCTGTAAAAGTCGCACTGCCTGGCGTCCCTGTGGTAATAGAACTAGCGGGGGCAATCGCGCTGCCCCAAGTGGGGCCAAATTGGCGACTGCCGCGCTTGTACAAACCCACATCGCTGGCGGTTATGCTCGGTGTGAAATAAGACAACTCATTGTAAATCATTTCGTCAATGACAGGCAGTTGGTTGGTACCGTAATTCCAAACAACAAAATACTCGTTGTCTACATCGCCTGGAATAGATTGCCAACCGTGCGGTTTTTCGGTCATCAAACGCGAGACTACAATTTCCCCATCGGGGTTGCTGTTGAAATCTATGGCTACTTTAGG
>CAYUZF010000032.1:9054-22718 GCA_964449615.1 uncultured Aureispira sp.
TGATGAACTTATCTGGATCAATCAAAGAAAGGCTTTTGGGCAAAAATTCAGCAACGGCCAGTACCAACAAAGTAGAAACGATGGTTTGAAAAAAAAGCACCAAAAGCTCTAAGGTTGTTCCTTTAGGAATGCCAAAGTTCATGACACCCGTACTAGTTACCGTCATACGCTCCGAAACGCCGCCAGCTACCGCTACTTCCGAAGGTATATAACTGTTGTTCGGCATGTTGATGGTGGTTGCATTGTTGTTGCCCATAGCGTCCAACACCCCATTGGCGGTTCCGACGGCCAAATCGTCGTTGAATTGGTAATAGGTCAACAAATTGGGTTCGGTACCCTTTAGAGTCAAGTGCATGTTTTCGCGAATATCGTTCTGTGTACGGGCTTCTGTCCAGAAACGCACTTCGTCCAGACTTCCGTCAAAATCTCTATCCGCATCGTTGTTGAATCCTCTTCCCAATACCGTATTGGGCCAAGTTGCGGGCCAATTACTGTGTACTTCATCCACTACCAACATACCATTGATGTAAGCGCGAACGCGGTCGTTGGTCACATCGCCTACAACGGCCACGTGGTACCATTCGCCAGCGGTAAAAATCCCCCCGACTGGTCCAGGCAAAGCCCCAGAAAGATCAATCAAGGTGTGCGGGCGGAATTGGTTGTTGTCAGAAATAGAAATATACAATTGCCCATTGAGAAAGCTGTTGCTCATCTCTATTCTAAAGCCATTGTCTGTATTTGGAAAATCAGTGTGTAGAATATTTCTAAAATTCGCAATGCTCTCGGGCTTGAACCACAGTTCTGCGGTCCAATCGCCTGGTACATTGATGCTATTGGGCAACTCAATGTAATCGTTAGGCTCGCTAAAGCTGTACATCTCGCCCCGCACATCACTGATCAATTGCTCCGAAGCTTGCACCACCATAAACTGTCCCGTTTCGTAAATATTGGAAAACGTAATGGCGCCGCTGTTGATGGCACGGGCATAGTTTTTAATTAAAACCCAATCGCCCTCCTCGTACATAGGTCGCCAGTACAAACGGTATTTCGTGCCGTCCAAGTCCGTGAAGGGGTTGCTAGGAAAGCGGAAGGTTAAATTCATACGGGCAGTAGGCGAGGCATCCGACTTGTTGATAGTCCACATTGGATTCTGAATAATATTGGTACCGACAATACCGCTAATGCTATTCGGTGTAAACGCTTCGTAAGTTACCGTGTAGTTCTGCAAGACGCTGTTGTCAATCAACTCTAGGTAGACATTCGCTCGGTTAAAATCAACCGCTAACACGCCAGGAGTCGGAAAAGTCGTCCGCGTTTGGCTGTTCGAAGTTCTGGGCACGTCGTTGCCCACATTGACGCCCGAAGGTGTCCAATCGGTGGCAGGATCCATGTTGGTCAATAAACCATCGTTGCTATTGGTAGAATTGTCGGTTAATATAATAGCACCCATCCCGTCGTTGAACTGGTAGTACGAAAGCAAACCTTCTTCACAGCCATTAGCAGTGAGGTGCATGCCCTCGCGAATTTCGTCGGCGCTGCGGTCGGTGTTCCAAACCCGTATTTCATCCAATTGCCCACCGTAAGCGGCATCTACAAAGGGCACTCCTGGCTTGTATCCAATTGCTCGGTCAAAGTTATTGCCGCCTGTAAGGTTGTTTTGTCCTGTAGGAGAGGTAACATCTAAAATACCATTGATGTAAATGCGTATGGTTCCCATCGCATCGCGGGTTGCCGCTACGTGTGTCCACTGCTGTCTGGGGATCGTCGAAACCGATTGTGTGGATGCTCCCCAGGCCGTTCCATCACCAAAATTGACGTGTACCAAATTGCTAGCGCCCGACACACTA
Source organism: uncultured Aureispira sp. (assembly GCA_964449615.1). Taxonomy (GTDB): domain Bacteria; phylum Bacteroidota; class Bacteroidia; order Chitinophagales; family Saprospiraceae; genus Aureispira. The sequence continues at coordinate 10,902 of CAYUZF010000032.1, forward strand.
AAGGAATTGACAAACTCCTTGCTATAAATTTCAAGGAACGTACTAGTAGTGGTCGCATCTAAATAGACCCAAGCCTCTGCCGTAAATTCTAAGAAATTTTCATGCACATCCCCCAAATCCACATAATCATCCACTCCATCAAACTCCAATACATCGCCGCGCACAATATCGCCACCAACAGAATTATCTTCTGCTACCAAGAACTGGCCTGTGGTGATAATATTGTTAAACGTTACAGAATTGGGAGTAATGCTGCTTCCCTGCGCGACCAACGTCCAAGGGCCATCCGCATTCATAGGGCGGTTGTACAACAGCGCCGCACACGGATTGGTCACCGACAAGGGACTACTCGGAAAGTTGAACGTCAAATCCATATTTTGGGTAGACATTCCTGTTTCTTTGTTAATTGTCCACATTGGATTTTGAATAATGTTGCTGCCTGTGATGCCCGTAACGGCATTGGGCGCAAAGGCTTCGTAGGTAACGGTATAATTTTCAGGTACCGAATGGCTGTTGAATTGAATGTCTATGTTGGCGTTGGTAAAACTTTGGTTGGTCGCCCCAGCAGGAACCGACAAGGTCTGGCTGTTGGAGGTACCTGCCACATCATTGCCCAAGTTTACAGTAGAATTGACCCAAGAAGTGACGATGTTCATACCTGCTAAGGTCGCGTCACTGCCTTTAGCAAAATCTCTCAAAATAACCGAGCCAGGCGCTTCATTCATTTGGTAGTAGGCCAACAAATCGGTTTCACAACCATCAAAGGTTAAGTGCATGCTTTCGCGAATTTCATCCGCACTGCGTTGAACACCCCAAAGTGTTAATTTGTCCATTTGGCCTTCAAAAAAGTTAGAGCTTCCCGCATAAGTGCCAATCACAGCGGGAGCCGTTGTACTAATAGAAGTTGTAACCGAACCCGCTAAGGCTACCCGTGTACTGCGTACACCGTCTACATAAATATCAACGCCCGTGGCATCCCCTGACCCCGAGTAGCTCATTGCTATGTGGTGCCATTGGTCGTCACGAATGTCAAAACCCGCTGCGGTACGCACTTCAAAAAACTCAGCCGTATTAAAATTAGTAATACCGAAGTTGATTTCTCCATTAGACAAATAGCCCAACGCATAGCCCACAAAAACATTGCCGTCAAACTTGGTTAGAATTTCCCCTGCAGAAGTCGTGGTAGAAGGAATTTTAATCCAAGCCGCAATGGTATAAGGATCGTTAAAATCTAAATTGAATTCTTGAACGTTTCCAATAATTACTTGATCGTTAACACCGTCAAATTCTAAGGCGCGGCCCCGTACCAAATCGGGCGCATCGCGTGGGTTTTCCACTAAGATAAATTGCCCTGTAGTAGTGATGTTTTCAAAGGTGACAGCCGTGGCGCTAAAGCTTACCGCTTCACTGGCTACTTCGGTCCAAGCCTCGTCCGAATACATGGGTCGATTGTACAATTTAAAATTACACAATTTACCCGCTGTATTAAACGTAGACGTAGGCAAAGTAAAGGTGGCATTATAGGTCTGTGTGGTCGTCGCCAATGCTTGGTTGATGGTCCACATAGGATTTTGAGTAATACTCGTACCTGTTATTCCTGTAATCGCATTGGGCGTAAATGCCTCATAAGTAACCGTAAAATCTTCCGCCGCAGAATGCGCGCTAAAGTCTAAACTAACCGCCGCGTTGCTAAAGTTTACCGTACTCGCCCCCGCTGCAACAACAAGAGTTTGCGCGTTGGACTCGGTATTGATGTCGTTGCCTACATTGACGCCCGAAGGCACCCAGTCGTTAGCGGGGTCCATGTTGGTAAGGCTGCCGCTTAATCCGCCACCAGCGCCGTCGTTGACCAAAGTTGCGCCAGGGTCTTCGTTGAATTGATAATAAGCAAGGAGATTAGGAGAACAGCCCTGTGAAGTGAGGTGCATGTTCTCGCGAACTTGCTGCGCACTGCGCGCTAAGTCCCAAACACGAACTTCGTCGATGAGGCCATCCCAAATTTGACCGCCAGCCCAGCCACCTACTTTGAAAGTGGATGCGGCTACGTCGATGTTGCCAGAGCGGTTGAGGCTGCCGTTGTCCACACCGTTGATGTAAAGGCGCATAACCGTACCGTCGTAGGTAGCCGCTATGTGGTACCATTGGTTGGCCGTGAGGGTAGAACTACTGGTTAGGTTTTGCCACGTAGGACCAATATCTAATAAGAATTGTATTCTTCCGTTGATAACATCCAAGCTATAAGCGTTGTCCCCTCCTGTATCGCCAAACTTGGTAATAATTTTTTTAATACCACTCACATCTCTGGGGTAGACCCAAGCTTCTAGGGTAAGTTGACTGGTCAAATTTAAAGCGGCAGGATTGCCCATATCCACAAAACCACTGGCCCCATTAAAATCTAAGCTGTTGCCTCTAGTAATTTTTGCACGGTTGGGATTGCCATCAAAAGGACTGCCCATGTCACCATTGGTGGCCATTCTTGCATTGGCATCTGGTGTTGCATTATTTTTTTGGTAACCGAAAGTACCTGATGCGGGATCGATGCCGTTTCTTACAATACCTGGACTAGCCTTACTGCCCCAAATACGAGGGGTGTAATTATTTTCAGTGTAATAAGTAGCGTGGCTGATGGTTTCGTCATTAACGTAAGCCAACGACCAGACCACATTTCCCAAATTATCTGTGATAATAATCTCATCGTTGGTATTGCCCAAGATCATAGGAACCTGTAAAACGCGGCCATCAGGGCAAGAAAGCCAATCGTTTTGAAAGGAAACTTTGTTGCGCGCTAGAATGACGTAATCGCCAGGCTGCACGATGTAACTGCTCGTCGTAATAACGGCATTATCGGTATCTTCATCGCTCAACGTCCAATTCTGGATGTCTACAGGTACGCTGCCGTAGTTGTACAGCTCGATCCATTCATCAGTGGCATCGTCAATAGAGGGGTTGCTCAACCACTCTGTAACGGCAATATTGGGCACGTTGAATCCAGTCCCCTGCACCGCAAAATCGTAAACCGCTTCATCGGTATCATCGTTGTTGACCGTGATGGTTGCTGTGCGCAAACCAACCGCTACAGGACTAAAGGTGACGGTAAAATCACGAAAGCCCCCTGAAGGAATAACCACAGGGGTTGCCAGTCCTGTTACCACAAACTCTGCTGCCTGCGCTCCAGCAACCGCAATGCTACTGACGTTCAAATCAGCCGTTCCCGCACTGTTGTCTATGCGAAACACTTGGGAGCTGGTAGAGGCAACCACCGCCGTACCAAAATCGGTACCATCTGCGGGATCGGGAGTTGCATCGCCATCGGCGATGGCAATGCCGTTGCCCAACAGGTCAATTTCTGGGTCGGCAGAGCTGTTGAGCGTACTTTGTACATCGCCAGAGAGTTGAGAGAGCGCCGAACCACACAAACCAGACGACCAAGTTCCCAGCGACAAATCAGGTGGATTGGGCTGTGAAGCACTGGTGTTAAAATAAAGTACATTGGGAAAAGAGGCACCTCCATTAGTGCTCAACTGTATCTCCCACCGGTTGTTAGCAATGCTCCAGATAATGCGATACGTACAGTTTCCAGCGCTACAACTACCAGGAGTACCCTCGTAAGTATTTCTAATAATCCCGCCATCGTTGGTAGTGCCCGACGCGTTGAGCGTATGTGGGCCAGGGGGATTAATAGTGCCATTGCAACCTGTGTACTGTACCTGCGCATGCAACAGAAAAGCAAAAAACAGCAATCCAATTAATAGTATTATTCTTTTCATGTATATTTTTTGTGTAAGAATGGAATTAGGTTTTGATACAAAAGAAGGAAGGTGACTTTAGCAGCACCCTTCCTTCTCTATTATCAAGTATGCTTTATCTTAGCTTCTAGAAGGGAAGACACCTTGTAGAGCTATAATATAATTGATGGCTAAGTAAGGTTGTCTGTTCTCATGGGATTGATTACCTCCTGTGTTGCCAATCGCTGCTGAGGACATATTTGTAGTTGGAGTAGTGTTGATGTACTCGTTGTCAAAAACATCCGTATTGCCCAATACTTTATCTGTTGGATCATTGCTGTTGCCTACTGTTGTACTAGCTCTGAGAGAGTGGTTATGACTGGGGATTTGAGACACTTGTAAGGTCACTTTTTCAGTACCTCCCTTTTGGCCTTCTCTGTAATCAGACAATCCTGCGCCATGTCTAGGCCCTAAGGCTACGCGCCCGCGCAAATCAGGCAAGGCAAAAGTAGTGCGCCCGTCACCACCATAAGTGGTACCTAAAATAGCAAACAGGGCAGAATTCTGTGCGACAGGGAGCAACTGCCCATCACAAAAAGCCCAACCGCGTGGAGCAAAAATTCCTGCAAAAAGTTTAACTTCTCCGATAAAAGGATCCATAATAAATAAGTTTAAATATTTGGTTAAATAGTTTATTGCATAATGGTGTGTGGGGTATAAGTATAGGACTGCACCATTCAAAACATAACCATTCGTGGGGGAAGACGAATACAGGATACTGCTAAAACCAAGTCGTGTAGCGTAGGATTTATAGGATTGAATAACGAAAGTACGAAAAAACGAAAAAACGAACATCAACACCGCTCGAAATTCAGATATTTTTATCTATTTGACCCGATCCAATAGGAATGTTGTAAGGTTATTGTTGGGATGGGTCAAACAAAATTTGGTAAAAAAGGTTGTGTACAACGCAGCAAAAAGCAAAATAGGGGGCAAAAAAAATAAATTTATAAGCGGCGATGATTTTCTAAGGTTTCTACAAGAACTTCTCAGATGCAATTCCCTAAAAACAAAACTTTTAGTTAAAAAATCGTTATACTGTACGGTGACGCCCACCATAGTATAATTTATGGCATCCATGTGTTAGTGGCCACTGTTCTTGATCTTGACAAAAGCATAGAGAGGCCATACAACGGCAGCCTATAAGAGGGCAGTGTTGTTAAGACAATTATAAATAGAGCAAGCGCGTTCTATACACCAATAAAAGTTGGTTGAAAGTGGTCAAAAAAGATTATCTTAGCGGAACGGTATCAAATAAAAAATATTATGAGAATTGTACTAATAATTAGCGCGTTGTTGCTGTGGAGCATGAACAGTTATGCGCAACGCATGCAATACCTAAAACAGGGCAACGCATTTTACGAAGAAGGCGAATACGCCAAATCCATTGAGCAATACGAAAAGCTCTGGAGTTCTAAAGCAGGCGCCAAATTGCTGGGCGTAGACGCCAAAATGAATTTGGCCAACGCTTATCGAGTGATGGACCAGCCCTTCAAAGCCAAAGACCTTTACCAAGAAGTCATGCGCTATGGCGATGATCGCATTTCTATTTACTTGGAATACGGCAAGGTCTTAATGGCGCTAGGGCGTTACGACGAGGCCATCGAGCAGTTTAAACTCTATGCTCAAAAAGACGAAACATCTACTGAACCCGCAGAGTTGATCGAGCGTGCGCGAAACATCGAAACCATTAAACCGCTTTTTCCACAGGTCAATGCCGTCGCACAAACAGGCATCAACCAAGAAGAAACCCGCCAAGTGGGGATTACGTATTACGGGGATGGCGTTGTGTTTGCTTCGGATGAACTGGACGACCGCACGGGGGATTTTCGCAGCAAAAGCTACCTCAATTTGCGTGTAGCGGGCGCAGATGTCAACGGAAATTTAAAAACATCGGAGAAGTTTTCGGCAGAACAACTCAACGGCAACGACCGCCACGATGGCCCTGCTACCTTCTCCAGAGATGGAAGGCAAGTTTTTTACTCGGTGAGTACAGAAGCCCGCGACGGTAAAACCGTTTTGCAGCTTTGGTCGTCGTCTTATAGAAATGGCAACTGGACCGCGCCACGCCCCTTAGAATTCATGTCGCAAGGCAGCAACTACACACATCCTTCCTTGTCTGCGGATGGACGCACCTTGTATTTTGCTTCTGATATGAAAGGCAGTTTTGGCGGCTTGGATGTCTGGATGTCCAACTATCAAAGTGGAAGCTGGACTTATCCCATTAATTTGGGCAAAGACATCAACACCGATAAGGACGATGCTTGGCCTTACATCCACCCCGATGGCGATTTGTATTTTTCTTCCAAAGGCCATCCAGGCTACGGGAGTTACGATATTTTCCGCACACGCCCGCTAGGAAATGGGGTAGACTGGTTACCTATTGAGAATTTGGGACAGCCTTTCAATTCCTCTTTTAACGATGTATCGTTTATTTTATCCGACGACCAAACTCAGGGCTTTTTTGCAACCAACCGCGACAAGAGTTACAACATTATGCGTTATGAAATCGTAGGAGCCGAGCAACAAAAATTGCCGCCAGAGGTGCCTCAAAGAGCCAGTCCTACCGAGGTGATCACCGAGCGGCCCCACCCTGTTATTTTGGACAATATTCCACCACGTCCAGCTGGAATGCCTGACGATATATACATTGCCTATTTAGATTCTTTAGTAACTATAGGGGAAGTAGATTTGCCAAGGCCTGCGTCTAGTATTTTAGAAGATGATCCGTTGCCTGTAGTCGATCCTGGCGATAGCCCTACCGCAACAACGGGCGGTCAACCCACCGTAGACGATGCCAGTCGAGACGATGTAGGCGTCTCTTCTGTGTACACGGACAACCCCGATGCAGAAGCACCAGAGGACATTGAACTAACGGTGGTTTTAAAAGTTATGGACGTAGCCAATTCGCGCCCCCTATCCAACGCAATAGTGGTGGTGCGCAATAAGTTTACGCAAGAGCAAAAAGAATACGCTGTTAATGAGCGCGGCGAAGTTGCCGTGGTGTTAGAGCCGTTTCAGAAATACAGTTTGATTGGCCGCAGCGAGGGTTACGAAGAAAGCAGTTTGCCCGTTTCGACAATGGACGCAGTAAATTCAGACCGCATCCAGGCCAATTTGCCATTGGCAAAACAATAAATTGCAACGCAACGCCAAAGAAATAAAGCAATTATGGAACCGCTACAAGTCTGTTCTTCAACTGCTTGTAGCGGTTTTTCTTCTTTGGCAAGAAGAAAATAAAAAAAAAGTCCACTTTTTTTTCGCAACGCCCAACCCTTTTTATACAGGTATCGTTTTTAGGAATAACAGACCGAAACAAACCGTTTTAGTGTTGAATAAAAGGCAACTGCGGGATTTAAGGCATACCGCATTTTTTAGCAGCGTCGAAAAACCATAACACTTCATTACGACACAAAAAAAAGTTATGGTTTTTCTTCTCTGTTGAAAGTAACCAAAGCGCTTTCGGTGCTTATCAGATCAAGTAAACAACTTATTTGCAACATACTTACTTATTTTGCAGCTTTGACTAGTAGCCAACCTAACGAATAGCACCTAACGAATGCTAGTTGTGCCATACGATCAAATGCCGCTAAAAACTCAATTGCTTCGACTGCTAATCGAGGTGAAACTAACATAGGGTAGAAGAGGACAGCTAGGGCTGTTCTCTTCTTTTTTTGTGGCGCTGCAATTAATAAAAAAATAAGAGAAAAGCAACGTTTTTACTATTTTGGGCGTCTAAGGAATACAGGTAGCCTTCTCAAGGCGCTCTTTTTTTCTAATGCAGAAGCAGCCGCCAGCAAAAGCAAGCAACGCTAAGGTTGGAGCAACTTCTCTATCAATTTTATTCTATAGCGTCTACTTTTACGTCATTTTTTATTTTGTAGCAACTCGCAAACGACCTCCGTCAATCAAAAATAGGTACAAGCCTCGGCTTTTTTGTATCTTGTGCGAGGGCTCAACGGCCTTGTATTGTTGCTAATACTCTTATAAACTAGTGTATGATGAATTTGAAAGTAGTAATGTTGAGCTTCCTAAGCCTATTGTTCTTGAACCTCCTGCAAGCGCAAGACAATCCTGTTGCCCTAAACGAATGGCGCTCCCATTTGGCCTATGAAAATATACAGGTTGTCGTAGAGAGCGAAGACGCGGTCTTTTTTGGCTCCGAACAAGCCATTCTCAAAGTTTACAAAAGCGACCAGTCTGTACAACACCTCAACAAAGTATCTGGGTTGAGCGATATGCGCATCAAAACCTTAGATTACAACCGAGAGAACAAGGTTTTGATTATTGCCTATACCAATGGCAACATCGATCTGTTGTACGACGATGGTACGGTGACCAATTTGTCGGCTATTATGACCAACAACAACATCATTGGCAACAAATCCATCAACCACATTTATAGCAACGCGACGGATGTCTACTTTTCCTGTTCGTTTGGATTGACCGTATACAATTTTGAATTGGATGCCTTTATACAGACTACCTTCACGCCAGTAGGGGTCAATGCTACGGCAGAGTTGGACAATACCTTGTTCATGGCAACAGAGCAGGCTATTTATATTGGGGTAGTGGATGGACGAAATTTATTGGATTTTAGTCAATGGCAAAAGCAAGGGGCATTGGATGGATTGGCTATTAGTTACAATACAAGTGCGATCATTCAGTTCAACAATAAGATTTACACCGACGTAGATGGAGTGTTTTATTACTACGATGCTGCCAACGATTACTGGGAGTTGGTAGAGGGCTACGATGTGGCAGCCAATGCCAATTTTACACGTTGGGAACCTACGGGCAACGGTGATTTTATTAAAAATTATAGCTTTTCCCTGTCTTACGACAAAACGCAGTTGCTCATTGCTACGCGCAGTCCCAAGTATTACCGCTTTGGTACCGACAACGCGATGGGAACGTACAATTATCCCTCTTCTTGGCGGGTAAAAGATTTGGTGCTTGACCAAGAAGGGCTTGTTTGGGCTGCCGATGCCGCTGCGATGCACCGCGATGGGGAGTACATCCGCACCAACTCCCCTACCAACTCTCGTGCAACAGACATGCACGTGGACGAAAATGGTGCGTTGTGGGTGGCGCACGCTGGATACAATGCCATTACGGCGCGTTTCGATCGGGCTGGGTTTAGCCGCTACCAAGATGGCCAATGGACCCCCTACAACAACAGCGTATTGGATGGCATTGATACGTATTGGGATGCCATTCGCATTACGAGCAATCCCGTCAACGATAAAATCTATGTCAGTTCGTTCATGAGTGGCATCTTGGAGTTCAACCCTGCTACCGAAGAAGTGCAGGTGTTTGACCAATATACGCCTGGTGTACCCTTGCAGGGCGCTGTTGGCGATGGACAGCGCACCCGTGTACAGGGAATTACGGTAGACGACGACGGTGTGGTTTGGGCAACCAACAGCATAACGGCTAGCAATGCTATTGTGGCGCTGAAATTAGATGGTACTTGGAAAGGCTATGCCAATTCTTATGTTAAAAATGAAACCATCTTACAAGACTTAGTAGTAGATAAAAACGGCTACAAATGGATCATGCACATCACAGGAAACGTAACGGTGTTTGACAGCGGGGTGTTGGAGGATGATACCGATGATCGTTCTATTCAACTCACCCCCAACAACAGCGTGCTGCCCAACATCAATGTAAAATCTTTAGCCGTTGACAACGATGGTGTTGTTTGGGTGGGAACCACTGACGGCGTAGTCATCTTTAACTGTTCGGCCTCCGTTTTTGATGGCGGCTGTCAAGGCAACCGCTTAATTATTAGCCAAGATGATTTTAATGGCTATTTGCTAGAAGGAGAGACGATTTTGTCTATTGCTGTAGACGGCGCCAACCGCAAATGGATTGGAACCAACAACGGTCTTTTCTTGCTTTCTGCCGATGGCTACGAGCAGCTGGCCTATCTCACCGAAGACAACAGTCCGCTTTTTGAAAACGAAGTGACCAATTTGGTGTTTGATGGTAGAAGTGGTTATTTGTACATCGCCACAGGGATCGGCTTACAGTCGGTTCGTACTGAATCAACCGCAGGACTTCGCCGTATGAACGACGCTATAAAGGTATTTCCTCACCCCGTAGCGCCCGACTACAACGGCCCTATTGCCATTTCCAATTTAGCAGACATGGCCAATGTGCGCATCACGGATATCAGTGGGCGTTTGGTTTATGAAACCACCGCTTTGGGAGGGCAAGCCATTTGGAACGGCAGCGACTACAATGGCCGCCGCGCACAATCGGGCGTCTATTTGGTGTTTGTAGTCAACGAAGAAGGCACGCAAAAGGGCGTAGGCAAGATTTTGTTTCTGAATTAAATGATTTTAATGCTGTTACATGGTAAAAGAAGTTAGATTAGCGCGCTCGGCGTCGAGTTTGTGGTTCCTAATAGCGGGGTGCAGCCTCTTTGTAGGCGGTGGCATTTGGTTATTAGCCGTAGCCGAGCCCGAAGCGCGTCCTGCTGCTTGGGCTTGCGTTGGCTTTTTTGGAATCGGATTGCTAATGAGTTTGTATCATTTAATAGATAAAACACCTGAACTAATCATTAATGAGGTGGGCATTAAGAGCAGAGGTGTTGAACGGGCGCTCGGACGGGAGTTGTTGGAATGGGAAGTGATCAAAAGTGCGCACATGGCTGCCATTTACGGAAGAAAATTTCTATCCATAGAAGTCGAAGAAACCGCGGCACCCTCTTACGGCCAAGACAAATTTGCCAAAGGGTTTGCAGCAGTCGGCAAAAGCATAGGGCTGGAAGAAATCAACCTCCCTGTGGGCTTAATTCAAATAGACTATGGAATTTTGGTCAACCTAATCAACAACTTAGCAAAGATAGAAAAGAAAGAAAGAGCTGCCAAATTACGCCAGTTTGAACAGCGGTATTTGAGTTGAAATATTTTAGAATAAAAATAGGCTGTAATAGTATTTAATAGTATGAAAGAGGTTCATATTTACCGTTCCTTTTGGAAAAACATGTTACTGGTATTGGGCAGCGGTATCTTTGTAGGAGCAGGTTTTTTTATATTGATAGAGGCCGAATCAGAAGACCTAGTAATGGCCTGGACTTGTATCCTTCTTTTTGGATTTTGTTTAGCCGCTAGCCTTTATTTGTTGTTCAACAAAAAACCACTGCTTAGCCTCAACGAAGTAGGCATACAACACAAAGCGCTGAAAAAAGCCTTGAAGCGCGATACCTTAGAATGGGAAGCCATACAAGGCGCTCGCATCTTGTCCGTCAACGGCAATAAAATGCTGGTATTAGAGGTAGACCAAGCCGCGTTGCCTGCCAAAAAGAGCAAAAGTAGATTTGCCAAAGGCCTACAAAAAATCAACAATGCAATGGGTGGGGGAAATTTGACGCTTCCATTGGGTTTGATAGGCGTAAAACCCAAAGTATTGGTTACTTTAGTGCAAGACCTTGCGAACACTGAAAAAAGTAGACGAGCCAATGAACTCCGTACCTTTGAGCAGCAGTATTTGTAGAGAGGCATTTTACTTCATACCTTCTTACCGTGCTATTCAACTCTATTCCTTTTCTCTTATTCTTCGTCGTTTTTTTTGCGGTTTGGTCCTGGGCCAAACGCCGCGAGCAGCGTCGTTGGAGGTGCTTGGTGGTATTTTCGGCTATTTTTTACGGCTGGTGGGATTGGCGGTTTTTATTTTTATTGCTGTTTAGCGGAAGCATTGACTATTGGGCAGGGCTGGCGATGGAGCGTTTTCCTAACCGTCGGCGCTTGTATTTGGGGCTTTCTTTAGTGGGCAACATTGGTAGCTTGTCGCTGTTTAAATACAGTCGATTTTTTGCCAATTTGGGAGATGATTTAGCGGCGGTGTTGGGCTTGAACTGGGATTTGTATGCGCGCTTGCCTGCCTTTTCTTTGATTTTGCCTGTCGGAATTAGTTTTTATACGTTCCAGTCGATGAGTTACACCTTGGACATTTACCGCAAAGAGCTGCGCCCAGTGCGCAACCCTTGGCATTTTTTTGCTTACCTAGCCTTGTTTCCACAATT
>CAYUZF010000032.1:22843-24664 GCA_964449615.1 uncultured Aureispira sp.
GTGGTTGGGCTTGCGCCTGATGGCCTACGGGTTCTTCCAAAAAATGGTCATAGCCGATAACCTTGCGCCCTTTGTCAACCAGGCGTTTGACAACGTCAACCAGCCGCTGGCTTTTTGGTATTGGTGGTTGGTGCTGCTGGGCTTTGCCTTTCAAATTTATTTTGATTTCGCAGGCTACAGTGCTATTGCACGCGGGTTGGCGCGTTTGATGGGCTACCGCTTTCGCCTCAATTTCGACCATCCTTACCACGCGCGTTCGCTGCAAGATTTTTGGCGGCACGTTTCCTTGTCCACTTGGTTTCGAGATTACGTCTATCGACCGCTGGGGGGCAATCGGGTAGCAAGTTGGAAGGTCTACCGCAATTTGTGGATTACGTTTATTTTGTCGGCTTTGTGGCACGGCCCTGCTTATCATTTTGTGTGGTGGGGTGGGGTGCATGCTTTTGGTATCAGCGTAGAACGCTGGACGCGCTGGCCGCAGCGCTTGGCGCGTTTTACTTGGTTGGCTTGGTTGGCTTGGCCGCTGGTGTGGGCACAGGTATTGTTGGCTTGGTTGTTTTTTCGGGCGCAATCTTGGAGCGATGTGCAGGTTATTTTTGGGCACCTGTTTGCCGTTCAAGCAGGACTAGAAGCACCTGCTTTGTTGTATTATTTTGATGGTTTGGTAGCCTTATTATTGGGAATTGGAGTAGAAATTTGGTATTATATCAAACGTCAACAACCCGCCCTGCGCCGCTGGACACGCCAACCAATTTACGAAAGTGTAACGATGGCCTTACTGGTGGCAGCGTGTATTTATTTTAGAGGCCCTGCTTCGGATTTTGTTTATTTTCAATTTTAATGACCAATCAATTTTCCTACAAAAAACGCCTATGGGGAGCGGTCGGCTGTAGCCTAATCGCCTTGCTACTCGGGGGAATCCTCCTGCCCAAGCAACCCGCTTCGTCTATGGCCAGCGATTGGTTTTGGAGCCACAAAGTGCAGCCTGGAGAGCAGTTTGAAGTGGTCGCTGTTGGCGATTCGCGCATCTATCGGGGGTTTAGCCCTGTAGATTTTAAGGCTGGGTTGGCACTCGAACGCCCGCTCAACGTGTTTAATTTTGGCTTTTCCTCTGCGGGGTTGGATACGGGCTTTTTGCGCAAAGCGGCACAATTACTAGATACCACCGCCCCCAATCCCACGCTGCTATTGGGCATCACGACTTCCAGTCTAGCCGACGAAAATGCGGCCAATCGACATTTTTGGCAGGAGTACCAGCGCACTGGCTACGAGCGTTGGCAACGCCGCTACCTCAACCCCCAGCTCACTTTTTTTGACCCCAGCAGCCCCAACACCCTACGGCTTCAAATAAAAAACAAGGAACAAGGCTATTATCAGCGCTACTACGCCAACGGTTGGGTAGCCTCCGAAAAACGCCCACACACCCCCTGGGAAAGCTACGACCACGTACGCAAAACCTACCCTACAGTCGAATTTAGCCTCGGCTTTCGCCAACGGTTAATCAGACAAATAACCCGCTGGCAACAACAAGGGATACAAGTCGTGGCGTTCTGCCCACCCGCCGCCCCTCATTTAAAAGACTTGGAAATGAACGCCGCCTATTATCCCAAAACGGCCATACAAGCAGAGCTGGAGGCCGCAGGAGGTATTTGGCTAGAACTGCCCGACAGCAATTACACGACCTATGACGGCAACCATCTGGTAGAAGCCTCGGCGCGGCAGTGGTCACAAGATTTAGGGAGGCTGTTGCGGGAGCGGTTGGAACAGCGGCAGCACCTGCGCTCGGTCTGGAAAAAACAAGCGCTGTCCAAGAAGCTAGAA
>CAYUZF010000032.1:24674-25133 GCA_964449615.1 uncultured Aureispira sp.
CTTGCTTTAATGGAGGTGCCTGCAAAGCAGTTTTCGTATACGTTTACGTACGATTTGGCGCAGTTGCCATTTGGACAGTTGCAGGTTACCGCAGAACTTTGGACGCGCTTGATGGCCGATACCCAAGAATCGGTGACGCTTGTCCTTTCGGTAGAGCGCTCGGATGGGGAAGTGCTGTTGTGGGAGGGGCGCAATTTGAGGGAACAAGTCTTGCAACCAACTGCTTGGACGCCTGTTCGTTTTTCTATTCCTTACCAGCATAACGCTAAAGATCGTTTGCTCAAAGCCTATGTTTGGAACAACAGCACCCAATCGGTATTGCTGGACGATTTTACCCTAGAAATTGAGGTCGATGAACGCGATTAGAACTTGGATGCAGCGCTATGGTGAAGATGTACTGGTGCAATTGGCATTTTTGTGTTGGCTGATTGCCGCCGCTTGTTTTTATCAAGAGCGCCT
>CAYUZF010000032.1:25187-26981 GCA_964449615.1 uncultured Aureispira sp.
CGCTGGGGCATGTGCTGTTTTATTACGGTATCTACTTGTTTTGTCGCTATCGGTGGCAGGCAGGGTATGTGGGCTGGTGGCTGGTGGCGGTGCAGTGCGTGGGTATTTTGCACGGCTTTTGTACCCCGATTTTTGAGCTGTATTACAACACGGTTTTTTTGGTGTTGTGGTGGCTGCTGTTGCAAAAAACGCCTACCTAGAAGACCTTGTTGGGCGTAGGTTTCTTTAGTTTTTTTATAACCATCAACTATGTATTGGCAATCATCTTCATGGGGGCGGTGCTGGTATTTTACACCACCACGCCAAAAACGCTCCAACAACTTCCCTAGAAACCTTACGCTGCTACTGCGGTGGGAATGCTCTTGGGCTTTTTGCTCAAGCAAACCCTTTGGGCCTATCCTTACGAAACTGCCAAAATGGATTGGTTTTGGCACCAGGTTCACCACAAAACTTTTCCCTAGGAAGGGTAGTTGCGGCCCTTGCTCGTCTTTTATTATACCTATTACAAAGAACTTTTTTTAATCGTTATTTTAACAACAACTTACTACCTGCGCCACAAACAGTACTGGACAGCTCTACTTTACCTCTTGTTATTGGTGGCTACGCAATACGTTGTTACGTTGACCTATCCCGATATTCGCCACAGCTGCTACCAAGAACAGTGCTTTTTTCCGCTGATCATTTGGGGGTGTTTTCCACTGATGCTCCACATTTTGCCACTGCTTTCCCTCAAACTGCGTTATGGGCTACAAATAGCGCTTTTATTGTTGATTGGATACCGTTTTCTGGCCATTGCCGAGGGCATAGAGCCGTTTCGATTGCGCGTAGCTTATTTGCATAGAATGATTGAGAAAGGGCGGGAGCAAGGCACGTATAAACTCATTATGGAAGAGGAAAGCCTCAACGGCAATGTCAACGATCCGAGCTTTACGTTTGGGGTGGAGTCGCTGCTGTTGTCGGCCTTGTCTCCAGAAGCGCGCGCCGTGCAGCTCATCCGCAGCAACGAGTGGCAATACGGCAACAATGCTCAGACATTACAGGACAGCACAGTGTATTTATCAACTTACCGCAGTTATTACGAGCGCCCCGATAGTTTTTACCGCCACGAAACGGCCAATCCTACTTATTACAATTTCCCACCCAGCGCTTATGTTCCCGTGCGGGGACGCTATCCCGCTTTCCAATCTCCCGAGGCGCTCAAAAATAGTTTTAAATTAATCCTCGATTTGGAAGAAGAATACCCTGCCGCCGCGTTGATCAATGTACCTATTCTTATAGAAAATACCAGTGACCAAGCTTGGAGCAGTGCGGGGTTAGCGCTATTTTATCATTGGTGGCAGGCCGATACGGTGGTGCATTGGGAAGGCTATCGCAGTGCCGTGGAAGTTGATTTGTTGCCCAACAGCCAGCACGAGCAGTATCTAATGGTCTATTGTCTTACCGAAGCGGGTAATTATCGCTTACAAATAGATATCATTGGAACGGATAAAATAGGCTGGGCACATTACCCTGCTTCGTATCCGTTGAGAATAGAAGTAGCGTTTTTTGAGAAAAAGTAAGACATTGTGTGTACATTTAAGGGCCTTTCTATAAGCGTCACCCTTTACACTTCCTTTTAATTGTTGAAATTATGATAACGATAAGCTATCTGATCAAGGTATTAATTGCGTTGCCCCTATTGCCCATCATGTATTTTCAGGCCAAAGCCATCAAAGCGCGCTTTCCCAGTCTGCCCGAGGCTAAAGGGCAAGAAGGCACGGCACCGGCTTGCGAAAAGAAGCGCTTGCGCATTCT
>CAYUZF010000032.1:26991-31805 GCA_964449615.1 uncultured Aureispira sp.
AAGCTCCATTGCAGGGGTTGGCGTAGAGACCCACGAGGAAGGGTTTACAGGGACGCTGGCTAAGGAATTGTCCAAGCTGCTAAAAACAACAGTGGATTGGAAGGTGTACGCCAAACGCGGCTTTACAGCCAAAAGAGTACAGGAAGACATTGTACCTAAAATTACGGAAACTGAAAAAGACGTCGACCTGTTGGTTGTAGGTATTGGCGGCAACGATACGTTTCAACTCAACCGGCCCAAACGCTGGAAACGAGACATGCAGCGGCTGATTTACGAGTTACAAATCAAATTTAAAGATGTGCCGATTGTGTTCATCGACTTGCCGCCTGTGCGAGAGTTGCCCGCTTTTACCAAAACCATCAAGCTCATACTAGGACATTTGCGGGAAATGCTGGCCGAGGAGCTAGACCGCTTGGTTTTGCATTATAAAAATACCTATTATTATCCCCACTCCATCACCCTCCGCGATTGGATGGAGCGCTACCAAGTCCCCAACAACGGCGTGGCAGCGTTTTTTAGCGATGGCGTACACCCTTCCAAATTGGCTTACCAAGTTTGGGCGACGGATGTTGCGCGGTTTATGATGGCGCACCCGCACATTCGGCAAGCCATGCACTTGATTAGCGAGAAAATAAAGCCTTAATGGCTTTCCGAAAACTACATATTGAATATTTTTTGCTGGCTGCCGTTTTGCTGCTGGGGGCAGCGCTGCGCTTGGGAATGCCCAGTGATTTTGCCTTTATCAACGATGAGTTGAGTACATGGGCGAAGGTGCGTTACGACAGTGTGGGGGAGGTGATTGCCAATATAAAAGCCGTGGATTCGCATCCTGTGGGTCTGTATGTTTTTGTCTATTATTGGACGGGTATTTTTGGGACGAGCGAATGGGCGATTAAGTTGCCTTTTTTGTTGATGTCTATCTTTTCAATGGGCTTGGTGTACCAATTGGGACGGCTTTGGTTTTCGAGAGCGACGGGCTTGTTGGCGTTGGCCGCTTTTGCAACCTTGCAATTTCCGATTTGGTGGAGCCACATTGCGCGCCAATACCAAAGTGGTTCTTTTTTGACTTTGCTAATGGCTTATTGTTGGACGCAGTGGCTGGTCAAGCAGGGCCCTGAAAAGCGCTATTATTGGGGCTTTATTTTGGCGGGTGCAGCGGCTTGCTACAACCACTATTTCAGTGGCTTGTTTGCGGCAGTGGTGGGCTTGTCGGGGTTGTTTTGGGTGACGCGGGCGCAACTGGGGCGTTATGTATTGGCAGGGGTGTTGATGGTGGGGCTGTTTCTGCCACATGTGCCCATTACGCTTTTTCAGTTGCAGTATGCCGATGGGCATTTGTGGTATGGTGTGCCTGACAGCGGTTTTTTTGAACAGCATTTGCGGTATTTGTTTCACTATTCGCGCTGGTGCTTGGGCGGAACGTTTTTGTTGGCTTTTTTGGGAATTATTTTTTATTATTACAATAGAACCAAAACAACACCAACCAACGCGGGCAAATTGCGTTTGACAGCGCTGCTTTGGTTTGTCACATTGCCCGCCTTTGGCTATTGGTATTCGGTGCAGTTCTCGCCCATTTTGCGGCCTTCCCACTTGCTATTTTCCTTTCCATACTTGTTGCTGTTGTTGTTTTCTTTTTATAACGATCAACTTAAAATCGGCTATTTGGCGCTGCTGCTTTTTTTTATACTAGGAACCAACACCACTACGCTAATAGAAAAACGCCGCCATTTTGAGGTGGTGCATACGCATCCCTACAAGCCTTACATTCAACACACCAAAGATTTTCTGGCCACGCACGACCGCGATTCGGTGACGATTATTCTGGGCGAAAATCCATTGTATTTATCGTATTACAAAGCACATTTTAACAGCAATTTTGAACACCACAGCAGTTTCAAACCCGATATAGATGTGCCCGAAATGCGGCAGTTGTTGGAGCGAGAACAGCGCCCCTATCTAATTGTAGGCGCTCTACCCGATGTCCAAATGACTTATGCCTTGGACGCTTACCCTTATGTACTCAAACGTTCCTTTGGGGTTAATTATACCTATTATATCCTCTCCAAATACAACCTTGAGGGGCAGCAAATACCACCTCGTCTGCTGTTTGAGGAACAATTGACTTGGGAAATGCCCCAAACTACTTGGCCGCATACTTGGGAATTTGCGACAGCAGCCATAGAACAGGACTCCACAGGGGCGCACTACTATGTATCCGATCAAGAATGGGGACCAAAACTAGAAGCGTCTTGGGAGGAATTGACACAGCTGAAGCGTACTTTGCGAAACAACAACCATTGCATTGTGGAAGTGGCGCTTTCTTTGCAGCGGGAAGACAGCAGTTTGGTGGAGCCACCAAGTGGGTCGCTGGTGTTGGAATTTTTGGACGACAGAGACAGCACCCTGGCCTGGCACGGAGTCGCCGCAGCCACCCAACTAAAGCCCGCAGATACGTTGCAAACGCTGTATTTGAGTTACCGAATGGCCCACCAACCGATTTATAAGTACCACGCTCCCAAAAAATTACGCGTATTTTTTTGGAACAATGAAAAACAACAGACGCGTTTACACCGTTTTGCTATTAAAATCCGTCAAGATAATCCTATATTGTACAAGGACACACAGCCTTTTTAGCGTGCAAAGGACAACTTCCATACAACTACAACTTTATGTCAGTAATAGTCTCTAATTTAACGAAGGTTTACGGCGAGCAGTACGCTGTTAATAACATTAGCTTTGAAGCTAAAAAAGGCGAAATTCTAGGTTTTTTGGGCCCCAATGGTGCGGGTAAAACTACCACCATGAAAATGATTACCTGTTTTGTGCCGCCTACGGAGGGCAGCATTCAGGTTTGTGGGTTTGATGTGGACAAAAATCCAATGGAGGTGCGCCAACGCATTGGGTATTTGCCTGAACATAATCCCTTGTATTTGGACATGTATGTCAAGGAGTATTTGCTGTTTATGGCGGGGCTGCACCGCGTACCCAAAAAGCGCCGTGCCGTAGAAGAAATGATTGTCCGCACAGGTCTAGAGCGCGAAAAACACAAATTGCTCCGTTCCCTCTCCAAAGGCTACCGCCAGCGGGTGGGCTTGGCGCAAGCGATGCTGCACGATCCTGAAGTATTGATTTTGGACGAACCTACTTCGGGCCTAGACCCCAACCAACTGATAGAAATCCGCAAGTTGATTCGTTCTTTGGGCGAAGAAAAAACCGTGATCTTCTCTTCTCACATTATGCAGGAAGTGCAGGCGCTTTGCGATCGAGTGATTATTATCAATCAAGGCAACATGGCGGCCAACAACACTCTAGAAGGCCTGCAACAAAGTGCCAGCAAAGAGCAATACATAACGGTTGCCTTCGACCAAACGCCGCCGCTGCCCACCTTGAAAAAACTACCGCATGTGGTGGACGTACAGACGCTAAGAGGAAAAGATATGTACCTAGTGAAAGCTGCAGGGGAGGAGGATATTCGGCCTTCCATCTTTCATTTTGCCGTAGAACAGGGCTTGGTGATTTTAGAAATGCAGCGCAAGGTTTCTACCATCGAGGACGTGTTTCAACAAGTTACTCAGCCCAGCAGTTAAATTTGTGCGGTATTTTTGCGAATTTCGTTCTATGATAAGAAATAGTATAAAAAGAGCAGCCCTGTTGGTGGCTTGCTGCATAGGCCTTTGGGCTTGCACAGCTGAAGATCGCCAACCCTTTAGCGAAGAAATGCCTCTGGCAAAAGTAGGATCAACCGAGTTGTACCCCTCGGAGGTGGTGGGCATTGGTGCAGGCATGTCGGAAAAAGACAGTTTGTATCAATTGCAGTTGCACATTGAACAATGGGTGCGCGATCAATTGATGCTGGATGTGGCCAAGCGCAATGTGGATGCCAGTGCGCGCATGGAGCGCATGGTACGCGATTATGAATCTACGCTGATTATGAATGCCTACGAAGAGGCGTTGATTGGGCAGCGACTCAATGCAGAAGTCACCCCGCAGGAAATTGCCACGTACTACAGTCAAAACAAGGAACAATACCAAGCGGGAAAAAGCTTTGTGCGTTGTCATTTTGTCAAAGTCAGACGCAGCGTCCCCAACCTCAATCAACTCAAAAAATGGTTCAAATCGGACAAAGGCGTTGACTTTGAACGCGTTAAGCTCTTTTGCGCCAAGCACAAGACGATACACATTCTCAACGAAGACTTGTGGATTGAGTACGAGAAAATCGAGGAGGCGCTTCCACCAAACAGTATACAAAAGCGCCATCGCCAGAACCAGTCCATCCTAGATCGAAGCGATGAGCAGTACCAGTATTTGTTGGAAATATTTGAATACAGAGACAAAGAGGACGCCGCGCCTTTGGTACAGGTACAAGACGAAATTCGTCGCATTCTCCTCCACCAGCGCCGCAACAAAATCTTACAGGACATTAGAAAAGAGGTTTACGAAAAAGCCAAGCAAGAAGGTAGTTTTGAAATTTATTCTTAGGTTGGGAGAACTCCTAATAAATGTATGTTGGAAAAAAGGTAAGGTGTAAAGACAATTGCACCTTACCTTTTTTGTGTCAATTCCAATAGAAAGCTTTACTTTTGTGGCTTGGTTTGCGTTTACTATTACGACAAACGCAAGAATTGGCATTATATCGGTAGTTCAAGAAGAACAAGATATTGAAATTAGATAGAAAAAATAACATGAACAAAATATGGATAGTCTTGAGTCTGGTACTGGGAATGAGTACGGCTCTATTGGCACAACGCAGACAAGTGGATCGAGTTATTGCAGTGGTGGGCAACCACATAATTTTGCAATCGGATCTAGAGGCA
>CAYUZF010000033.1:0-1197 GCA_964449615.1 uncultured Aureispira sp.
CGCACTAAAAATCCTCTGTAAAAATATTCGCTTTCTTTTGTTACACTGTATTTAATTGTCTAACTTAATTTAGCAGCATAATTTTTCCTTACCTGTTTGTTGATAAAACTATTCAATCCGTGCCCCTGCACTGCTAATCGCTTCATTAGCTCTACCGCCGCCTCCCCCAGTTTATTATAATCGTAGAGGTATACCTCTCCATTTGAGAAATGTACAGTAATAGATGTTTCTCTAATGTCATAAGCGCTGATACCTGAATTGTTTCCTAAATTTATATAAGGTTCCATGATGATAATATTTTTTAATAAGATAAGTTTATTTTATGCTAAACTAGCTGGCTTTTATATAACTACAAAAAATTAAGAATTTAAATTTAGGTAAAATTGTTGATGTGGTTATTCTTTTAGCTGAATTATGGAACGTAGCAGCAAACTTAAAAACAACGCAACAAATATTTATTTTTTACTAGGAATACAAGATGATCCCACCAACAAAAAACGCCAGCCCCAAAACGGAACTGGCATCTTAAACTATTCTACAAAAGGAGTTAAAACCCTTATTACAATTTTCTGCAAACACACTTTACAAATGAATCACTTCATCGTAAGCAGCTGCAGCGGCTTCCATCACCGCTTCGCTCATGGTGGGGTGGGGGTGTACCGATTTGACAATTTCCATGCCCGTTGTTTCTAGCTTGCGGGCAACGACCGCCTCGGCAATCATTTCGGTCACATTGCTGCCGACCATGTGGCAACCCAAAAACTCCCCGTATTTTTTATCAAAAATTACTTTCACAAAGCCTTGGTTGACACCTGCGGCGCTGGCTTTGCCCGAAGCAGAGAAGGGGAATTTACCCACGCGCAACTCGTAGCCCGCTTCTTTAGCGGCGGCTTCGGTGAGACCGACGGAGGCAATTTCAGGGATGCAGTAGGTGCAACCAGGAATGTTGCCGTAGTTAATGGGCTCGGGGTGGTGGCCTGCGATTTTTTCTACGCAAGTGATGCCCTCCGCGCTGGCTACGTGCGCCAGAGCTTGGGTGGCCAACACATCGCCGATGGCATACACGCCGTCCACATTGGTGCGGTAGTAGTCGTCTACTTCGATGTGCCCGTGTTTGCTGGTCTTAACACCTACCTCTTCTAAGCCGATGTTTTCGGTATTGGGAACCGCGCCTACTGCCGAAAGTACGACATCGCA
>CAYUZF010000033.1:1207-5417 GCA_964449615.1 uncultured Aureispira sp.
GCATTCAATGGTTTCTTCTTTCCCTGTTTTGTTGTGTTTCACGGTGACTTTACAGCCTTTTCCGCTTTTGTCTACGTCGGTAACGGCGGTACTGGTTTTGATGTTGATGCCTGCTTTTTTGAAAATCTTTTTCATTTCTTTAGAAACGTCCTGATCCTCTCTGGGTAGAATGTTGTCCATGTATTCCACAATGGTTACTTCTGTGCCCATCGTGTTGTAAAAATAGGCAAACTCGATTCCAATAGCTCCAGAACCCATCACTACCATTTTCTTGGGAATGTCGGGCAGCACCATAGCTTTGCGGTAACCGATGATTTTTTCGTTGTCGATTTCTATATTGGGAAGTTGGCGGGCGCGGGCACCAGTTGCAATGATGACGTGCTTGGCGCTGTGTTCTTCGCTCTTGCCTTTGGCATCTTTAACCGCTACTTTTTTGCCTTTGAGCAATTTGCCTTCGCCCATTAAGACATCAATTTTATTCTTGCTCATTAAGAACTTAATGCCCTTGCTCATCTTATCGGCTACGCCTCTAGAGCGCTTAATAATGGCCGAAAAGTCTGCTTCTGGCGCACTGGTTTTAATGCCGTAATCAGAAGCGTGGTTGATGTATTCAAATACCTGCGCGCTTTTTAGCAGTGCTTTTGTTGGGATACAACCCCAGTTTAAGCAGATGCCACCTAAAGACTCCCGTTCTACCACGGCCGTTTTCAAACCCAATTGTGCCGCGCGAATCGCCGCTACATAACCACCAGGACCACTCCCAATAACAATTACATCGTAGTTCATAATTTCGAGTATTTTTTATAGTTTATGCTTTACTACAAGCCATTTATCGTATTCTAACAAGAACAAAAAAAACAGCGCTTATAGTCTCCATTTTTTTGAGTACATTTGTTTGGTACTCCAATGCAGGCACAAAGGTACATTTTCTACGCTTATTAATCAGCTAATTTTGGGGTTAATTTCTACAACCTTCACCTACAAAAGCTCAAAAGGGCTTTTGTTTTTTCTATTGTATGGTATGAGCAAATTATTAGAAGAATTAACGCCCGTTTTAGAAGATTTTATTCGCCAACAACACCTGTTTTTTGTGGCAACAGCGCGCAAAGAAGGCCGCGTCAATCTATCGCCTAAAGGAATGGATACCTTCAGGATTTTAAATGCCAACAAAATTGTTTGGCTAAATCTGACGGGAAGCGGCAACGAAACAGCAGCGCACCTAGCGGCCAACCCGCGCATGACGATTATGTTTTGCGCCTTCGAAGGCAAACCGTTGATTCTACGGCTGTACGGCCAAGCGCAAGTCTACCACGAGCGCGACGAGACCTACCAACAATACATTGGCCTGTTTGAGGCGGATGCAGGCGCTCGCCAAATCATTACATTAGAAATTGATTTGGTGCAAACTTCTTGCGGCTACGCCGTGCCTGTTATGACCTACGAAGAGGAGCGGACGCTGCTTAAAAATTGGTCCAACAAACAAGGTAGAAGAAAAATGAAACAGTATTGGAAAGACAACAATCAAGTGAGTTTGGATGGTGACGATACCGCTATTTTTTCCTCTAAACAACCCTAAAACATGGGCACCTGCTACAAACCCACCGCTCGCGCCGATTTTTCGGTAATGGCATTTTTTGCCAATTGTAAGGCATACTCCAATTGTTCTTCGGGAGTTAACAAACTGTTGTCGATTTCAATGGCGTCTGCTGCTTGGCGTAAGGGGCTGTCTTCACGGGTAGAATCGATGTGGTCGCGGCTCAATAAATTTTCTTGAACCTTTTCGGCAGTAATATCTGTAATGCCTTTGCTGGCCCACTCAGACAAACGGCGACGCGTGCGTTCTTCGATGGAGGCCGTCAAAAACAGTTTCAACTCAGCATCTTTAAAAACCACCGTTCCAATATCGCGGCCATCCATTGCAATACCGCCTTCTGCGCCCAATTGCTGTTGCAGCGCCACCATTTTACGACGCACCGCGGAAATCGTTGCTACAGGACTCACCATACCAGACACGCGCATGCTGCGAATCTCTTTTTCTACGTTTTTATCGTTTAAAAACGTCTGGTTTATGCCCTCTACCAAACCAAAATGAATACTGATGTTGTCCAACGCGTTGGCTACCGCCGTTGCGTCGTCAAAATCTATGTGGTTGTCTAAAAAATAAAGTGTCACTGCTCGGTACATCGCGCCCGAATCTACGTATCCATAATCCAGCGCTTTGGCTAGCGCTTTGGCAAGGGTACTTTTGCCGCAAGCGGCGTAACCATCTACAGCAATCGTAATTTTAGCAGTTGACATAAAACAAGAGTTGAGAAGCGTTAGGAATAAGTTGAAGCAGTGGCTTCGATTGGCGCACAAAAGTAAAAAGATTCGTTGGGAATGCAGCTTGCGCGATTTTATTTTTCAGAACAAATAAAAGATAAAGACAGTTCTTAGACCTTTCAATAACCTATCAGCAAAAGAAAAAATAATCTATTAGTGGCTGTAAACCTTGTGCTTGCAATTCTTGGCGCATGTTGGCTTTCGCCGAAGGGGCTGCTACGAGCAGTAGAAGTTGAGGGTGGGAAAGTTGAGATCGGTAGTCCAGCGCTTGCAAGGTTTGGCCATAGATGTTGTGTCCAATCTTGTTGGAGTTGTTGCAGACCCAATGAAAATCCACGTCTGCTTCTAGCAGCAGGCGCGCTACCGCTTTGCCTTTTTTACCCGCTCCCCAAACCACCAAAGGGCGCGTTTGATCTAAGTGCAACTTTATAAAATAATGGATTTTTAGTGGTAGAAAACTGTTGTTGGCGTAGTGCGGATCGTGGCGAGAAGTTCGCCCGCTAGAGTCGCGCCAGTGGTGCAATACTTCAGAAGAAGGCAGCACTTTTAGCCCCGCTTCGTAAAAGCGAAAGCACAAATCGTAGTCCTCAGGATAGCGGTTGGGGTGAAAAGCCTGGCAGTTGTCCAAATCGCTGCGGTGCAGCATCCAGCAAGGCGAAGGAATGACACATTCTTTATAAATTTCTTCAAAATTGCGGCCTGTTTGGGTGAGCTGGTTGAGCCATTGCGCATAGCGCAAATAACCATCGCCCAACGCCTGTTCGCTGAAATAATGCACCAAGCCCGTTGCCAAATGTCCGCGTCCCGCCTTCAAAAGCTGCGCGCTGAGTTGTGAGAGTTTGTTGGGCGGCATCCAGTCGTCCGCATCCATGCGGGTGATGTACAGCCCTTTTGTATATTGGTAAGCCAACCGAAGAGCTTCTATGATGCCTTTGCCCGTATTGGGAATGACCGTAATGCGGGCGTCTTTTTTGGCGTAAGCCGCTAGAACCGCTGCACTTCTGTCGGTAGAATGATCGTCCACAGCAACGAGTTCCCAATCGGTGCAATCTTGTGCAAGCAGCGAATCCAAACAGGGTTGTAAGTAAGGTAAGGCATTGCGGACAGGCATTAGAACACTAATGCGGGGTCGTTTAGAGGGTGGAGGCATCGTTGAAAGTCTTCCAGCGCAAATACTTAGAGCTTTTCCACTCGCCCGTGTATGGACTGATGTAAAGGTATTGTTTCAAACCTTCTAAGGCCGTAGCGTATACGTTGGTGCCGTCGCCTAGCGGCGCTTCTTTGGTAAAACTAGGTTCGGGCAGAGAGCCTTGCAGCAATTCTTTGGCAATTTTGTCAGAAGCAGCCTCCGTGATGCGTTGCGGTTGTTGGTAGATTCCGTAAATATAACTGAAGGTAACCATCAGCAAAATCAGCCACTGTGTGGTCAGTTGCGAGCGTTTTTCTTCGAGTATTTTTTGAAAAGCAGCCAAATTCTCGGACTCATGTCTTAAGAAGGCTTGCTGCATAAATCCCTCAATCAACCGTTCTACGTGTTTTTGGCGGGGGCAGGCGGTGTCCGCGGCCAGCTCAATGAGCAGCGGTATCCATTCTATGTGTTGCAACAACGCGTCTTCGCCGAAGGATTTAAAATACAAATCGGGATCATAGGCCCAAAGGCGAATACTTTCTTGGGTGACAGAAGGCAGCAGCGGCATGTTTGTGTGACATTCAGAAATTAATGAAATAAGACGCATCGGCAAGTGCGTAAGTTGATAGGGAAGAATCAATGCATTTGTCCGTTACTACCAACTTACGCTGTACGACTGCCACAAATTTATACAAAAAAATAGAAAATATAAAGAAATACAAAAAAATCTAATAGATTATATTTATAATAATAAGTTAA
>CAYUZF010000033.1:5427-5767 GCA_964449615.1 uncultured Aureispira sp.
CAATTATTGTTCTGCAACTTGTTGTCGGGATAAGTGCAAAACCATGCCCCAGAGATGCTGGTAAGGAATGATTTCCAACTCATTGATGCCACCTCGGTAGTGCATCGCGTGTGTATCTAAACGATCCAAATATTTGAGGTGTACTCCAACTTTATCGTAGTCAAAGTGGGCTTTCGCCAATTGTTGTAACAAACGAATGAATTGTAAGATGCGGTAATGCTCTTCGGGCTTTAGCAGGCGCGCAGAATAATTACGCAACCGCTCTACGCGTTCAAAAGCCTCGCCCCAATGCTTTTCTTCCAATAAAAACAAGACTTGTGCGACGACCAAAACAATGGTA
>CAYUZF010000033.1:5777-10373 GCA_964449615.1 uncultured Aureispira sp.
AAATATGCGCTGCTGTTTAGGAAAAATAATAGGTTCTACTAAGAAGCGTTTCACGCGGAATTGCTTGTAGCGCTTGGGTTTTGAACTATCGTCGTGGGTTTCGTACCAACGCAAGAAGCACAAGTAAGCTTCAAAGGCATTCCATTTGGCAGCATCGGTTTCGTCCATGGCTTTAAAGCGCTTGTCCGAGTGTACGCGGCGAAAAACTTCGTGTGCGGTTTCGTAGAGTTGGCCATGCAGCGCCAGCAATAAATAGTATTCGTTAATGGGCAACCAAGCGCTGTGTTTTTCAAAATCATTGGAATAGCGCTCGGCTTGTGAGCAGCCCTCTTGGAAACGTCCCAAATGCAGCAACGCCAACAGTTTTTTCTTAGCCAATTCGGCCATTTGGTCGGCGCGGTAATAGCGGGGATGCTCGTCTATGTAGGCCTCTGTATCCAAGCATAAGGCATACAATTGATCGTATTGGTGCAACGATTCTAGGTGGAAGGCATTGGTCAAAAAATGGTGGTAAAAAATAGCAGGCGATTGGTGTTGTGCATACAGCGCATTGAGTTGTTGGCAGTGCTGGGCTACTTTAGGCAACTGTTTTTCTAGTTTGTGCAAAGGCAAGCGTTGCAACATGCTTACGCGTTGGTAATGCTCTTCGGCTTGTACTTCTGCCGCAACAATTACATTGTATTCTTGACAAAGTTGGTGGTACTCCTCATAGGCGTTTTCATTGCCTGTTTGAGCCGCATGTTGGCGTAGAATGCGCGCTGCATTTACAACAATATCCGAAAAATTAAACTTAAGCGCTACCGATAGAATGCTGCGGGCTAGTTGTGCGCCTGTTTGATCGGCTTTGTTGGCCAATAAAATTTTTACCAACGTCCAATCTCTGTGGCAGCTGTAATAAGCGCGGTTGTAACTAGAAGTAGCCGACTGGTTGACGTCCAAAAAGAAAAGTGTGTTGAGCAAACGCTTTTTGAAGCGCGATTTGAGTTGGCGATACTTGTCGTCTGTCGGACGGCCGTCGTAAAGCATTTGTGCCGCTTCTTGGTCGGTAAGCAGCGAACCACTCATCAACAACTCATAAAAGTCGTTAAATCTTGAATTTTTCTGTTTCAAGGAATGATCGTCAAATATTTCTATTTTCTTGACTTTTTTCTTCGTAACAATGCGAGCAATTTCTAATAAGTGTTTCATACGGACTGTTCTCGTAACAAAAAATGCAAATAATCAGGGATTCTCTTTGGCCAACGTGCAACACGTCGATTGAGACTTGATGAAAATAAACCTTCGGTAATAGGCAACACTTCTGTTGACATTACAAGGGTGAGAAGAGTTGAGGTAGGGCAGGTAGGATGCAATTCCGACTCAAACAATTCTATAGAAAAGGACGTACTTAATAGGTGTGGATACTTTTAGAAATAGAGTTGTAGGTGTTTCTCTAGGGCTAATATAAGGCAATTATGGTAAAAACGAAAGTTTTTTGGCGACTAAAATATAATTTAAAATACCGTACAGGTTTAAACTGCCCTCTCACAAGTACAGACTTTTTGAGAAAAAATAGTCTCTTTTTGAAAAATTAAAGAATAACCTTCAAAAAGAGACTATTAGTTAGATAAGCGATTTTAAAGCAGTTTTTTGCTACAACTCTCCTGAAGGAACACCATTTGTTTCGTTGGGTTCAATATATTCTCCAAATAAGTCAACGCCTTGTGTTTCGTAGCCAATCATTAGCTCGGTAGAACCTATGCTGTGTTGCTGAAAGCCATTGAGTGCAAGGTCAAAACCAATCAAAACAGGTATTTTATTGTCAAACAAAAAACGCGACTGGAACGACAAGAAGGCAGGGGAGCGGTAGAACAAACCAAACGCTAATTGCTCTTTTAGTAAATGAACCGTTACACCACCATCGACCTGTGGCGTGGTGCCTTGTACGTATTTGACCATCACAGAAGGTTCCAAAATAACCTTCTCTTGCGCTACGGGTAGTTTGTAGGAACCCATCAAGAAATAGTGGCGGTAGCCGTGGCCAATGATAGAACGGCCTTGCGTAGTTTCACCGTAATCAATGCGCGTTTGCAATAAATTGGGCGCAGAAAAACCAATGCGTAGTTTTTTGGTATAAAAATAAACCCCAAATTCAGCGTCCGCACTGGTTACCCCCTGGTTGGCATTTACGACGGCTTGGTCGTTGGGGTTGATCAATTGAATTTGATCGGTGCGAATGGTGTTGTGTACCACACGGCCTGCCAACCCGATGGACAAACGCATTTTGCGTTCGGCCAAAGGAATGTGAAACGCATACGACAGTTTACCGCCCCAGCGCGCACTCGGCCCCGTAACATCGCCAAAAATCAGCGCTCCAACGCCGTGCAGGTCTTTGAGTAGAGTCTGGTAGGACAAACCGAAGGTTTGCGGGGCACCTGGAAAGGTGACCCACTGCCAACGGTGGAATAAATTAAACGAATGGTTGCCCTTAGAACCCGCTACCGCAGGATTGATCAAGAAGGGATTGCTGTTGTATTGAGCAAACAAAGGGTCTTGTTGCGCAAAGGTCACCTGACTACTCAACAATAGTCCTAAGGAAAGTAGAAAAAGATGTTTCATAATGGATATATTTTGGATAAGAAAAAGGAAGCACTCCCGTTTCAGCAATGTGCCCAACGGGAGTTTCCTTGTTTTCTTTAGAATCATCGAATAATAGTCACGGTGCCTTTATAAATAGTAGGCTCTTCAAATTGTGGATCGTCAACGGCAACGATGTAGTAATACGTTGCATCGGGCAGGTTTTGTCCAAGATTGGTTCCCTCCCAAGAATTGTCGTAGTTCTCTGCCTCGTAGACCAATTGCCCCCAGCGGTTGAACACCTGAACGCGATTAGAATACAAATTCAAACAAGGAATTTCCCAAACATCGTTCACGCCATCGCCATTGGGTGTAAAGCCAGCGTGTGCAGGAATACAGCTTCCAACTTCTACCCAAACAGAATCCGTCGACACGCAACCTGTTGTGTCGGCGACCTCTAAGGTGTAATACCCGCTTTCGATGGGCAGGCCAGTAGTAGTCACTGCTGTAGGATCGTTCAAGCCAGCGGCGGGAATCCACAAGTAGCTGTTGATGTTGCCGATACTGTTGGAACCGTCAAAGGTCGCGGTTTGCCCTACCAACATATTGGTAGGCGTGCTGACATTCGCCACTGCTCCAATAAACGTATCGCTAATTGCAGCCGTGTCGCAGCCGAGTGCATCAAACGTTCGGACAGTCCAAACGTCGCCAGGACTCAAATCAAGGGTAAGCAAGGCACCAAAAGGCGAGCCTACTACGGTTTGTGTGAGCGTTGTGCCATTAATAGTAATCAACGCCGTATAATCGTTGTTGCCCAATGTCAAATTAGGCAAACCACCATCCATATAAAGCGTTGTTTGCGCATTGCCATCGGCATCACAAACATAACTTATAGCACCCGATATACTGCTTCCTGTACCTTGTATATAATTGGCTATGTAGTTGGGATCGTTGCACAAATTGCCACAGTTGGCAGGGTTCCAGGAGAAGCTGCCGCGAATGCTGTCTACAACAGCGCAGCGGCTGTTGTCGGTGACTACTGCTAGCCAGTTTTCACCGTCTTGTACCGTGAAATTATAAAGGCTGGTATCGCCGATGCTACCCGATACAGGAACTTGAAAACCTCCGATTCCCCCACTCGATGTTCCGATGATGGTCACCAAGTAACTAGAGCCATCTACGGAGGGTTGGCCGCCGCTCAATTGTAGGGTAACGGTTGCCGATTGATCGGAGTTACACACATAAGGTAGGGCATTGATATCCAACTCTAAATTGTTGTAAATAAAATTTCCCGATAAGGTATCCGAACAACCATTGTCATCTATCGCAAGAACTGTCCAACTGTCCCCATCGTTCACCTCAAAACTAACCAAACCAATATCCCGCGCCGTAGTGCCGCTTTGTCCTGCGATGGTAGAACCCGAAATCGTAACGTCGTACAAGCTGGTATTGATACTTGGCGCACCACCTGTTAAGAAAAGCGTAACCCGCGCCGTTCCATCTGGATTACAACTGTAAATCGTACTGTCAACAGGGTTGGGGTACAGTTCTACAGGCATCATCAAACAGATGGGGCAATTAATGGTATCAAACGTATAAGTCGCATCTAAGGTATCCGTACAGTTGTTCAAATCAAACACCGTTACCGTCCACGCATCGCCGTCGTTCACTAAGAACGAGAAACCAGCGCCGCCGCCAATCGTACCCGCCACAGGCACATTTTGGAAGGTCTGGCCGTTGATGGTCGAACCGATCGCATCCACCGAGTAGTTGGAGCCATCTATACTAGGCTGCCCGCCATTGAGGGCAACTTGTACCAATGCCGTCCCATCGCTGTTGCAGCTGTAGGTGAAGCTACTGGTAATGGGGTTGAGCGCACAATAATCAGGGCAATTGGTTCGGTTGTAATCAAAAGTTCCTGATAAGGTATCCAAACAACCGTTGGCATCAGACAAAATAACCGTCCAAGTATCGCCGTCCAAAACGGTAAAAGAAAAAGCAGTAGGGGTAGGCGTCCCTGCACCCGCTATGGTATAACTG
>CAYUZF010000033.1:10408-11474 GCA_964449615.1 uncultured Aureispira sp.
CGTTCGGTGTATTAGAGCCGCTTACAACAGCGGTGTAGTTTTGCCCTGCGGTCGTAGCAGGCGCTCCGCCATTTAGCGAAAGCGTCACCAAAGCCGAATCACCGCCTGGAAAACAGGTATAAATAGAACTGTCGGCAGGATCAGGCGTAAAGAAAACGGGGTTGTTGATACACGGGTCCAAACAAGGCGTAGCATTAATAATTAACGTCTGCCCACAGCCCGCGCCATCGACCGCCACAATAGTAAATATGCCTGCAGTTGCAATGGCATAGCTCACATTCACACCATCGGCAACTTGCCCCATTAAAATAGTATCGCCTGCGGCGTCCGTCATCACATAATCGAACAAGCTTCCATTGTAGGCGGGCAATCCCCCCGAAATGGAAAAGTCAATAACGCAGTTGTTGGAGTTGTAAGTATTGGTAATAACCACCTCCGATAAGAAAACAAAGGCCGCTCCATTTTCTGCACTCGCGCTAGGGCAAGTAAGTGTGCCCCAGTCGCTGCCCGTCAAATCAGCCACAGGACTTACATAATGGACAGTATTGGTAGGAATGGGGTTGTTGCCGTCGTTTACCCAATATGATGGGCGGGCATATACCGAATCTATAAAAGAAAAGTTACCATTAATAATAGAATCAGGAATGTTCATGCTGTCCTGCACCACATAACCAATATCCAAACAGTTGGCAATGCGGGTGGTTGTGTTTCCCAAACCATCTATCATAACGCTGGGGTAAAGGGTGTCGTTGTAGCAAATGTAACCCGTATCAATAGACATGAAATTAAACGTATCGTTGTTGACACTGTACTGCGAATCGCCTGCATACACTTCTACCTCATTGATGTACTCTATAATGTATTGACCTTCGTCGCCTGGGCTACCACCGTCCAACTGAATGGCGTAAATCGTGCCTGGCTCCAAGCAACAAATGCCTACCACATCGCCGTTAAAATCGGTGTTGCCTGTGAAAATAGGATCAATGAGAGCCGTGTTCTGTGTTCCATCTAAAGTATAAGTAGCTGGTTGTAAACCACCGTAACAAAGACTGTCTTGGAAGAGCGG
>CAYUZF010000033.1:11484-14605 GCA_964449615.1 uncultured Aureispira sp.
AGTTTAACCGATCCATTCCGATGTAGGCTCGCAATTTGATTTCTACCACGCCCGAAGGAGGCACTTCAAAGTAATGCCAGACTGTTTGATCGGCCCTGTCCGTAGCCACCGCGTTAGAAACAGGCTCCCCTGCTAAGGTCTCAATACAGGCATTGGTGTTGCTGCCCGCCACTGCCGAAAAAGGAATGGTTTGGTTGGCGGGTTTCACTGGAACCTCAAAAATCGTATCGGTCAAGGCCAAACATAAAATATCGTTGGGGGGTGGGTTGTTGGCAGGATCGGCAACGCTGGGATCGTATACCCAAACTTCGCCTTCGTCTGCGGTAGTAGCCGCTACGGGATCAATCATACCATAATACGTATAACCTGGCTCCAAACAGCGCTCTAAAATAATAGCCGTATTATTGGCACCGCTTCCAAGACCACCGCCTTCGGCATCGGCAATCTGGTTGATGTTAGAACAAAACAAATCGCTTGGCAAACCTGGAGCGAATCGCGCATCAGGTGCATACAAAGCCGTGTTTTCTCCTTCGTTAGCTATAGCGTTATCAAAATCAGCTTCAAAGTAAATGCGGCCACTGTTCGCTGCTGTAAATTGCACCCACATGCTGCCGTTGAGGTTGTTGCTAGCGGTAGGGACATACTGGTAAGCATGAAAGCGGTCGGCATCCGTACCGTTGTAAGGCGCGCCAATTTCCTCGTCGCTGGTGCGGCTTCCGCCAAAAAATGTACCGCGCTGCAACTGCGTCGAGAACGGCTGACCATTGGCCTCCGTACGTACCGTTGGCGATTGGGCATCGGCAGTGACATCGGTAGCTTGGCAAGGAATATCGTGGGGCAAATAGGGACTGCCGCCCACGTCGTCTATGCGCAACGCCACATAACCGCGCTCGTTGCTGTCATCCGTAGTCAATTGTATGTAGTAAATTTCTCCAGGAATCAAGGCGTGTCCGTCGGGCGTACCAGGAAAAGCATTGCCCACGCTAGAAAAATGCGCTGTGGCTTTCCCTGCTGTTAGAACAACATCATCGCGAGAAATCCCTTGATAGGACAAGTAGTTGAATTTTGGTTTAATGGGATTGAGGGCAATGGGAAAGTTGACCCAATTGTTGCTACCCTGTACACATCCAATACCATCAGCAGCATGGTACAAAATCAAGTCTGTACCAAAGTCCGTCTCACTCAAATCTGTCTCAATACGAACTTGTCCACTGGCTGGAGCAACAAAGTAAAACCAACCCGAACCGTGGTTGGTGAAATCTCCCTCACGCGGCTCCCCTGGCTCTAATGGATAATTGCCACACCAAGCAAATTGCTGCAAAGGGCCTCCAACTGTCAACGGAAGGGCATCGCAAACGAGCGGTTCCACAGGTGTGACCACCAAAGGCGTGGTTTCTACCTGCACCGTAATGCGATAGGTTTGGGTACAACCGCCGCTTGAACCTGTCGCGGTGAAGGTTTGTGGCGCACTCGCCCCCGTAGCAGGCACGGGAATCGCCACAGATTGAATGCCCGTTTCCCCATCGCGGCTAAAAACGGATATACCAAAGCCAAAAATAGGTTCGTCACCGTCGTAAGCGGCCCAATCGAAGTTAATCAGAGTAGGCACATCGCCTGCACAGACGTATTCGTGATCAAAAAATTCCCCATCGCTTGGCTCAAATACGCTGTTATTGGGAGTAGTGCGGGTATAAGGGCCGTTGTCGCCAGCCACCAACGCATAGTTAGAACTCGGATTAAAAAGTCCACTGAAAGCACCATTGGTTACTACATTGGGGTTGTTGTTGGTCAAGCCCAGGGTGTTGTCCGTAGCTTGGTATTCCCACAAAAAATCGCTGTCTCCAAAGGGGAAACCATCGCAATCCTCATTGTTTACCGCTTCTATAGAAAGTACGCGTACCTGTACGCGAGCCTGTGACCAAGCTTGGTTGGTACACCACCAACAGCACAACCAACCGCACAATAGGATTTGGTAGATGTTTCTAGACATAAGTGTAGTTAAAATAAATGATAGAAAATAGGAGTTAAGCGCATAAAGCAAATGACTAGGGACGATCCTTGTCTTAACGCTTCTTTAGCAAGTGTTAGAAAACCTCTAAAATTAGGAAAAATTAGACAGTTTAAAAGCCTACCTGCAAAAATCTTTTCTATCTAGCCTACTATACTAGAAAAGTTTCTGTTACTAAGATGTTGATTTTTAGAATGGTAAGGGGTGAACAATCAAAGGTGAATATAGTTTAAACTAATTTGAAAGCGTGACAGGGCAGCTACTCCGCAAATTGGCGCAAATCATCGGCTTTAAAATTCCATTCAGGGGTTTCCAGCGTACCTGAAAATTGATTGCTGTACCAAGGCGAAAGAGCCGCATTGTTGGGATTGTGCAAAATATGGATACTTTGAGCGGGCATGTAACTTTGCGCCAACAAAAAAATACGTTCGCGGGTCTCGGTATGCTCTGCAACATCCATTACCAATACCGCATGGCCTGGAAAACCTCCTTGTATAAACACATCGCCTGGCTCAATGCTGGACAAAGCTTTGGTAGGCAGTTCTTTACTTAAAGAAGCCGTACCCGCATAGCTGTAAACATTGGTCAAGTAACGCTTAAATTGTCGATACGAATAATCGGGCGTGCCGCTGGGAGCAGAAAAGGATACGTTACTGCCTTTGACGCGTGGACGTCTGCCTTTGGCCCAATCCGAAAAGCGAATGGTATGACCGCTGGTATAGTTGAAGTGAATCGCAGAGTATGCCTGTTGGCTGAACAAATATTCGGCGCGCAAGCGCATCACAGCATCGGCACATTGCTGCAAATCGCGGTTGCCAATATCTATGTCAACAACCCGATATGCCCCTGCTTGATACGGTTTTTGGCTGCCGTTGTACAACAGTACAGGGGTTCCTTCCACCTGTAGGGGAAGCTGGCGCAACCAAGCAGCGAAGGAGGAGGTGGGCACAGCAAGGCGTTGATAGCCTGCGGGAAGCGGAATTTGACGGTGCAAGGCTTGGATGGCCTCGTAACGATCCAACCACGGAAAATTAGGTGGCGGCGGTGTAGAGTCTAATAGCGCAGCTGGTTTAGCAGTAGGTGGGTTTAAAGCTGCGGACGGCGCGGCAGCTA